>JAVBUQ010000119.1:0-5764 GCA_031555185.1 Coriobacteriales bacterium
ATCGAGGATGACTGGATCTGGCGTTACGACATGCTTTCGGAGGGAGAACGCAAACGTCTGCAAGTCGCAGTAGCTCTCTGGAAGGACCCGTCGGTATTAGCATTGGATGAGCCCACCAACCATGTTGATGCGCGCTGCAGGGAGCGTTTGATCAAGGCATTGGCCGCCTACAAAGGTGTGGGGCTCTTGGTGTCGCATGACCGAGAGATGTTGGACATGTTAGTGCAGCAATGCCTGTTCCTCACAAGCGGTAAAGCAGTCATGCGTCCTGGCTCCTATTCGGAGGGGCGCGAACAGCAGCAACGGGAACATGCTGCTGCCGTGCACGAACGTAAGTCTGCAAAAGATGAGTTGTTGCGGCTGAACCAGGTCAAGGCTGCCCGTGATGTAGAAGCGGGCAGGGCTGACGCACGCCGCTCCAAACGCTCCATAGCAAAGGGAGACAAGGACGCTAAAGGCCGCATAGATCTTGCTATCTTTACCGGGCAGGACGGCAAAGCAGGACGACGCTCTGCACAGATGGATGCACGACTTACCGCTGCGCAGCATCGTCTGGAGCAGGCGCAGGTGGAAAAGGTCTATAACGCTGAGGTATGGATTGATGCTGAGCCTTCACATCGGAGGCTTGTGCTGGAGCTTGAAGAGGGCTGTCTGAGCTTTGGCTCCGGAGAATACCTGCATCGGGGTAAATTGACTCAGGCGAGCAGCGAGGCCTGCACCGGCCTGCACATCCCTCACCTTACTGTTGGGCCTGCGGATCACATCGCCCTGGCTGGCCCTAATGGTACGGGTAAAACCACGCTTGTTGCAGCTCTTGTTGGTGCAGTGCCTTCAGGCTTACGTCTGCTTTTTCTGCCCCAGGAATTGAGTGGGACCAAACGACGTGAGCAACTCGCCGCTTTGAGAGTGCTGCCCCAACGTGAACGAGGAAAAGCGCTTTCAATTGTGGCCCAGCTCAATTCTGATCCTGATCGTCTTCTCAGCGGAAACCTGGCGAGCCCCGGTGAGACGCGTAAACTTATGTTGGCACTTGGTATTCTTGCCAAGCCACAGATCATCATCATGGATGAGCCAACAAATCATCTGGATCTACTCTCAATCGAAGCCCTGGAGACGCTGCTTGTTTCGTGTCCCTGCACCCTCATTCTTGTTTCTCATGACAGACTGTTTCTTGATGCTACCACCCATATCTCGTGGGACATCGTGCCGTCAAAGGAGGGATCAATACTTGAGGTACGCACCTGAGGTGTGCACGAGCTGGCATGAGGTGTGTATGCGCATGAGGTGCGTCAAAGCTGTGCGTGAGTTGGGTTTGTAGAGAGCAAAAGCTGTGCGTGAGCTGTGCGCGAGCTGGGTTTGTGGAGAGCAAAAGCTGTGCGTGAGCTGTGTGCATGAGCTTTGAGCTTGAGGTGTGCGTGAACTGTGCGCACGAGGCGCACATCAGGTGCGTGCCTGAGTGTGTGCCTGAGGTATTCGCAGGGGCTTTCCCTTCCCCACACCATGAAGAATCCATTTGAAAGGCAAAGAGTGAGCATGATACGCTAGAATACTGCTGTTTGAACATTTTCTTAAGGGAGACTCATGGGTAAAGAGATTAAAGAAGAGCAAGAGAACAACAAAGAAGATATCAACAAAACCAAAGAAGAGATAAAAGAGACGGAAAAAGACCTTGATGAGTTGAAGAAAGTGGAAGCAGAGGATCTCGAAGAGCCGCATAAAAAGAAGACTCCCCTTATCCTCAAGATACTCTCTATCCTACTGATCCTCGAGGCGGTGCTTTCAGTGCCCGTCATAGTGTTGATTATCATCGCTATGGCATCTTCTCCTCTGGAGCTTGCGGACAGTCTGGGCGCTACGACTTTTGCAATAGCTATTATCCTTCTCCTCTCTGTGCTGGTCAGCGGTGTATTAGGCGCAATATTTGGCATTAACCTTCTGCGCAACAAGCGTCGTAATGCACGGAGAAACTCTGAGATCCTCATGGTCACGACCATAATTTCTTTGTTGTGCTCACTGATGCTGGATGGCCTCTCCCTTGATTTGCTGTACTACTTTATCTGGCTCGTTATTCTTATTGTAATCGCAACCTATATCGATCCGGCTCTTTCTGAGGAACGCAAGGTTCAACGCAAACTCAGGAGCATGGAAACACGTGAAGAGGTTGAAGAAGGGACGCTCGGACGCGACGCCAGCGGCAAGGGATACATCAGGCTCGATTTTTTTAATATCTTCTGGATCTTCGTGGTTGCCTGCGTCTTCGGGGTAATCATCGAGACTATTTTTCACGCTGTTGTGTATGGTGGTTATCAGGACAGGGCCGGCATGATCTACGGGCCCTTTTCTCCTATTTATGGGTTTGGCGCAGTCTTGATGACAGTTGCCCTGAATCGCTTCTATAAGAAGAATATCTTACTGGTTTTTCTCCTGAGTGCCCTTATTGGTGGAGCGTTTGAGTATGCAGTGAGCTGGTTTTTGCAATTTGCCTTTGGTATTGTTGCCTGGGACTACACGGGCACCTTTCTCTCCATTGATGGCCGCACCAACGGGATGTTCATGTTTTTCTGGGGCCTCCTCGGATGTGTTTGGATCAAGTTCCTGCTGCCCTATGTACTCAAACTGGTCAATCTCATTCCCTGGAACTGGCGCTATACCATCACAGCGATCTGTGCAACTTTGATGATCATCGACGGGGTTTTGACCCTGGCGGCCTATGACAGTTGGTACAAACGTCAGGCAGGTGTTCCTCCCAGCAATGCCCTTGAAGAGTTCTGCGACACCTATTATGACGATGATTTCATGACAGAGCGCTTCCAGACCATGTCTATTGACCCAAGCCAATCAACTCGTTAGCGAGAGTCTGCCAGAGTAGTACTCACGGCCAAGACCTGCTTGTAAAAAGAGTCACGGTGGGATGGCTGTAGTATGAGGCAATGATTGCATACACGCAAAAAAAGGGGCAGGCATAAAACGCCTGCCCCCTCTCCAGCAGCAGTATCCCGCGCAAGAGTGCTTGCTCTACCGTGAAACATTCAACCTGTTGCTCTGGTTAGAGCAGAGCTTACAGATCGTCATAACAGGACGTGCGCAACCGCATGCTGCCAAGGCAGGCAAAACCCACTCAAACCCATTCAAACTCCATGCAACAGCAGGGTTTCAGAAGACAGAACCGCCTTATGCTAAAAGCGAGAACGTTCGTAAGGCCACAGGCAAGACCAGTGCTATTCCTCGGTACAGTTCGGTCTGTGCATGTGCCTCAACTCCTGCAGCCCAATGATCAACCCAACGCAAGGGATGCTCCCGTGCAAACGTTATCGCATCATGGAACACAGCTAAAGAGCCGTCACTATCTCCCTCTGAATCACATTCAAGAAAGCATGCGAGAATCTTTGAGAGAAAGTCAACTTCAAAGCCTATATGATCATCGGGCTCGTGATGTATCTGCGCAATCTGAAGATCGTAACGTCTATACCACGCTCTGACATCCATGGTCTCTCGCTGAAACACAAGTCGTTCTTCATTAAAATAGACCGACTCCCAGGGAGGAGCTGCCATAACCTGCATGCCAGAGAACAAAAGGGTGTCGTCAACTACCAGTCTGTCATATTCTTCATCACTGAGCACACCGTTTTGCAGCGTACTCCAGGCAGACAGCAGCACTTTACCTTTTGTAAAACGAGGATCCTTCAAATCAATGGGCAACTCTTCAAAGACACGCTCGCACAGCAGGGTCTCAAATAAATCTCTCGTTGGAAACATATAGAGCGTTTTGCCTATCAGCTCAAAAAAGAGCTGATAGGAATACACCATCTCAGAGTCGGGCAGAGAGTGCCGCGAGCTGGTTGGTTTTGATACAAGCATCGTACCCATAACTCCTCCTGATTAACGATCCATCACATACAGTGAGGTTGTATAACCTTCTGTCATATCCGTCTTAGCGTCTTTGTGTAACTTGATAACCAGGCTCGGAACAGTTTCGCTGGAGCTGGGCAAAGGTGCCACGTCTGCTGTCTCTCCATACAAAGCAACGAGCTCACTGTAATCACCATAGTCCAAAGCCCTCATGGGACAACTGCCCACACAGGCTGGCTCCTGTCCCTGATCAAGCAGATCTTTGCAGAAGTCACACTTTTTTGCCAACTGATCGGACTCGATGACCTGGGGAGCACCATAGGGGCAGGCCTCCTGGCAAGCACCACATCCTGTACACTTCTCCTCGTCAATGGAGACGATGCCATTCTCCGGATCCTTCGTTATAGCGTCATACTGACAAAATGCCTTGCAGGCTGGATTGGCACAATGATTGCACGAGATGGAAACATTGTAGGAAAACACACCATCAGGTCGTAGCAGAGAAGGATCTGTAGAATCCGTAACCCAGGATCCTCCGGCAAAGTCGCGCACGTATCGTGGCCGCGGGCCAATTGTCAGATTCAATGTGTCTTTGCACGAAATCTCACAAGTTCTGCAACCAACGCAAACACTTGAGTCAACATAGAATGCCATTTGTGTGCTCATAAAACTAGACCTCCTTGAATAATTCGCGTGGCGCAACTTCAGCATCAGGGACCAGTGTGTCGCCTGTCCACTTTTCAACCTTTACAATGCAGCTTCCGGTAGCCTGGTGCCCAAAGGCACTGGGATTGGGCCCAAACAGAACGTTGATACTTCCTGCGGTATCCACGCCGCTCTCTTCATCGATGTCGACCCAGGCACCCTGACCGAGAAGTAAAACACCGGGCATTACATAGTCAACCAGAAGAACCGGCCTGAGAGATTTGCCCCATTTTGAGGTGATTAAGACCGTCTCACCCGTTTGCAGGCCAAGGCCCTCACCATCAAGGGTATTCATATAGAGAGGATGATCAAAAGCTTCCTTGAGAATAGGCACGTTGCCAAACTGGGAATGTGCAAACCGCGGATGATGCTCGGAGAGAAGTTGGAAGGGGTACTCACCTTTTGTCTTGGTTGCCCAGTCCGAGAAGGTCTCTTCATAGCATTCTGCGCCCACCACATATTTTGGCCCGGCGGACGCCGTACCCCATCCGCAGGCTTCGATATCCTCGGCAATCTCCTTGCAGTATATTTCCAGCTTCCCGGTTTTATTGTTACGTGGATTTGCCTCGGGATCCTCCCTGAAATCAGCGAGGCTTACATATCCAAAGTTGTCGCCTTCTTCTCGAGGAACCTGATAAATGCCCTCTTCCACAAATTGTGAGTAGGGAATGCGGCCTTGTTGAGGTACGCCTTCCACACCCAATTGGTCTATATCTTCTTGGGTGTAAGTCAGAAGCGGAGACACCGTTACGCCATCATCCTCAACTACCGTGGCGGCTGTCATTTGATTGAAGAGCTCCTGCTCCTGCGAATGGGGACTGAGCTCATTGACATCGACGCCAATACGTGTTGCCAGTTCTTCCGCAACCCAGATGTCATCTCGTGATTCAAACATGGGCTCAGTTACCTGCGCCGTATACATGATCTGCTCACGATATCCACCGGTAATCTCACCAATACGCTCCCAGTGTGTTGTGATAGGGAGGACAATGTCCGCGTAGAGAGCCGCTGTGGTTAAGGTGATATTCTGCGTGACGACAAATTCGATCTCTCTGAAGGCATCAATAGCCAGCATTGTTCCCGGCATCTGGTTGATCATATTGCTGTTGACGTTATAGATCATCTGTGTTTTGCAGTCGCGTATATCATCTTTGCCGGCAGTGTATTTTCCCGTGAGTATCGAGGTCCAGAGCTCGTTGTTATTGATCCT
>JAVBUQ010000096.1:0-3587 GCA_031555185.1 Coriobacteriales bacterium
GACATCATCATTAATGAGAGTGGAACACGTGTACAGGTGAGCATCAATAAACAAATGGAATATTCCAGCAAGAATGGTGAAATCGAAAGAGTCCTGACACATGGCTCTCAGATTACTCCAACAAACAGCCAGAGGAATAACGATCTTGCGCTTACAGGATTAACGCCGATTCCGTGGTGTAGCACGTCTGTTTTTATGCTTGCCAAACTGTTTAAACGCGACACTCCGTTACATAGATCAACGTTTGGAACCCATTGTTGTTATGTGATGGTTGGTGGGACGGTCAGATATTGTATGGAAGATCTAGGCCGACATAATGCTTTGGATAAGGCAATAGGATGCGCATTGTATGACGGGGTCAACCTTACTCAGGCGATGGTTTTTACCAGTGGACGGGTACCCGTCGATATGGTGAGCAAGGTAATACGCGCGCGAATACCCATACTCATTACCAAAGCAGTACCAACAGATGTAGCTGTGGACCTTGCCATAGAACACAATTTAACCTTGATATGTTCCGCGCACCCGGATTCAATCCATGTGTATAACGATCCTCTTGATTGTATGGACTCAGGGGTGCAACGTAGAAAACTCATCAGTTAGGTTGTCAGGCGATAAAAAGGCCGTATTGATAAAGGGCAAAGACCAGGAGGTTTGGATGTCAACTCAACGGACTACAGAATACTATTTTGCGTCATCAGATATGTATCAGGTACTTGGTTCCTTTCTTGTGCGGCCCACCCGAGAGCTCGCTCACGCTCTTTATACAGGAATGCTTGCATCAGATATCAGGAGCATTCTTCAAGAACTGTGTTTCAGTGAGCGCAGGATAGATAACCTCTTGGCTGATCTTGAGGTACCTGTTTTTGAGGATGTATGCGAAGAGGATTTTTTTCACGCAATACGAAAGGACTATACTCATCTCTTTAGTAACCCTACTTTCAGTGTCTTAACTTTGTATGAAGCGAGGTTTCTCGGATCGGAACAGTATCTGTCCGGAAAAGATATAGCGCTCAACAATGTTGTGCTGAAAGCCAGGCGCGCCTACAAAGATGCGTCTTTCACCTCAAGCATCATCCCAGCCCTTCGAGAAGACCATATGGCAGTACAGTTTGAGTTTATGCAATTACTTCGCCAGAACCAGGGACTGACGCAGAAAAGCGATCACACAGCACAATGTAGAGAAATCAGTCAGTCATCTCAGAGCTTCTTTGACGAACATGTCAAGAACTGGGGTGTGGATTTTTATGAGAAGGTTTTCAGTCTTGCTGAAGAAACGGTGTATAGGGTTGTAGGGCGTCTGGGAGTAGCTTTTTTAGAGAGCGAGTCCGGTAGCAGTTGTGAGAGAGGTAGCTCTCAGCACAGAGAGAGCATCCTGTCCTGCAACGGATAGCCGGCTTGGTTCCCTCTGGGTTAGCCAATTCCCAGGCTACCTGTAGCACAAACAGGGAGAGGAGTAGTTCGCTTGTACGCGATGAGGAAGTAAATCAGCGGTGGAAGAGATTTAGCTTCAGCAAGGTTAATAGGGCAGAGGCACTTGCGTTTCTGGCACGATGGAAATGAAGGAGTATGAGATGGTAACAAGAACGAAAGAGATAAGTCGTCGAAAATTTGTAGTTGGAGCTGCAACTACCGCACTTGCTGCAGGTTTTGCCGGAGGTGTTCTGGTGGGATGTTCTCCCAGTGATTCAAGTGAGGTTACCGAGGGCAGTGGGGATACCTGGATTCCTACGACCTGCAATATGTGCTTCAATGGTTGCGCGATCCTTGTTCGTGTTGTTGATGGCGTAGCGCTGGAGATAAAGGGAAATCCCGATTCATCGATAGGTGGCGGGAGACTTTGTTCCAAAGGCGCGTCAGGTCTCATGCAGCTGTACGATCCCCATCGCGTTACAAAACCCTTGAAGCGAACTAACCCCAATAAAGGATTGGATGAAGATCCTGGCTGGGAGGAGATCTCGCTGGATGAGGCCATAGATCTCTTTTTGGAGAAGTTTATCGCGGCTTCGCAGGAGGATCCCCGCAATGTTGCGCTGTCATCAATGATAAGCCAATCTGCTGCCTTGTACCCCGGGGTTAACCTGTTTGCAGCACTAGGGATGGGCGGCTTTGAAAAGGCATTCTCCGACATATGTGGAGCCGGCGTGCATTGCAACGAAGACATCTTTACGGGTACCGGAAACGCGATGCCAGACTATTCCTACTGTAATTATCTTGTTCAGTTTGGAACTCAGGCAGGTACCGCTACGCGACACGGTTTCAATATGACAGCAAAGATGTTCGCAGACAGAAGAGTCGAGGGCTGTAAGCTCGTTAACTTCGATCCGCACATGAGCGCAGCAGGAGACAAAGCTGATGAGTGGATACCTCTGATCCCTGGTACCGACGCTGTCATTGCTTTGGCCATGTCAAACGTATTGGTAAACGAATTAGGAATATATGATTCTGATTATCTTAAGGTGCGTACCAATGCCCCCTCACTTGTTGATGTTGCGACACAACGGGTGATTCGAGACCCAGAATCAAACAAAGCCCTCTATTGGGATGAAGCAGCACAGGGTGCTCTCTCTTACGATACGGCAAAAGAACCAATGCTTGAGGGAACCATCGAATTCGACGGAAAAACCTGCAAGACTGGCTGGACACTTTACAAAGAACACATGACAAAATACACACCTGAATATGCCGAAAGCATCTCGACCGTTCCTGCAGACAAGATTCGACGTATTGCCAAAGAATTTGGCGAGGCAGCCCGGATTGGCGAGACAATAGAGATAGATGGCTATGTGCTTCCGTATCGTCCTGTCTGTGCCGATACTTTCTCGGGCATTTCACGTCACAAGCATAGTTTCTTGAGTAACTGGGCTATCCAGCAGCTCAATATCATCGTTGGTTCGTGTAACTCGGTTGGCGGCTTTATCGGATATGCACCTGTATGTAATGGGTATAGTGATGAAGCAAACGTCACCTGGAGACCAGACTATTGGGAAGAAGATGGGCTGCTCAACTACACGTCCCTCGTCTATCCGGTTGGCGGGACGCACTCATACTATGATTTCATTCGTAACAATATCGGCGTTCCAACAAACAAAGCAATGTCAGAGCTGCAGCCTCTGGCGATGGATACACATTTCTATTGGGTCAGCCAGTTTGACCCATCGTTTTACAATGATAAGTACCCAAAGTCCAAGGATCTCTTTGTGCTCGCCAGCAATCCTCTTAAATGGTGGGGGGATTTTGATGAGCAGGCACAGATGCTGTCTGAATATGAGTATGTGGTTGGTGTAGACGTATACCTCAATGACTCATCATATTTCTATGATCTCGTCATTCCAGAAGCATGTTATCTTGAGCGCTATGACTTGCTTGATAATACCTTTCTAGCGCATCGTCATCTCGGCGGCCTCAATATGGATTGGAACTTTTGTTTACGCCAACCAGTGGTGCCTGCTCGTGATGGCTGTTTGGGTGCGATGGAGCTCTTCTGTGAGATTGCTAACCGGGCTGGCGCGGAAGCAAATGCTGCTTATTCAGGAGCTTTAGGTGCATTTTTCTTTGTCAAGGACGAGTATAGCTTGCCCAGCGAT
>JAVBUQ010000144.1:0-5908 GCA_031555185.1 Coriobacteriales bacterium
GTTCATCACTGCCGCGAACTTTACTAACAGTGTGCTGAAGGGACGGACTTCCACCTTGGAAAGATGTGACACGGCGTCTTCTACAAAAGACACGCGTTCTTTCAGAGTAAAGAGAGGGCCCGAGCCTTTCTGAGGAGAGGCGGCCACACCTACAATAACCGACGAGAATATCCTCGTAGCTCGCTCTATTACATCGATATGCCCAAGGGTCACGGGATCATAGGTTCCGGGTATCAGTGCTCTCGGCATGGTTTCTCCTTTTTGATCTGCGCCTTTGAGTCGTTACTTCAAGAAAGCAGGATTTAACCACAACTATAGTAGTCCAGGCAAATCGTGCCGTATTTTTTATGTCTTACTGACACAAGTCTGAGCTGTCCACCTGGTGTATTAATAATCAAACCATCCATGTCCTCACTGTTCTCAGCTGCGTGTTCATAGCTGATAAGGCACTCTTTGACAAGAAGGTCTGCTTGTCCCAGAGAGGTAAGTAAGCCAACGATCTGTGTGCAAGGTGTAGAGTACGGAGGGTCCAGGGCTACTACAGAAAAAGGCTTGCTTGCTGCTATGCACTCAGGCAATAGAGTAGCAAGGCTGTCGGCCATACAAATAGATGCCTGGGAATGAGGGATCGCAAGACTGTGTATATTTGCTTTCAGTACAGAAAGCGCCGCTTTATTCTTTTCTACAAAGAGACACCCCTCCGCCCCGCGCGAAAGCAGCTCAAGTCCCAGCGCGCCGCTACCGGCAAAGGCATCAAGAACTCGTATGTCTTTAAAGGTACAATCAGAAAGAAGGCTGGTCATGGTAGAGGCCCATGCCTCACGAACCCTGTCGGTAGTTGGCCGGGTGAGCTTGGTGGGCACTGCCTGGATGATTCTTCCGCCATATATGCCAGAGATGATGCGCATGCTAGTCTGTGCTTACACTTTTTTCGTGCGACAGTTCATAACGAAGATGCTGATGTTCTGGATGGGATAGCGCTTCATCTTGTTTGAGGAGAGAAAGTACGTCTTCATGGGCAATCTCTATAAGAGCACTGTCTCTGATAACATTGATAAGGCTGAGCGAAGAATCGCCATGTTGACGTGTTCCCGCTATATCACCCTCTCGACGCTCGGCCAGATCCGCCTCTGCCAGCTTGAGACCGTCGGTATTCTGCTCCAGAAGGCGCAGTCTTTTCCGAGCTTTCTCACCGGGATTATGGGAGACCAGAAAGACCGTGGCATTCTTTGTGCCACGCCCTACACGCCCGCGTAATTGATGTAGTTGAGCAAGGCCAAACCTGTCGGCGTCCAAGATGACCATGATCGTGGCATTAGGAACGTCTATGCCTACTTCAATGACCGTAGTTGAGACCAGGATATCCACTTCTCCGGATCTGAAACCCAACATAATACGTTGCTTCTCTTCGCTTTTGACACGCGAGGTGAGTAGTTCAATAGTCCGTTCCGGAAAGACCTGCGTCCTCAGATGTTTAAGCTCCGCCTCTGCGGCGGCGATAGAGGGTTCGTCAACAAAACCTTCCAGGTCATCGAGATACTGTATCTCATCTTCTTCTCCTTCCTCCATGCGTGGAGCAGAAATAAGAGGACAGACTATATACGCCTGCTCCCCTTTCCTGAGAGCTTCTCGAATAGCCTCATACGCCTTGTAAGCAACGGAACTATCGATATTGACTGTAGTGGTCTTTGCCTTTTGAGATCTGTTTTGCAGATAACTTGCCGTGATCGTGCCATAGAGCACCAAGGCAAGAGAGCGAGGTATGGGAGTAGCCGTCATACTGAGAAAATCTGCCATGGGACTTTTTGCGATAAGGCTGTTGCGGTGCTCAACACCAAATCGGTGTTGCTCATCGATAATGATGAGGGACAACTCCTTAAAGACAACTCCTGGTTCTATGAGTGCATGTGTGCCAAATACCACCTGTACATCCCCCGTTGTGATGCGTCCGTACTCTGTCATACGTGTGCCTACTCTCATAGAGGAGCTGAGCAATGTCCAGGAAATATCCAGCCTGTCGAGAAAAGAGCCTACAGCCTGGGAGTATTGATTGGCCAGGATCTCGGTGGGGGCCATCATAACCGCCTGCCAACCACTCTGAACAGCGGCAACAAGAGCAAACAAGGCAACAACGGTCTTACCTGAGCCAACGTCGCCGAGGAGTAAACGGTTCATCCTTTGGGGCTCATGCATATCAGTGAGTATCTCAGAAACAGCGCTTTTCTGCGAATCGCTAAGCTCAAAGGGAAGTAAACCGCTGAGTTTGTCCAGCAGACTCCCTTCTCTGTGATGCTCAAAGCTCCTGAGCCCTTGCTGCCGTTTTGTTTCGGCGTAAGCAAAACGCAGGTGCGTCAAAAAGACCTGCTCATAAGCAAGCCGTTTATGTGCCTGTCTGAGCTCTTCTTCAGAAATGGGGGTGTGGATGTTATACCATGCTATCTGTCGACTCATCAGGTTTCGTTTGATCCTGAGTGAGGGAGGCAATGGATCCAGGGGCTCCAGAACCAGTTTGCGTGTTTCAAGCACCAGGCGTTTGATCCAGTTTGAGCTGATCTTGCCGGTTGCTCGATATACAGGCACGATGCCCACGGGACTGGAGCCGGCATCGATGTTTTGGATCTGCTTGTCACCGCTTTCGTTTTCCGGAGGTGGTTGCTCGGTCGTCACCAGAGAATAAAGAGGAGAGGCCATATTTAAAAAACCACCGTAATGCTCAACTTTTCCCAGAAGAAGGATATCCTTGCCAACGGTAAGCGTTTCAGTCAGCCAGTTCTGGTTGAACCACACTGCTTTGATCATGCCGCTGGAATCCGTAACGGTGATCTCATAGAGGTAGCCACCTTTTGAGGACCTACGTCCTTTGGCTGCATGGATCCTGCCCAGAACCGCGTTTTTTTTACCAAGAGGCAGGTCGATTATCCTCATGACTTTTGAGAAGTCATCATATCTGAAAGGATAGTGCTCAAGCAGGTCGCGAATGGAGGTGATCCCAAGCTCGTGAAGACCGTCAAGGCGTTTGCCGTGGGCAAAACGGATCTGTTCGACGCCGGTATCTAAGGTGTGGGTTTGTTCGGTGCGCGCATCCATAAGCGGCCCCGAGACACTTACTCTGCAGCCAGTATCAGAGGGTAAAGTGGTTGTTCGCCGCGTTGACAGTCGGTCTCAAGCTCCGGCCACTCCTCTTTGATACGATTACAAAGAGCCTCAAGTTGTGTGTCATCAAAATCCTCGCCCGCGAGCAGGGTCAGGACATCTGCATCTTCTGCAATGGAAGGTATAAGCTCCATAGCGATTTCTGCTACGTCCTTTCCTACAGCAATAATACCCTCGTCCGTGATGCCGATGACATCACCTTTGTTGATACGGCTGCCATCAGCGGCTTTGGCTTTTTTGATAGCCGTAGTGATCTCTGCAGTCTTTACTCCGGCTATCACTTCAGTCATAGCCTCTACATTTTCTTCAAGAGATGCGTCAGGATTTGCCACAAAGAGTGCGGAAAAACTCTGCGGCACGCTGGTGGTAGGTACAACCGCCGCAGGTTTGCTCGCATTAGCTACCGCAGCGTTAGCGGCCAGGATAATATTTTTGTTATTAGGGAAGATAATGACCGACTTTGCGTTAACCGCATCTATAGCATCAACAAAGTCTTTGGTAGATGGATTCATGGTCTGGCCGCCTTGCACAATAAAGTCCACATCCTGAGACTCCAGGATTCGGGCGCTTCCCAGACCAGAGGCAACAGCAATATAACCGATCTCCTTGGGTGAAGCATTTGTTGAGCTGGTGACGCCAAACGAACTACCCTCAAAAGTGCTGGTTTGTCTTGAATCCTTTGCCAGGCTTTGGGCGCGTTCGTTGCTTTGCAGCTGCATATTATGAATATGAACTTCAGAGACCTGCCCGCGATCGGTCATATAAGTAAGCACGAGTCCGGGTTCATTGGTATGCACATGTATTTTATAGTCAGGACTTGACCCCACCAGCAGCTCGCAGTCTCCCAGCGATTCGAGAAAATCCAATGTTTCTTCCTTGTTAAGGTTTTCTGCATTAAAGAGGAACTCTGTACAATAGAGATAATCACTCCCCTCCCAGTCATTGATTTGCTCAATGGCTACAAGGGGCTCTGGCCGAGACAGGCTGGATGTTGCTGGAATGACGGCAGGACCCTCCCCGCTCAGCGCGGCGGTAAACCCTTCAAGCAAAATGGCGAGTCCAAACCCGCCGGCATCCACCACGCCGTTCTCCTTAAGAATCGGCACGAGGTCTGGAGTGCGACGCACTGAGGCCATAGCCTCAGTAGAGAGAGTTTTGAGGCTCTGAAGTCCATCGAGCCCTTCGTCTGCAGCGAGGGATGCGGCGGCGGCGGCGTCTTTAAGTACGGTAAGGATTGTACCTTCAACGGGTTTACGCACCGCGTTAAAGGCAACTTCGACGCTTCGATTTGCCGCTGCAGCTATGGTCCTGGCATCGAGTTCGGTTGCATCCTTGAGCCCCTCACATGCGCCACGAAGGATCTGCGAAGTGATAACACCGGAGTTTCCACGTGCTCCCATCAAGGAGCCATGGGTGACAGCTTTAAGGATATCTGCAGTACTTGCATTTGCGGGAAGCTCAGAGAGTTCCGAGATGACCGTGTCGATGGTGAGGGACATGTTTGTGCCCGTGTCGCCATCTGGTACAGGAAAAACGTTGAGGCGATTGATATCCTCCTTCTTTTCATTAAGGACTTGACCTGCGGCATATATTGCCCTGACGATCTGTTGTTGCTCAATGCTCATAAATGCGATTCCTTGTCGATACAGGGGACCAGAAGCTCCCTATCCTTTTGTTCTGTTACTAGCGAGCTAAAGACGTTCTGTTCCCCGTGGTGAAGTGTGGATACCTTGGACATGTACCGTGACATCCTTTACCTTAAGACCCGCATAGGTCTCAAGGACAAATCGTACGCGATCTGCCAGGTTATTAGAAACGGTAGAAAGATTCATACCGTGCTCAATAATGACATAAAGATCAGAGCTGATACCATCCTCGTCTTTGCTGATAGTCACTCCACGGCTGAGGGCTCGAGCAGGCAGAAGCTTTGCGATACCGTCTTGCAGTGAAGGCGCAGCCATGCCAACAACGCCGTAACTCTCCATGGCGGCGTAACCTACCAGGTCGGTTATTACGTTGTCGGTAACTTTAAGTGTGCCCTCGATGGGACTATCAATGGTATCCGGCAAATCAGTCATGTTACTCCTCGGTGTTTTCATCGGGCAACTCTGTGATACGGAAAACTTTATACATGATTATAGCAAACGCTGACCAATGCCCTGATTTGTATTCAAGTAGTTGATATGCTAGTATTCACTTCTTCTGAAACTGTGCCATACAGCGCAGGCGACAAGCTAGAAAGGCAAGCCAGTGGCAAACATTAAAAGCCAAAAGAAACGTATTAAGACCAATGAGAAAGCTCGTTTACGCAATAAGGCTGTAAGGAGCGAACTGCATACCCTTACGCGTCAGGTTCAGGACGCTGTTGCTGAAGGAGACGCCGAGAAAGCACAGATAAGCGCGGCAAACACCTGTAGAATGCTTGACAAGGCAACAAGCAAGGGAATAATCCATAAAAACCAGGCATCTAACCGCAAGTCGGGAGTTACCAAACTCGCCAATAGCGTCAAATAGCTTTCTTTTCCTGGGCCGTTAGCTTAGTTGGTAGAGCAGAGGACTCTTAATCCTAAGGTCCGGGGTTCGAGTCCCCGACGGCCCACCATAAACAATCTTTGCAACCCCTGTTTACCAGGGGTTTCTTCATCCAGGGAGCTTCTTTCGCCTTTGATGTGGGCAGTGAGACCTTTATAAGACCTGCGCCTAACTCTCCAAACACTATTCAAAAGTAGATACAGCAAAGGCAACGATAAATCCT
>JAVBUQ010000048.1:0-6933 GCA_031555185.1 Coriobacteriales bacterium
CGCTTTGGGATAACACAACTCTGCCGGAAAAGACCCTGATCGAACTCTGTGAGACATCTGCTTCACAACAACGGCTTAAGCTGGGTAAGGTGAGTATTTCTTAGCTATCTGGTTGTCTGCTCAAAATCAAAGTAGCAGAGCGCGTATTGGTCGACGATATTGGAGTACAACATGAGCTCGGGGGTTCTATAGACCTTGAGAGCATTTTTGACTGAAACATTTGGCTCGACACCATCCAACTCTACCAACATGCTGTCGTTGAGTTCTTCCGGACAGTACACGTCTCCTTCTTCCTGACCGTATAAGGCAATGTAAAAAATGTTGGACTCCACCAAATCCTGGAAAAAGTGGCTGCCAAAACTGATCTCAGGTGTCATCTCCCTATAGGCAATCTCAACGAGCACAGTCATCTGACCAATATCTGAAAAATGCACCGGCACGCCCAGCGAGGGAGTCGTGGTACCCCAACGTCCCGGACCCATCAACATGACCTTCTCATTTCTTAAGAGCTGATTATAAAGACCAATCGTGCGAGCGATCTGATACTTGTCCTGCTCTGATGCGGCAAGATACGCCTTGGGATCCACAGAAATGACATAGTCAATATCAGCGTGCAGGTTGCCTCCGATAAAGTGTCTTCCTACCTTAAGGAGTATCTGGTCTGCCTGCGTGGTCGGAGCTTCAGAGGCAGCCTCCAGGACCTGTGTTTGCAAAGGACGGCATTGAAGGATATTGATAAAGTACGACTCGTCTTCACGGAAGTTTGCTGTAAATTCAACATCTACGGGATAGTCATAGGCGTTTTGCAGCACGGACAAGACTTCCTTCATGTCATCGGGAAACGCGGTGCGGGTTAGCATGCCGTCAAAATCAGCCAGATATGGTGTTGCGGCAAGGCGCCTCCCCTGCTCTTTCATCCGCGTTATAAGATCTCTGTCCTGTGAAAAGAAAAGTGTCTTATTGGTGTGCAGGCTTTCCTGCGCCACATCGCTTAAGCGCTGGGTCAAAAGCATATTGAGTTTGAGGTCTAAAACATCAGCATTATGTTGACTGTACTTTGCTTCTTCTCCATGGGTAACGGGCGGGCCATCCACCGGCCTATCAAGCGCTACGATACGAGCGTAATCTCCTGATACTCTGTCAACGGCCCGTGTACCGAGCCCAAACACCAGGCGTAACATACCGGCGGAGGGGTCCATAGCTGGATCCCAGAGATAGAGATTCATAGAGTTGGCAACACCGGCGGTATGCGGGAAGAAAAGATCGCCATAATGATCCCCTGAAACACGTTGGACCAATACGGCCATCTGTTCGTCTTTGTCGATAAGGCCACGATCGCTGCGGTACCTGAGGGCGTCCTCATTCATGATGCTGGCATACACGGTCCTTACAGCGCGCTCAAACTCTTCAAAGCGTTCTTCAGGCGTGCCTTGGTTGGCGCAGAACACGCTTTCATATTTTCCGGCAAAGGCATTGCCATAACCATCTTCCTGTAAAGAGCTGGAGCGTACAATAATAGGTGACTGCCCAAAGTATTCGAGCATCTGACTGAACTGTTCTCGGATGCTATCGGGGAATCTGCCGTTTAGCAGCTCTCTCTTGAGTTCCTCTGCATACTCAAAATACCCCTCAGGGGTCTTTTGCTGCATTCTCAGGCCCCAGCAGCCATTCAAGACGATATAGGTATAGAAAACGTCGGATCCGATGTAGTAGGAGTCATGAGACTCCATACGAGTCTGAACGGGTATGGAGGCATTAGCCTTGAGTATCTGCCGCGCAAGCAGAAAGCCTACGCTTTTGCCGCCGATGCGCCCCGTGCCAATCTCACGTGATGCTATATAGAGCAGATCCTGGAGGGTAAAATACTGCTCAGTCAGCTCTGAGATACCAGGCTCCTTGCCGAGCAACAGATGGATTAGCAGTTCCTTTGACTGCCCTTGCTCACGCGCACCACTTGCAAGTGCTGACTTTGCCTGCTCCAGGGTTATCTCCCAATAGTCACGTGCCTGCTGTAATTGCCATTGCCCCGAGAAAAGTGCGGCAGCCTCAGAGCTAGCGGTGATGGAGATGGCATTATCACCTTCGATGAGATGCGGAAAAAACATGGTGGGCGAATAACGCTCCCAGACTTTAAGCGGATGCACATAGGTCTTTCCGCCGATAGTGTGAAGATCAAGCAGGATCTGGGTCGTTGTTCTGATGCGGGCAATGGTCGTATTGACATGGGTGCCCCTCATAAGGGCAAAACATGCAACAGTGTCCAATCTGAATAAGGCGGGACAGGTAACTTGAAAAAAGTTGCCTATCATCAGATCGGAATACCAATATCCCAGCAAGTCACTCAGGCAATCAAAGACATAGAATACACCCTTGTCTTCCTCATGGATGATCTGGTGCACCTTGGTTGCGAGACTCTCAAAACCTTTGTCTGGCTCGAGGGTGTATATCTTGTCAACTTCGGCTTCTGCAAAGAGCGGAGGATGACTTCCAAAACGGCAATACACAAGTCTCCTGCCATCTTTTCTTGACTTGCGCACAAAAGGTTCAACAATCGCGCGGTATTCTGCGACGTTCCCCACCTGCCACACCACGTTATCCCCGATCCTGAATTGGTCGATTACTTCATCCAGGCCTGGTATGCCGGTACTCACTCGGTTGCTGACTATCATAGAAACACCTAACAGTATAAACGCCCTATCTCGACGGGAAATAAGGTAATCTGCCCAGGATGCCCAGTATAGCACGCGATATGATGCTAACTGTGCCTTGTGCTCTCCCTTGCACCTTAAAGGGTAGAATCAGGTTACTGCGCACACCCATCTGAGGCGATTAGGGTATTTCGCTAGCTCCGAGCTTGCTATCGCTCGGAGCTAGCACACATACCTTTCACTAACACATAAAACAAGTTGAAAGCGGGCGGATCTCCTCACTATTTGCCAAATCGGCTCGAGGCACCCCAACCGCCTCAGAGAGATGCGACCCATAACAGACAAACACCTGATAAATTAACCCCATGTCATGATTGGTAGTGCATAGAATCCTCCAATCAAGCAACAGAAAGGTCATTGAGTCGTCAAAGGGGCGTTTCTTTCGTTGAATTCTCTGCCATAGTTTGAGATCTCTTCAACGATGTATCTATTGTTATCTGGATCTACCGGCCATATAAGGCTCGGGAGACAAGGGAAGAATCTACCTGCGCTTGCGTATTCATCAATACAGTACCTGACCTCAGCTCTGATCTCAGCCTCGGACACATCCATACGATCTATGATCCTGTTTCGTAAACCTCCCATCAAACACATGCGCCCGGCTATCTGATCCTGTACAGCTTTTATGTCGTTCTCTGCGATTATCCCTTGCCAGATATCAATGCCCATTTCTATCATGTCTTCCAGGATCGGTGTACAGACGCAATCTGCATGGTGCATATACAGCGCACCTTTTGAATGGACATGATCTATCAAACGTTGTTGGTGCGGTCGGATGACATCACGCCATACGTAAGGTGGGAGAAAAAGGTTCTGAGCATTGCCCCAGTCATCCAGAAAAAGCATGATGTCTGGTTCTGCCGCCTCATATAACAAGTCCGCCATGACGATCTTGAAATCACAGATTGCCCCGACCAGGTCATACATATCCTCTGGATTGGTAAGATAGGCTACGAGTGCCTCTTCAATTCCCATTAATGCATGGCTACGCTCAAAAAGACCCTGATTAGTAAAGGAGATAAGCATATATTCGTCCCTGTCGGCCTTCTCGGCATATTCCTTCACATCCCTCCAATCCAGTTTTGTCGGATCCGGTATCACAAGTTGATCTCGCCATCTGGTTATATCTTTCACAACGGCATTTTCTTCGGATACTATCGGGTGAGGTCCTTGAGCGCCTTTTGGCCAATGCCAGAGCACTCCCCATGAGTCCCTTCCGGTAGTCTCTGGCGCTATGGAATCCGATTTAAACTGCGGATCAAGGAGAAAACAACCATCCAATTCTCCAACAAAAGGCTCCCAGGCATAGGGAATCCTCTCTGCCGACTCTCCTTTAAAAATAGCCATCCAGTTTTCTTTATTGTTCATGGATATTCCTCTCCGTTATAGGTGGTGATCAAAGGGGACAAATTGACTTACCTGCGTTTTTCTTCCAAAGCCTTGTATTCTGCTCTGTCTGTTTTCTTTCCGCCAAAGGGAGGAAGAAGTATGTTTAGTAAAAAGCCGATGAGCATTGCGACGGCAAATCCCGGCAGTGGATAGGCGCCAATGGGAAACGAAAAATTCATGACGGTCATGCCTACACCTATAATCAACACCAGAGCAAGGATAAGCGCCTCTTTTGTGCCGTTGAGATCAACTTTATTTGAGATGAGTACTCGCATGGCATTGCATGCAATAAGTCCAAATATGATTATTGAAACCCCTCCAATTACCGAGTTGGGTATAGAGGAGATGAGTGCCTCAAATTTGGGGCAGAACCCTCCAACAAGGATTGCAAAGCCTGCGGCATACCAAAAGATCTGTGAAGCAAACACTCGAGTCATACTCATAACACCCATGTTCTCTGCGTAGGTTGTGGCAGGTGGTGCTCCACATAGACCGGCAACTATTGTCGCAAGTCCATCTCCGAGTAAGGATCTATGAAGGATCCCGGTAAAATCCCTTCCAGTTACTTCTCCAACAATAAACAGATGGCCTATATGATCAACAACAAGAATCAGCGCAACAGGCGCAATAAGAACTATCGCCGTGAGACTGAACGAGGGGAACATGAAGCTGGGTAAGCCAAACCAGGGCACCTCAGTAAGAGATGAAAAATCTATCAGACCAAAGAACGCAGCGCACACATACCCCACGACAACTCCGCAGAGTACCGAGATATTCGAAAGGAAGCTTTTCCGTAAACAAGAGAAGAAGATAGCTGCTGCTACGGTTATGACCATAACAAGAAGTTGTGACCAAGGCGCAATAGCACCTTCACTCAAAAAGGCCATATCAACAGCAGCACCAGAAAGCCCGAGAGCAATCACAATAATCACTGATGAGACCAGTACAGGCGGAAAGAATCTATGGATCCACTGTGTCCCGATTTTTTTAACCAGAAAAGAAATCAGGACAAAGATAACTCCTACTGCTATGACTCCGGAGAGCAACTCACTTTTTGAACAGATTGCTGCCGCTGTGATCAACGGCGTAATAAAGACGAATGAAGGCCCAAGGTAGCTGGGGATCTTACCTCTGGTCACTAGCAGGTACAGGATTGTTCCTATACCTGAGCACATAAGCGTAATCGAGGGAGGAAACCCAATAAGTATCGGCACAAGGATACTTCCTCCGAACATTGACATGAAATGCTGCATCCCTAAAAGAGCTGCCTTTGGAACAGGGAGTTTTTCATCAATGTCAATGTATGGTTTATTTGTTTGCATGAGTACCACTCCAAATGTCGATTCTGGCCCACGGTTCAAAAGAGATCCGTGGGCCATTCGAATATGAGAGCTTACGAAGACGGGTTATTATCCTTATCCGGTACAAGCGTTTGCTCTTCTGGGGGCTCTGGTTTTACCGAAGGAAGCTTATCGTTCTCTTGTGAGTTTGGAACAACGAGGTTGATGACAACACCCACGAGAGTAGCTACCAATAAACCTGGGAGTGAGAACGATCCTATCGGAATGGAGATGAATGAGGTCATCATGCCAATGCCGATGATGAGAACGGTAGAAGCGATCATAAGGTTCTTGTTGTTATTGAAATCAACCTGATTGTCGACGATGACACGTATGCCACTGGTTGCGATAATGCCAAAGAGAAGAAGCGAGACACCTCCAAGTACCGGAGTAGGTATGGAAAGGATCAGCGCAGAAAGTTTGGGGCAAAACCCTCCCGCTATGATGGCAAAACCTGCTGCATAATACATGACACGGGAGGCAAATACCCTCGTCACACCCATAACACCGATATTCTCTGCAATGGGCGTAAGGGCTGATGTGCCAAAAAAGCCCGCCATCATCGTTGCAAGGCCGTTGCCGATGAGCGACTGTGGAAGTAATTTGACACAATCGCGATCAATGACCTTTCCGATAAGCATCAGTTTGCCGATGTGCTCGACGATCACAACAAACGCAATAGGAGCAATAATAAGGATTGCGCTGAAACTGAATGTGGGAAATACCAACGTAGGAAGTCCGATCCAGGCTGCCTCCTCTACTGCAGAGAAATCCACAAAACCAAAAGGTAAAGAGATGATGTATCCGATGACCATTGCGAGCAAAATGGGGATAGTGCTGATGAACCCTTTGAAGAATGAGGAGAACACAATACAGAGGGCGAGTGTTGCAATGCCGATAAGGAAAGATGTGCCATTGAATCCCGCTGCCATATCATTATTGAAAAATACCATCATGATGGCGTCTGGAGACAAACCAATGCCAATGACCGCGATGATCGATCCGATCAGCACCGGTGGAAAGATCTTATAAAGCCAACCGGTCCCGGTAAACTTGATGATTATCCCAATAATGATATAGATAACACCTGCAGCTATGACGCCACACAAAGCGGCCTCCACGCCTTGTGTGGCACCTACCAGCACTACGGGGCTGATAAATGAGAATGAAACGCCAAAAAAGGCGGGGATCCTGTTTCTTGTAACGAGCATATACATGATTGTTCCAATACCGCAACACAACAGTGCCAGTGAAGGGTTTAAGCCCATCAAAAGAGCGGGTACTATCGCTCCACCGCTGATGAATGCCATGAAATGTTGCGCGCCAAACGCCAGAGCTTTGGGAACCGGCACCTTATCATCTACACCGATAACCGTTTTTCCTTTTTCCAGATTTGTTTCTTTTTCCATCCTGGCCTCCTTATAACCGTTTTACCTGACAATAGGATCTTGAACGCGGACAACTTCAGACCTGCAGATAGAGGTCTATGATTCCAA
>JAVBUQ010000107.1:0-11796 GCA_031555185.1 Coriobacteriales bacterium
TATCCACTTCATTTTTGCCCCTTTTCCATCCTAAGAGGGAGATTTTCTCGCGTTTCCGTTATTTTCAAACAATCGTTGCTATCTTCTTTGCTTCGCACTGAGAAATACCTGGACTACACACAAGTGCCGTGGGGACAAGAAACAAACTTCACCTGCGCTACATTTTCTACGAGAGGTTTTACCGTAAGGGTTTTGCTATAAACGGTTTTACTGTGGGAGCTTCTTGGAGTAAAAGCGTAGCGACACGGCAAATCACTACGAGAGCGGCATGGATTGTCTTATCTTGGATTGTCTATCCCTGTCGTGCATCGATTGTCTTATCTAAGATTGTCTGTCCCTGTCGTGCATCGATTGTCTTATCTTGGATTGTCTGTCCCTGTCGTGCATGGAATGCTCTAACCGCAGCGAGGGAGGTATAGATTGCAGCCCCTTCGATAACACATAGCCATATACTGAGCGTGCACCTACCCAGGGTTACGGCTGAACGAGGTCGCGGTTTTGACTGCGACAACCAATTGTTTTTTGGCAAAGCGTGCGAGCGGTGCTGCTATGTCTCAGTAACCTGGAGACAGTGACAAACGATTTTTCGTGCCCGACCGACACTCATATGCAGGGCTTGCTCAAAGCGATAAATGCTTTCGCATCAGTTCACCAGTCATCTGCACGTCATGTGTCTATGTCTCACGCTAAAAAGGGTAAATGATTCAGTGCCCATAACACTCATCTGCAGGGCACGTTCAAGGTGGTAAATGATTCAGTGCCCGCCTCCAGCGGTCATCTGCACGGCATGTTCGAACTGGTCATAAACTGCATCAAAGCACTCCGTGGCAGCTTTAAGGCTGCCCGGTAAATTGACCACCAGGGTTGAACCCCGCTGCATGCATACAGCACGGGAGAGCATTGCCCTGCGCGTTTTTTCAAGACTGGTCGCCCGCATGGCTTCTGCGATACCCGGCACATTACGCTGACATACATCTGCCGTGGCTTCGGGGGTCACGTCTTCAAGAGATAGCCCACTTCCTCCACAGGTAAGCACGACATCGCTGAGGGCCGCGGCATCTACGATAGCCTGTGAGATACGGTCGCGTTTGTCCGGCACCACTACGTGGGTGCTCACCGTCCAACCCTGCGTTTTGATACGCTCTTCAAGGGCAGCCCCTGCCGTGTCTTCAGCAAACTTACGCGTAGATGAACAGGTGATAATGGCAACTCTGATGTTCATCGGATCATACCTCTCTATCCCATATTCCTGACTTGCCGCCTTCTTTATGAAGCAGTCGTATATCCGTTATCTCCATGCCACGGTCAACCGCCTTACACATATCATAGACCGTAAGGCAGGCAACACTTGCAGCCGTCAGTGCTTCCATCTCTATACCGGTCTTTCCGGTAACACCGAGCGTGGCCATTACATGAATACCCACCTTTCCCTCCGGGTGTTCACCTGGCGCATAGGGCGTAAGGTCCACGATGCTTTTTGTAATATTGAGAGGATGACACATGGGAATAAGGTCGGCGGTGCGTTTTGAGCCCATGATACCGGCGATGCGGGCACAAGCGAGCACATCACCTTTGGGAGCAGATCCCTCAACAATCATAACCAGCGTCTCTGGTGCCATAGTAATAAAACCTTCTGCCGTGGCCAGACGATCGGTTTCGGCCTTTTTGCCTACATCCACCATCCGGGCTTCTCCCTTGGAATTGATATGTGTCAGTTCACTCATTCAAACGTACCTCCTTGTTTACCTATAAGGGCTCATCTGGATGAGCAGAATGCCTTGAAGATTGGTCTGGGGCCGACAGGAGTATATACAGAATACATGACTGAGGCCACAGTTCGTTCTGAAAGGTAAGATGCCCACCAGATGAGCCTTAACCGCCTATCTGACTCATATAATGGTCGGTTCCGACCTTATGATGATGCTCATCGGGCTTGCCTCCCAAAGCTTCACGCAGAACGTGCCGTACTGCCTCTGGATCGCCAGAGCGAAGCGCCGTTTTTGCATCAAACTGCAGATCGCTGAAGAGGCAGGGCAAAAGCTCGCCCTCCGCCGTGAGTCGCAAACGATTGCACTCACTGCAGAAATGGCGGCTGAGCGCCGAGATGAATCCTACGGTACCCTGTGCGCCCTTGAAATGATAATACCGTGCAGGGCCCCAGCCATCCGGTGTCTCGGTACGCTCAGTGATCGGCTCCAGTCTGCCAAGCCCAGCTGCCTCGGCCTGTTCATTGATCATTGTGATAAGCTCCTCGTTAGGAATGGTATCAGCCTCGGTCCAGCCAAGTCCTTCTCCTCCGCAGGAGTCCCCTACCGGCATATATTCGATAAAACGCATATGCAGAGGTCGGTCAATACTCATGCGCGCAAAAGTGAGCAAGTCCTGGTTCAGGCTTCGTACGACAACCGCATTGATCTTGACCGGCTTGAAACCAACTTCCAGGGCAGCGTCAATACCTGAGAATACATCCTCGATATCTCCCCAACGCGTAATGTAGCGGAACTGTTCTGAGTCGAGTGTGTCGAGTGAGATATTGACCCTGCTCAAACCCGCGGCCTTCAAGGATTTTGCCATTTTAGGTAGCAATATTCCATTCGTTGTCATAGCCACTGATTCTATGCCCGGAATTGCATGTATCTCTGCCACCAGATCTTCAATGCCAAGGCGCACCAGTGGTTCTCCGCCGGTGAGACGAATACGATTAAACCCTTCACCAGCAGCAATACGTACAAATCTGGCTATCTCTTCCAAACTGAGCATGGCATCATGAGGCTTCCAACCCACACCCTCTTCCGGCATACAATACAGGCAACGCAGGTTGCATCGATCCGTGACCGAAATACGCAGGTAGTCTATGGTGCGACCATGTTGATCAAACGCCATGTCTTCTCCAAAGTACAGACCAGTCGGAGCAGTCAGATTGCCTTGAGAGCCGGGTTAACATGGGACACCCGCAGAGAGTGCTGTACGACGCGAAGGACTTTGTGGGGAGAAGGAAATCAGTTTAGCTGGCGGAGCTTCAACGTTCTTGGCTGAAGCAGGACATAATAGAGCGGATTGCGACGAAGGGAGTATAAATACATTATCCGAATATACATTATCCGAATATACATTATCCGAATACACCGTATCCGAGCAAGGCTCGGTACTGGCTGAAAAGGCTAATGGGCGCTCAGCTTGTTTCATCAGATCACGACGCCTTCGTTGATGTCCAAGCGCAGGCAGGCAACGATTTCGTCTTTAACACTACCTGTCAAGCCCTCTGGTAATACGACAAGACAGTTGGCGTTCTGTAAGGCACCAAGCAGAGCCGAAGACTGATTCTTCTCCGGCGTGACGCTATACTCATTACTCTCGATATCATGCTCCAAACGTGCTCGAACATAGAAACGGCGGTGATCAGGTTTCTCGGTATCTGTTGTGAGACGGGCTCTTGTTACCGGCCTTTTGAGATGGGTGTATCCCTGCATACGGCGAAGCGCAGGTCTCAGGAGTACTTCAAAACCCACCATGGCCGCCGAAGGGTTTCCAGCCAGGCCAAAAACGATAGTGCCCTCGATTATCGCAAGAGTCTGAGCCTTACCAGGACGCATATTGACCCGCGTGAAATAAACAGTACCCAGCTCCTTGAGTATCCTATGCGTGTAGTCGTAGTCTCCTTCTGCAGCGCCGCCGCTGATGAGAACCATGTCATGTTCTGAAACAGCCTTTTTGATGGTAGCGCGGATCTCGTCTGGATCGTCGCGCACCGTGCCAAGAATATCTGCCTCCGCTCCCGCTGCCTGTGCGGCTCCGGCGAGAGAATAGCAGTTGGAGTTTCGAATCTGCCCGGGGCCGGGTTTTTCCGAAGGATCAACCAGCTCGTCGCCAGAAGAAAGAATTGCTACCCGGGGACGTCGATATACTGCGGCGGTCGTATTACCTGTTGCAGCCAGAAGACCAACACCTGCAGGGCTTAATACCGTACCTGCTTCAAGGAGTACCTCACCTTTGCGGGCTTCCTCGCCATGTTTTCTGACATTCTTGCCCTCCCTAACAGGTTTTGTGAGCACCAACACTGTGCCTCCGGGGGTGTTGGCACTCTCTCCCTCTACAATCGTGTCCTCAATTTTAACTACGGTATCTGCTCCGCCCGGCACTGGGGCACCGGTCATGATACGGAGGGCTTCGCCCTCATTAATGACACCCTCAAAGACCTGGCCGGCACCTATACCCCCTATGATCTTGATGCGCGCAGGGTTCTCAGTACTTGCAAAAGCGGCATCGGATGCTTTTATGGCAAAGCCATCCATGCCGGAATTATCAAAGGGAGCTATGTCGATGTCGCTCACAATCTCTTGTGCCAGTACCCGGTTGGCGGCCTCCAGCATACCTACCTGTTCAGGCTCCAGAACCCTGGTGAATTCAAGGATCTGTTCGATAGCTTGCTCAACACTGATCATATCGGTGGCTCGGTATTGTTCGCTCATGAACACTCTGCTCCATCTGTTTTCCGTCACGAATAATGTATCAAGCGTCCATTATCCAACATACCGCTAGATTTGCCAACGGTTCTTTGTCATAAGAACACCGCTGGCGCGAGTGCTTATGCCGCCCGGCACAGCGCTGATCGGTGCCCATCAGAGCATCATGTACTGTATTACCCATGAGAACGACCTTCTGCGCTTTATGCGCCTGCAGGTTTTGTTGTTTCCGTGAGAGAAACTTAGGTCGCAACCGGGTCTGCATACATGAGTAAAACTGTCATATATTATTTCAGCGCTACGGGCAACAGCCTGGCAGTTGCCCGGCATCTGGCAAAGGTGCTGGACATAGGCGATCCTGTCTCCGTGCCCGGTTCACTGGTTAATAAAGACCCCTATATTGATGCACGCGGTGCCAAGGCAGTAGGTTTTGTCTTCCCGGTACAGCGCGCCACTATTCCTGAGATGCTTCGCGGTTTTATCCAGTCAATGCCCGTTGACCCCGATTGTTATTATTTTGCTGTCTCTACCTACTCGCTTTTTGGCTCAAATGAATTCTGGGATATAGACGAGTTGCTCGCCTCCAAAGGCGCTGCGCTTAATTATGCCGCTGGCGTGCGGATGATGGGCAATGTGGGCCTTATTGAACCCTCCGACGCAACAATCAAGAGGCGCATTGAACACATGGGACGTCAGATTGATGATATAGCCACAGCGGTTGCCTACCATCAGGAGAGTTTTTTTCCTCGTTCCAATAAGTTGCTTGGTTGGGCTGTTCGTTCCTTCACCGACCTGCGCAGAAAAAATATCGTCTTTCATATTGATAAGCGCTGTAAAAGATGTGGTATCTGTGCTCAGGTATGTCCTGCACAGAACATCCAACTGCCTCAAAAGGGCTCTGAGGTCACAGCTCCTATTCGCTCGGACAAGTGCGAAGCCTGTCTGGCCTGTGTCCATTGGTGCCCGGCGGCGGCCATTAGTACATCCAGACGCATGCAGGTAAGCTACCATAACCCTACGGTTTCGCCCGAGGAGCTACACTCAAAACTGCCGGACCTCAGTGTTAACACCACCACTGGTGATGCTTTGGTAAGGCCAGAGAATACTTCCCGTGTTATGTTGGATGCAGAGCTTGCCGCTGCGCTGCGCGACGATCTGAGCGCACCAGCAGATATTGAAGTCTGGCTCACAAAGGCAACAGCGCAGGATCAAGCTGCTCTCTCAGACAGGCGCGCAAAACCATCAGCCCTCGATAAGTCCTCCATGAGTGATGACGACATTGTCAAGGCACTTTCGGATCTGGAATCTTGATCCCCGCGTAATCGTCGATACTTCAGTTTGCCCTAATCGGCACTTCTCAAAAGGGTGCATGCCGCACACGTGGTATCCTTATTTGTTGCTATTTTGACTGTATAGTTTCCACACTGCATCCTGGAGAGGCAGAGACGCTAATAGGAGTATTCGTTTGTCTGAGACCAAACGCAATTATCTTGATACCACCGAAGCACTAGTGCTCTTTATAGAAGAAGCCAAAAAGTCCACCGTATTGGCAATTGACACCGAGTTTATTCGTGAGCGGACCTTTTTTCCGCAGCTCTGCCTCCTTCAACTGGCCACGCCGGAGCGTTCTGTTATCGTTGACCCACTGGCCATTGCAGATCTTTCTCCCCTGAGAGAGCTTTTCTTATCTGAGGAGATTGTCAAGATCTTTCATGCAGGCGATCAGGATCTTGAAATCATCTATCACAATCTCTCCCTTGTGCCTCAGCCGCTCTTTGACACTCAGCTGGCGGCAGAACTCCTGGGCATGCCGCAACAGTCTTCTCTCCGTAATCTCGTGCGGGAATTTGCCGGAGTAAGGCTGAGTAAGAACGATTCGTTCAGCAACTGGAACGTAAGACCATTAACTGATTCTCAAGTGTGTTACGCGCTTGACGATGTACGTTACCTTCCGCGCATCTACACCAAGATGTACGACAGACTTGAACAGCTCGGACGTTTGCAGTGGCTTGAGGAGGACTTTGCTGCTCTTGCTGATGAGGAGCGTTATATCATGCATCCCGATCAAGCCTGGCGCAGGGTTAAGCATTCTTCCACCCTTGGTCCGGTGCAGCTGGGCGTGCTCAAAGAGGTCACCGCTACCCGCGATATGATCGCCATGAAACGTGATCTTCCCCGAAAATGGATCGTCACTGATGAGCTTCTTGTAGAGATTGCACGCCTTTCTCCTCGAAGCACCGAAGAGCTTTTTCATCTGAGAGGAGCGGAGAACCAACTGGGCCGTCACTGGAGTCGTGAGATCCTTGCTGCTGTCGAGCGAGGTTTACAACTCAGCCCTGATCAGCTTCCCCAGCGCAATCGTCCGGTTTTTCGTACTGCTGCCAATGCAGCAGCAAACGACATGCTGCGCACACTGATCAACCAGCGGTCTCGCGATAATCAGGTCACCCCTTCAATGCTTGTTAATAAGGATGAACTGGTGCGTCTGGCTGCCGGCGAGAGAGAAGGTTTGAAGATCCTGACCGGTTGGCGCTACAAACTGGTAGGAGCAGAACTTCTCAAACTCCTGGATGGCAAACTGACCCTTCGCCTTGATGGTAGCGTCGTTGAGGTCACCTCCTCATTTGACGCCTCTTGATTTGACGCTACTCGATTTGTCGCTACTCGATTTGACACTTTTTGATTTGATGCCTCTTGATCTGACCCCTCCTCATTTAACGCCTCTTGATCTTGGTCTTTCAGATTGCTGATGTCACTCTGGCCGTTACCCTTTTACACTGCGGAGAAGTCTGCTACACTATCTGGGCGTTTGCGCGATTAGCTCAGTGGGAGAGCACTACCTCGACACGGTAGGGGCCACTGGTTCAAGTCCAGTATCGCGCACCATGTGATTTTTTTGCGTCGATTTGAATATGACGCTGAAATATGTTGGTCATGCTACAAGAAGTGCGGTATGATTGGCGTTTGGAATTTGCGTTGTTGAGGAGATTGTTTTGTCTATAATACTGATAATCGTGCTGGTTGTATGGTTCTTGTCGGCCCTTGTAATGGTTGCCTCGATTCTGTTTCACTCGTCCAAAGGCACGGGTCTTTCTGATATCATCGCCGGACAGGTGTATTCCAATATCTCCGGTACGAGCATCATCGAGAAGAATCTCGATAGGATCACAATCGTATCAGCGGTTGTCTTTTTGCTTACTATCCTTGCCTTAGTCCTCATTTACCCGCAAGGTACCATAGTTTAAAGCAGTATGTGCCACCTTTTGTCGGTGTGGCGGAACGGCAGACGCGCTAGCTTGAGGGGCTAGTGTCCGAATGGACGTGAGGGTTCAAATCCCTCCACCGACACCACTAATTATTGATCAGAGCATCTCAGGGATTTGAACCCTGAACAAAACCACAAAAAACCGCCGAAAGCTCATTTCCTGAGACTTTCGGCGGTTTGCCTGTTGGCCCTGTCAAACCGGGTTCGATGAGTTCTGCAAAACAGCCTCCCGGATCTCTCCCGAGCCAGCAACAGAATTCTCAGTATCTACAGACTCATGCTCTCAGTCTTGACATTCACACTGAAGATCCTGCCTTGGAACCGGCTGTCCTTGACCGTGTATTCCTCCGTTACGGGTGTAGAAATCTGTTCTCCTACATCCACCGTTTCGTCAAACGACCATTGATTCATGATCGTATTGTCAATTCGGCCTTCGGCAACTTTTTGATTATTAACGTAAAGGGTTGCCAGCCCTCCCTTGCCTATCCCGCCTCCATCGTACTTGAAGTCCAGCACGATCTGGTTGCGCTCATCGGTCAAAGGCTTTTCAGATTTGACGTAGTAGTATTCCTGCCTGACGTAGTTATAACAGAAGCAGGGTTTTTCATCCTTCACATAAAGAGACATACCACCAAAGCGGCCACCTATGGCAAAAATGACGCCATCGGTATGGTCTTTTGAAACCTCAACTTCTGCCGTAAGGGTAAAGGAGCGATTCTTTACATCGATAAAAGCGAGATTGGGGATGGACATGCCATCATGCAGGGTCAGTTCTGTCCGTGAGCCAAAGGCCGTGGGACGTCCCGCGAGCTTGGGAACCATGATGACCTCTGAGCGTGTCTCCATGGGGAATACATTGTATTTGAGGCCTTCGTCAAAGAAGATCTTTTTCATTTCCTCCACTTTTTCCGGCATCTGCGCGGCAAGATCATCGCTCATACTAAAATCGTTCTCCACATGGTACAGCTCCCACGGCGCGTCCTCGGAGCGTTTATACATGGGAAGGTGGCTGAACGGAGTCCTGTCCACCACACCGCAGAACCAACCGTCGTGGTACACGCCATGATTATCAAAAATGGCAAAGTACTGGGTCTTACGTTGGTCTTCAGCTGCGGCATTATCCATGGAGTACTTCATACTCACGCCTTCCATGGGGCGCTGCTTTACGCCATCTACTTCTTTGGGCAGAGGAATTCCACAGAGTTCATACACGGTGGGTGCAACATCAATCACATGATGGAACTGATTGTGCACCTCTCCCGCTGCCTTGTATTTGGCAGGATAGTGGGCAATCATGCCATTACGGGTGCCACCAAAATTGGAAGCCACTTGTTTTGTCCACATAAAGGGAGTGTCCATGGCAACGGCCCAACCGTTTGCGTAATGGTTATACGCCATCTCAGTTCCCAGTTCATCCAGATGCTCATGCAGGTATTCAACCAATTCCTCAGCATGATTTACAAAGGAGTTCTCGTTAAGGAGACCATTAGGCCCACCTTCACCAGAAGCACCGTTGTCACCCAGGATGTAGAAGATCACAGTGTTGTCCAGATCACCCATCTGTTCTACCGCATCCACGACACGACCGATCTGGTCGTCTGTGTGGCGGGCAAAACCAGCATAGAGCTCCATCTCTCGTGCGTATACCTTCTTTTCCATGGGGGAGAGATCGTCCCAGTCACGCATAGCGGCGGGCTTGTTTGCCAGTTTTGTTCCTTGGGGGAGTACGCCCATGTCCAGCATACGCTTGTGGGTTTGCTTACGGAGCTCGTCCCAGCCAGAATCAAATTGACCCTTGAACATATCGCGGTAGCTCTCAGGACTCTGGTGTGGAGCGTGAGTCGCACCGGGGGCAAAATACACAAAGTACGGTCTGTCTGGTTTGACGCATTTTTGATCTTTGATCCACCTGATGCAGTGGTCGGCCAGGTCTTCAGTCAGATGATAGTCCTCGCACTCAGGAACAGGAACACGATTGAGTCCATCTACCAGCGCCGGTCGATACTGGTTGGTCTCAGCTGCCAGAAAGCCATAGAATTTATCAAACCCGGAATGCACCGGCCAGTGTTCAAAGGGGCCAGCCGTGGTAGTCTCCCACACGGGTGTTTCGTGACATTTACCAAACTGCGCGGTGGCAAAGCCATTCAGACTGAGCACCTTGGCCAGAGGTGTCACTGATTTTGGCCTGGTAGAGAGATTACCTGGGTACGCTGTACCCATCTCGGTGATGTTGCCCATATTAACGCTGTGATGATTGTAACCAGAGAGCAGCGCCGCACGTGTAGGCGCACATATGGAGGTGGTATGGAAACGGTTGAATTTCATACCACCTTGAGCCAGTCGCTCGGCTGTTGGCATGGGGATAGGTCCGCCAAAGGCACTGGTAGCACCAAAACCCATGTCATCAATCAGAAAAATGATGACGTTAGGCGCGCCCTCCGGCGCCTCCACGGTAAACCTTGGCGGAGGGGCTGGCGGATTGTTATCCGCGAACATTTCTCGGCAAGGAGCGTATGTTGGCTCATGGATAGGAAGGACTGTTCGGTCGGGAATGAAAGGTACGTTAGGATCTTGATAGTCTGACATGATGCGCATCCTCCTTAACAGGATTTCCAGTTGAACGCTTTCACTTTGACTTTGCTCCCCCACGCTTCCATCATAGCCAGTTAAACGTTATAAAGGGATTCCTGATACGTCTTCGTTGTTTAGGAGAGGGTGTGTCTCATAACACGTACTGCGTTATTGTTAAGGCCCCCTGAGGCGACTGGCTGGATATTCTGCGATTGGCTGGGTTGCAAAGTAGAGGTCAACCTGCGAAACTATGGATGTATGAGAGTAATGAGGGAAAACTCTTGGATCCATAGTGCTGCTTGTGGACTATCAGAGATTTCTTATCGTGTTTGCTTTCCGACACAGACAGGTTAAGCGATATAACCACTACTTTATCAGCAGCATTCTCGGAGGACTGTGAATTCAATAAAGGCTGTATTTTTTGACGTGGGAGCTACGCTGCTTACCCCTGCAGCGAATGAAGGCACCACCTTTACCCACATCGCTCAGCAACTTGGTGTGGCTATCGACCCCAAGGAGGTGGCTCGCAACGTACCGTTGATGTACGGACTCTATGAACAACTGTACGAACAGGATGATTCGTTCTGGAGCGACGACGTGCGTGCGCGAGCTATTTGGATCGAGATGTATGAATACATGGCTTCTCTGCTCGATATTCCCCCAGACATGCGCAGAGCACTCGCAGAAGAAGTCTATCTCTACTATTTCTCGCCAGGTGCCTGGAAGCTTTTTGACGATGTGCTCCCCACCCTCGACTTTTTGCGAGAGCGCGGTATTCGCATGGCACTGATCTCAAATTGGGATTCCTCACTCTCCCCTATAATAGAGGGGCTGAATATGGCACAATACTTTGAGACTATTGTTGCAAGCGCTGTGGTGCGTCTCCATAAGCCCATGCCGGAAATATTCAATCTCACCTTGGATAGACTCGGCCTTGACGCCAATGAGGCACTGCACGTGGGCGATCATGTCTCTGCCGATGCTCTGGGTGCTGCAGCCGTGGGTATTACCCCAATCCTATTGGACAGACGAGACAAACACCCGGAATTTGAGGGCTTCAGAGTTAAAAGCCTCGCCGAGATCGATAGTTTAGTATACGAGGCTTAATGCACGTTAAAAGAATACTTTTGCTTTAAGTATTCTTGTTTTTGCTCTTCACGTGTAAAATATACAGGTTCAGGTTAAAAGCGGAGGGAGACCGCTCGTTTCCGTTCAGTGGAAACACCAACAAGAAAGGGAAGAACATTATGAAGCTGAGTAAAAAGATCGTCGCGGTTTTCTGTGCCGTTATGATGGCTGCATCTCTGTCACTTTTGGCCGCCTGCGGAGGTGGCTCCTCGGAAGGCACCGACAGCAGTGGAGCGGACAGTGCCGCAGCCAAGGTCTACACCATTGCCACTGATACTACCTTTGCCCCCTTTGAGTTTACCGATACCTCTGGTGAGTTTGTGGGCATCGACATGGATATCCTGGCTGCCATAGCTGAAGACCAGGGTT
>JAVBUQ010000042.1:0-7570 GCA_031555185.1 Coriobacteriales bacterium
GGGTGTTGTGGTCAACACTGATTCAGAGGATCATTGTTGAAACAGAGAACCTGTGGGTGTGACTACCCATACGCAGGTCAAGGAAGAGAAACCAAACAGAGAACGTTTTCGTTGATAAGTAGAGCAGTCGCGAAGTACGCGAAACAGCAGGTAAGAAAGGCTGTATTGCCCATAACAAAGCAGACTGCAACGAAAGGAGTTACCATGCCAAAGATGAAGACTCATCGTGGAGCCGCAAAACGCTTCAGGGTCACCGGGGGCGGCAAGATCATGCGCGCCAAGGCCTACAAAAGCCACATTCTGGAGAAGAAGAGTCAAAAACGCAAGCGCAACTTCCGTCATGAGGCTGAGATTGCGTCATCCGATAAAAAAGTCGTCGCCCGCCAGCTGGGCCTTCGTTAAGTAAAGAGGAGCTGATTAACTATGGCCCGAGTAAAAAGATCTGTTACCGCCCGCAAAAAGCGTCGCGTCGTATTGGCACGCGCCAAGGGTTACTATGGCGCTAAGTCGCGTTCTTATCGTGCGGCAAAAGAGCAGGTACAGCACTCTTTGCAGTATGCATACCGCGACCGCCGCAATAAGAAACGTGTTATCCGCCGTTTATGGATTACCCGTATCAACGCTGCTGCGCGCATGAATGGAATGAGCTATTCAGTATTCATGCATGGTCTTAAGACTGCCGGTGTACAGCTCGATCGCAAGGTCCTCGCCGATATTGCTGTTAACGACGCCACTTCGTTTGCCGCGCTTACCGACGTTGCCAGGAAAGCACTGGCCGCGTAGGAAAAAAGTGTTTACCGGCACATAGCATGAACAGCATGACAAAAAGGCACCGGTTTTAAGACAAAATCATACTTTCCATATGATGCCATTGACCCTATTGTGGCCGGTTGACTACGCTCTATTGGGTATACTTAGCAACGCAAGAATGCCCAGACGCACCCTCACGTGGCAGAACTGTCAGAGGGCGCGTTTGGTTTGTGTGTTGGCAAGGTTCGACATGGAGAGAGAAAGAAGGTCAGCGTGTCAGAGTCAGTTGATATTCACGCTCCCGGTGTCGAGGTCAAGAAGAGCTGCTGTTATTTCTGTCACCAGAATTGCGGCGTGCTTGCGTATGTTAAGGATGGCAAGGTCCTCAAGATCGAGGGCGATCCCACCCATCCCACAAACCAGGGTGGCCTCTGCTGCCGTGGCAACATCGCACTTCAGCACCTCGATCATCCTGCTCGCATCAATCACCCCCTTAAGCGTGCGGGGGAGAAGGGTGAGGGCAAGTGGGAGAAGGTACCCTGGGATACGGCTATTGCTGAGGTCGCCGAGCGACTGAATCAGATCAAAGAGGAGAGTGGCGCAGAGGCGGTTGCTACCGCAGGAGGCACCCTTCGGACCGATGACTGGTCCCGTCGTCGTTTTATGAACATGTTTGGAAGTCCTAATGGCTTTCACAATGCTCTACTCTGCTGGATACCTACGTTTAACGTAGAGACCGTGGTGAGCGGATGGAGCCCGTTTGAGACCGATCTGGCCACCAGCCGCGTCGTTATCATGTGGGGCTTTAACCCCGGTGCGTCGGCCATGCCGGGCATGCGTGGTTATTCCGACCTCAAGAAAATGGGTCTCAAGATCATCGTTGTGGACCCACGTTATTCCGAGACTGCAGCCCATGCCGATCTCTGGCTGCCGTTGCGTCCCGGATCAGATACTGCCCTTGCGCTTGCGATGCTGCATGTTGTGATCTTTGAGGGGCTCTATGACAGGGAGTTCACGCAGAACTGGTGCATAGGTTTTGATGAGCTCAGGGAACATGTAAAGCAGTATACCCCTGAGTGGGCTTCTGAAATCACCTGGCTTGATGCTGAACTTATCCGTGAAGCCGCCCGTATGTATGCCAGCAATAAACCTGGCAATATCCAGTGGGGATGTACGGCAGACCAGCTGGGTAAAGCATCAGGTGCCGGTATGCATGCTCGTGCCGCCTTGCGTGCTATCTGCGGTAATCTCGATTGCCCGGGTGGCGACCTCATGCCAGGTCCGTCCACTTATTACATCACCGATGAAGAGCTTGAGGCCAACGACTGGCTACCAGAAGAGCAAAAGGCCAAGCAGATCGGCTCGGACAAGTTCAAACTTACTTCCTGGCCTGGTTATCAGAAGATCGCCGACACTGCTCGCGAAACCTGGGGCAAGGCACCTACTTCTGAGTGGTTCTGCGAAGCCCATGGTCCGAGTGTCTTCAAGGCGATTCTCACGGGCGACCCGTATCAGGTACGTGCGCTCATCGTCTCGGCTACCAACCCTGTTAACTCCTATGGTGATGCCAAGATGACCCTTGAGGCACTCAAAAAGGTTGAATTCCTGGTGACCTGTGAATACTGGATGACCCCGGCAGCTTTGTACTCCGACTATGTGTTTCCCATTGCGGGAGCTTTGGAGCGTCCGATCATCCACAATAACTACGGTGTTACCGATCACCTGATTGCCTCACAGCGTGCTATTCAACCGCTGTACGAGCGCAAGACCGACTACGAGTTCTGGCGTGACCTTGCGCTTGCCACTGGTCAGGATGAAGATCAATGGCCATGGGAGAGTCTCGAGGAAGTCTTCTACTACGTAACCTATCCCTTTGTTTCGCAGGGTTACCAGTTTGGTAGTTATGATGAGTTTGTTGAGAAATACCGCTTCTTTTATCCCCCCATGCACTATTACAAGTACGGGGCAAATGGCTTTTGCACTCCATCGCGTCGTGTAGAACTCAAGAGCTCTATCCTTGAGGAGTTGGGTTACCCGGCGCTGCCCACCTATGTTGGCCCGGCGGAAAATGAGATTGACGACCCCGAGGTGGCCAAGGAGTATCCGCTGGTGCTTACCACGGGCGGCGGCTTCATGCCGTATCATCACTCCGAGGAATTCAATATCGAGAGTGTGCGTTTTCTGAGCGCTGATCCACACTTTACCATCAATCCTCAGACAGCAAAGAAGCTTAAGATCAAAGAAGGCGACTGGTGCTGGATCGAGACGCGTCGTGGACGTATCCGTCAACGTGCCAATGTGGAGCCCTCGGTGGATCCCCGTGTCATTTACTGCCAGCGTGGCTGGTGGTTCCCTGAGCGTCAGGAAGATCTGGGCGAGGAGCCTTTTGGTTGTCTTGAGAGCAACGTTAACGTACTCACCAGTGTAGATAACGAGCACTGTGATCCTATCGGAGGCAGCTGGGCTAATCGTGGTCTGCTCTGCAAAGTCTACAAGGTAGGTTATTGGGACGAGACTGATACTACGTTCTCCATGCCTGGCTCTTCATCAGTGCCTGGCGTCACGGTACCACCTTCTGAGCAGCCCCTGGCCTATGAGCCTATTCCCCATGATCCTAAGCCCAACTTTGAGGTGCCAGAAGGACTTACCTGGGATCCTGCCTCCAAGTATGCCTGGGACCTTGACCTGGGACTGTATTATGACCCTGAAAGTGGTTGGCTGATTCATCCAGAGACCCAAGTCTATTATGATCTGTATTCAAAGTATGCCTACGATCCCACTACTGAGACCCTCCTGGATGAGGCGACGGGAGATCATTATCATATGGAAACCCGTGAGAAGATCATCACCACACCCACTGACACTGAGAGGGGGGAGTAATAATGACGAGATATGCAATGGTAATGGATCAGCGCAGATGCATTGGTTGCCAAAGCTGTACAGTAGCCTGTCGCACCTGGAATGAACTCCCCATGGATATTATCTACAACCCTGTGGTCACAGAGGGCGTTTTGGGTGAGTTTCCTCATGTTCACCAGACCTTTACCCCCCTTATCTGTATGCACTGTGACAATCCACCCTGCACTATCTGCTGCCCCTGTAATGCTTCGCAGCAAGACGACGACGGCATTGTATGGGTTGATGAGACCAAATGTATGGGCTGCAAGGTCTGCATTAACTCATGCCCTTACGGTGCTCGAGACAGTAATGGTGAAGAAGGCTTTGCGCGCAAATGCACTTTCTGTATGGATCGCGTGCGTGATGGTGAGCAGCCCTATTGTGTGGTTACCTGTCATCAGAAAGCTCGTATCTTCGGTGATCTGGATGACCCAGAGAGCGACGTATCCAAGTTAGTCAACAGTCTTAAGACCGATCGCTTCTTTGAGGAGCTGGGCACCGACCCACAGGTCTACTACATACCTGATCTGGGAGGTGGTAACTAATGGGTCTCATGAAACATGCGATGGAGCCTAATAAGCTCGAGAAACACTATTGGATCTGGCCTATTGCCTGGTATCTGTTCCTTGGCGGTCTGGGCGGAGGCACACTTTTTGTATGTGGTTTGCTTGATATCATTTTTGGCACGTATTACCTGCTTGCCCCGGCGGTATTAGTAGCGGTTGGATGCCTGGGTATTGGCTCCTTCCTCCTGATCTTTGAATTGGGGCAGCCCAAGGTCTTTTTGCGTGTCTTCTTATCCGCCACGGCTATTATCAAGTGGGGCGCCTGCCTGCTTATCCTGGCTATGATCTTTGGTCTTGTTTACTTCCTTTTCTGGCTACCGCCGGATTGGAACCTCTTCTTCTACACCTGGATCTGGTTGCGCGATCTATGCGCTGGCCTCATGGCTCTTTTTGGACTCTGTGTTGTAGTCTATACAGGTGTGCTCCTGTGTACCATGAAGGCCAAGCCCTTCTGGAATACCCCGGCTCTTCCGGTGCTCTTTACGGTGAGTGCGCTTTCTACTGCTACGGCGCTGATTGCGCTGTTGAGTTTGCTGTGGAGCCAGGAATGGATGCTCAACCTCTGGTTTGGATCCGCTGCGGGTTCTGATGCCTTTTTGATAGGTGTTATCCTCACTAATGAGTTTATTGTTGAGGTCATGCATATAGCAGATACTATCCTGGTGGTTGCCGAGATCATCGTACTTCTGCTTTACGTGTTCTTGATGCGTGCCAGCGGCACGGTTGCCGCCAAGGCGATAGCACTCGATTGGATAAGCGGCAAAAAGTCGCTGCTCTTCTGGATAGGTATGATAGGCTGTGGCCTGGTCATTCCCTTCTTCCTTTATTTAGTCGGTGGAGCAGGTGCAACGTTTGTAGCTCCGGTGTTGGTGTTGGCTGCGGGCTTACTGCTTCGCTTTCTTATTATCTATTCTGACAGACGTAGGGCCATGCCGGGAGAAGAGCGCTACTACGCGCGTATGCCCAAGGGTGATGAACGGTTCCTCAAGGGCTGGAAGGCGCCGTACTAGGATTTCGTATCTCTGCAGGGAAATAAGAGGTCTTGGGATACTCCCGAGACCTCTTTTTATACGCCAAAACCGATTGCGTAAGCCGTGCCCCTGGAAGGGGTTAATTCATTGAGAATAAAGGTGCAGAGCTATAACACTTGTTCAGATTCCTCTTTAAGAGCTTCGGGGTTTCCATTGAGAGCGATGAGTTTTCCTTCACAATAACCCAGGCTATAGATACTGCTGACATAAATTGAGCCAAGAGCAAGAAGCAGAAGTACCCCAAAGACCCCGGAGAATAGAGAAGCCATACTTGTCTGTGTTATGGTAAAACCGAGGAAACATCCGGCAGCTACCAGACAGAATCCCGTGCCAGCGTAATATATCAGCTTCCATTTCCGGGCTTTCTTCTTTATATCGGTCATAGTTTTACACTTCGCAAAAAGCCTTTTGGTGATCAACTTGCTCATGGTATGTACTCCCTTCTTCCTTAAGCGTGCACCTGCATTTGCTCGCCCTTCTCTTCTGCCCTACCGATCATTATGCCTCTTCACTGCCTCTGAACAGACATGTGTGTTGCCATAAGGCACGTGGCGTAAACGTAACTCCTTATTTTTCCTGGAGATGCCCTTCAACCACCTGTCGGTCATAGGATTGTGCTTGTCTTTCTATGGCATTAAGGAGCTCCTGGTGTGAATGGATATCAAGTTTTTGATAGATACGGGAGATATAGGTCTTGACGGTACTGGGTGCAATAAAGAGCTTCTCACTGATATAGTCAGAACTGTGCCCCTTGGAAAGATAGATGAAGACCTCCTGCTCCCGCTCGGAGAGTTCAGCGGTCTTAATGAGGTCATCGCAAGCCCTGCGCCAGCGTCCCTTCTTCTCTGTTGACTGCTCAGGTGATGACCGGTCTTTGACAAAGGCGGACTTTCCCAAAAAAGCCATACCGGCAACAAGGAAGAGGCTGGCAAAGAAGATAACTATCTGAAAAGCTCCCTGTGAATCGACCAGAGACTCATCGGTGACAATGAGCATGATAAAACCACCGACGAGAAAGCCCAGGCCGTTTGCCGCGCGTCCGAGAGAGAATATGCGCACGGCAGTGCGGGGGTTGCGCCCCCGGGTAAGTCCGGAGAGGATAATGAGGTTTGAGATATCGTAGCAGCAAAAGGAGATCATAAGGATGGCACAGCAGACATAACTCAGAAGGTAGTTGGAAAAAAGCAGGGGGATGAGACTGATGATGATGGGAACAAAGAGAAACCACTGGATCATTTCAAGGTCAAGACGCTGACCGAACTTGAGGATTAATAGGACGACGATGCTGCCCCCCAGGAGAAACAGGGCGCTGAAGGGGAGGAGAAAGCCCAGGACTATCTGGGTCTTCAAGGCCAGCACGATCGCTATCCCAAAAAGCGAACTGTAGAACAACAGGCCAAAGGACAGACTGAAGAAGTTCTTTGGCATCTTGGAGTCGGCAGCCTTGCTGTCTGTGGGGGTGCCGTTCGGGGATGAGGAAGGAGAGAGCGCAGAGGGTCGAGAAGACCCAAGCACCTTGTCGCCATTTTCTTTTTGCAGCAGTTCTCCAAAAGGTATCAGCATCGCAAAGAGTGCTGCAGCCCATATGAAAAGCGAGCAGATGATTGCCCCGGGAACGGCAGGCATCTGCTCAATGCTTAACGCAATGAGCACACCGGCAAGAAAAGAGATACTGATTGAGACCGCACCATATTTTGCGGGGTAGTAACTGAGGCATAGCCCCGACTGAACCAAAACGCACCCGATCCCTGCGGTAAACAGTACTCTGGCAAGTAGAATAAACTCGATAGGAACCGGGGTGCCTAACTGAGGAAACATGAGCAGAAAAGCTTGGGGGAGGCTTGCAAAAAATGGTATGACCTGGAGTATCTTACGGGTGTACCTTATGATCATCAAGTCAGGAAAGATGCCCACAACCAAAAGTGTAAGAGTAAGCCCTGCTGACCCTGCAAGCTGTATGAGAGCAGGGTTTATACCGATGACCATCAATTCGTAATTGGCAAAGAGGCCATACTTCATTGAAATCGCACCAGCCCAATAAAAGGACAGGGAGAGAACAGACACAAAAACGGGAAAATCGAGCTGAAGCGAACGTACCCTCATCACATGAACACCACCTTTGGATCTCGCCGACATTTCACCCTCTCGTAGTACAGAAAACACTGCTTCCGTCATAGAGACTACAGACAGCTGACCTCAAGCATAGGAAACTACTCTTGGGTCACATCGTTTCTGCGAAGGCAAAGAGATTCGAGCTTGTGATCCACGAAAGCCCTTATGTGGGGAGCTGCAACTCTCCACAGGGGTTTTTTCGATGAGAGGAGT
>JAVBUQ010000155.1:0-8061 GCA_031555185.1 Coriobacteriales bacterium
GAAGCAGTTGCTCTCATGCAAGAAGCTCAGCCTGGCTCAACTCCGGTAAGCTGGGCGCTCAACTGGATCTGGAATCATCCTGCGGTGACTCTCCTTCTCTCTGGTATGAATGCGCCGGATCAACTGGAAGAAAACCTTGCATTGGCAGATACCGCCATGCCAGGAATGATGGATGAGAAAGAGCTTTCCGTGATTGAGAAGGTCGTTGGCATCTTCAAGGAAAGTTATAAAGTCATGTGCACCGGCTGTAACTACTGCATGCCTTGTCCACAGGAGATCAATATTCCTGGTGTGTTCACTGCCTATAATGTGAGTCATTCCATGGGGAGGGCTACCGGCATGTACCAATACCTTAACAACTGTGGCATCGTCACCGGCACTCCTCACTTTGCAAGCGACTGTACTTCTTGTGGTGCCTGCACAAAGAAGTGTCCCCAGGGTTTGGATATTCCTGTGTTACTCAATGATGCTCGCCGAAGGCTCCAGTTCCCCGGGGTAGCGAGGTTTGCTCCCACCGTCATGAACCTGGCATCAAAGTTCATGCGATAGTATGCTCGCAGTGATCTACTAGATACATGCCTTACCCAGTAATTGTCATTACCTGCGGGCATTTCCTCCGTTCTTCACAGGGTTGCTTGCCCGTATTGTTCTGTAGATCGCAACGCCGCACTCGATGAGAATGCCGATAATCGTGAATATGATGATAAGCACCCAAATGAGTTGTGCAAGATTCATCGTCGGTGTAAACGCACCGATTTTCACGCTTACTATCTGCCACCAGGACTGGCTTTCTGCAAGCGTAAGCAAGCTTTGAGAGAGTATTTCCTGCTGAGACAACAAGATGATCAGGAGCACAATACTTATCACATTGCTTGTCAACACTACTGCGCAAACAAGGGGAGTCCACCTACGTACCACGATCTTTACAACAGACTCAATCACACCAAGAATGCAGCCAATGATAATGAACGGGACAAGTAACGCGATAAAATCTGGGGCAAAAAGATCTTTGATCACGTAAGTGTCTCCACCGAGGACAAAGGTGAAGGTAATGGTCGTCAACAAAAGCAGAAGTCCTATGACAGAGAACAACACCACTACAATCAAGGTGCCGATGCTGTCAGAGAGTGGGATCTCACTCTTGTCTTCTTCGATGAGCTCAGGCAAACTGTCAATCGCCCATGACTTGTCTTCCTGTTCTTTGAATGCACCAGCCCTTTCAGCTATAACAAAACCGATGGTCGTCCAGACTAAAGCCTGAAAAGCTGCTGTCAGTCCAAAGGTGATTCCCTGTGAGATGACCCTGCCGGCGAGTCGGGGTGCATCTACCATACCTTCACCCAATGACTCAAAAGCACCAATGACCATGCCTATGAGCATCAGGATACCACCCACAAGTGGCACGACCCATTTAAGCGTACGGATGTAATCGTAATAACCCGCGGGAGAGATAAGATAATTGGGCTTATTACGATATTTCTCCGCTAACACTCGAGGGGAGCCCAGTTCAGTGAGCACAGTCCTGATCTCGTCATCGCACAGGTCTTCTGCCAGCATATCGTAAATATTCGCTGTGAGCTCGCGCTTAACCTCATCACGGTTTTCCTCCGGAAGGCGACGGACTACATCATATACATAACGTTCTATCAAGCTTGCCATGCTACTCACCTTCCTTGTTTATTGCATCGATGCTCTTCTGCATCTTCTTCCATTCGTGCAGCAACACCGCTAAGACTTGCTCGCCTTTGTCGTTGATGGTGTAGTACTTGCGCGGACGTTTTTCAGAGACATCCCAATTGCTTGTGAGCAATTCTTGCTCTTCCAGCCTTCGAAGCAAGGGATAGAGGGTGTTTGCCTCGATTTGTATTCCCATGCCCTGCATTGTCTGAAGAAGCGCATAGCCATAATGTGGCTTACGCAAGCAGAGTAATGTAGCCATGGTCAGACTTCCCCGGCGTAACTCGGTGATATAGCTTTGAAAAACACTGTCCGACGTCAAGGGAATCACCTCGATTCTCAATACTGTATGATATACATTATAGTAGTTCTTACATTATAGGTATGTCAACTCCTCTTTTATCTTCTCCTCTTCTCTCTTCTCCCTTTTTTCTGCCTCCTCTCCCACTCACTTTCTTTTTAAAGCTGACTAAACAGAAGCATCACTTGTCCCATAATGACGAAAACGCGAATTTTAGTTTTGTCGATTAATTGCTGTGCTGTGTCAGTAGCTCTTTGACCTGCGAAAACCTGTATACAAATTTATCCAGAGACTTTACGTAAATTGAAAGAGAACTGAAACCGGCAAAAACTTCGCGTTTTCGTAGTTTTCGTACTTTATGCTATTATATCTATATGCTTAACGTTATCAGTCATCGCTCTTCATTGGAGTATTGGAGAAAGGCCCAGGCCAAAACAGCCCTCGCCGCAAAACGGTCAGGTGCCGGATCTCTTTCGAAAAAGCCTGCACGTAACAAGACGTGGCAGAAAGATATTCCCTTAATGCTTTCAACGCCCTTGCATATTCTGGTAGGCAGTGCAAACGCACGAAAGGTCTCCAAAAATATCCAAAGCCATATCTGCTCCCCTCTTCTTCCTGCTAGCAGCCTTGTTAAGCTGAACAAGACGCTCGCTGTAAGCTCTCCTGAACTCTGCTTTCTGCAAATGGGAAGCGAACTCCCTCTGGTAGAGCTCATAGCGCTGGGATACGAGTTATGTGGTAATTATCGCCTTGGCAATGATGAAGCAGTGGGTAGAGGGTTCCGTGATGACTTGCCTTTGACCAGTAAAGCCAAACTGACTGCATTTCTCACTTGTGCGGCAAACATTAAGGGTCGCAAGAATGCACTCAGAGCTGTGAGATATATTGCAGATAACTCGGCTTCACCGATGGAGACGATCTTGTCCATTGTTCTCACTTTGCCCTATAAGCTCGGAGGATATGGGTTTGAGACCCCTTTGCTCAATTACCCGATCAAAGCAATAAGCTATATAAACAAGTCTAAGGGGCGGTCGCAGTATTATTGCGACCTCTTCTGGTTGAGCAAGAAGGTGGCGGTTGAATATGATAGCGACACTTTTCATACAGGACCCGAGAGGATCACTCAAGACGCTATACGTCGTAACGCTCTTTCAACTGTTGGAGTGACCGTGATCACGGTGTCTAAAAGGCAGATAAATGATACCGCTGAGTTACGCGAAATAGCTGAGGTTTTAAGGAGGCTGCTGGACAAGCGTCTCAAATACCCCGTACCTGAGTTTATCGCTCGCCATGCCGATCTAAGGATGAGGCTTCTGCCGAGAATATCTCACAATAATTAACGTTCATTGCGCCGATCCAAGAATGAGGCTTTTGCCGAGAATATCTCACAATGGAACCTGAAATGCTAACCGCAACAGAATAGGAAGGCACATCACCGCACCAGGGTTAACCTTACAGAGCTTGTAAACACGGTTGGGTGCCATTGTTCATTGATTTGTGGCTATCCATACATAAAGACACAAGCTTGTAAACACGGTTGGGTGCCGTTGTTCAATTGATTTGTGGCTATCCATACATAGAGACACGCGCAAAAGACAGAAGTTCTTACTCGTCTTTTGCGCGCATCTAAAACTTGCTGCTACACTGTATGCACGTCAGCGATCTTTACTCGCCTTACTACCTTTTCTAGCCTCTCCTAGAGGTAATCACTCATGCGTATGATGGTGATGACTTCGCTACAATTGAGACTCAAGAAGAACAGTACACTTAGATCATTACAACCGGCTTGATAAGGTCTTGGGGCTTATCCTTCATGAGCATGAGCGCCTCTTCGATCTTGTCAAACCCTTCAAGGCGATGGGTGATAAGTTTGCTTGTATCAAGCCTGCCGGTCTGAAGCAAGGAGACAAGCTTTTCCATGCGAAGACGTCCGCCCGGCATCAGACCACCGGCTATGGTCTTGTGACCCATACCCACTCCCCACTCCGCACGAGGTATCTTAACAAACTCGCCTTCGCCCAGATAGTTGACATTACCGATAATGCCGCCGGGCTTGAGCATACGAATTGCCTCCGCAAAGGTGTCGACGGTACCACCTGCGATGATGACCTTGTCCACGCCTTTGCCGCTGGTCTTCTCCAGGACCTGCTCATCAATAAGACCGTCTTTATAACTGATAATATCGGTGGCGCCATATTCTCTGGCTACCTTTACACAGTTAGGACGAGTCCCTACGGCAAAGACACGGGATGCACCCTTAAGTACTGCACCTGCCACGCCCATGAGGCCTACAGGACCAATACCAATGACACACACCATATCACCATACTGAACATCAGCAAGTTCTGAGGCATGAAAGCCGGTGGGAACCATGTCGGAGAGCATGACGGCATCTGCTGGCTCAATGCCTTCCGGCAGAAGCGCCAAGTTGCCATCAGCATCGTTGACAAAGGCAATCTCGCTGAAAAGGCCGTCGTTAATATTAGAGAACTTCCATCCGCCAAGCATGCCATGGGAGTGCATGGAAAAACCCGCCTGGGCCTCGAGCGAGTTCCAATCGGGCGTAATGGCAGGGATGATGACCTTATCGCCCGGCTTGAAATCTTTTACCAGTGCTCCGACCTCAACGACTTCTCCGACACCTTCATGCCCTAGCGTAAGGTCGCTCCTTTCCCCCACGGCGCCTTCCCATACGGTATGCACGTCGGAGGTACAAGGGGCAAGTGCAATGGGCTTTATGAGTGCATCAAGAGGTCCGCACTCGGGAACGGGCTTTTCCGCCCAACCAGTCTCACCGATCTTTCTCATTACAAATGCTTTCATAGGAAAACTCCAATCGATGTAGAGGTATGAATTTAAAACATTGTACATTAATACAGGTGAGCGTATACGAATACGCGCTGTTTTATAGGTGAGCGTATACGAATACGCGCTGTTATGCAGATGCAATAATAATTATTCTTAAAAGGTCTCTTTTCTCTCTACACAAGTTGTCTCTACACAAGTTGTCTCTACAAAAGTTCTCTCTGTATATTGCCAAAGAGACTGTTTTTCTGGATACCCCATGGGTCGCACTCCAGTCAATTAAGGCACCGTCCATGCCCTGGCACGTGAGATCTACTCAACGCATATTAGACATAATATTTTGCGCAATACCCTGCATACGCGGCAATGCGTGGGCGAAGAACATCTTATAACCCTCACAGTAATAATTGAGTGAAGCTACACCTTCTTTTATGGGTTCTCTGTCTCTGCGACACCCACTTCTGCAAATAAAATGATACTCACATTCCTGGCAGGCATCCTGTAACTCTACCGATACCTCTATAAACTCCTGCGTTGAGGGACTGCTGAGCATGGTCTCGAAGGAGTCGGTGCACACATCACCTATCTTATAGTGATCCAGTACATAGAAATCACAGGGGTACACCAGGCCATCCGCTTCTATTACCGGATAGGCCGCACACCTTCCTGCCATACCGCAATTTTCTGGAGGCCTGCCCATAAGCATCTGGATCCAGTTGTCAAAGGCTCGGACAGAGATATAGTCATCCTTGATAAAAGCCTCGTACCATAAATCAAAGAACCTGCACAGAAATTGCCCGTAGAGTTTGTCGTCAAGAGAGAAGGGATTTGAGCCATGCTCCTCTTCGAGCCCGTCCAGACAGGCGATGAGCTGCACAAACCGAAAGTCGTTCTCATGATAGAACTGCCAGAGCTCATCAGGGGCTTCAGCAACTTGCCTGGTCAGCACGGTAAGTACATTAAAGTCCGCCCCTGCATTATTCAGGAGCTCTGCAGCCTTCATACATTGGTCAAAACTTCCCTCGCCAGAGGCTGAAGGTCGCAAGCTATCGTGCATCTCCTTTTTGCCGTCAATAGAGAGGCCAACAAGAAAACCGAACTCGGCAAAGAACTGAGCCCAGGCCTCATTGATGAGGCTGCCATTTGTCTGTATGGAAAAAGCTGTCTCGATATGTTGTGTGTTGTAACGCTTTTGCAGATCGATAAAAGCTTGATAAAAATCCAGCCCGGCAAGCAGAGGCTCACCCCCTTGAAACCCAAAGGAAACAAAGTGCTCAGCTTCTTCAAAAGCCTTCCGTACAATCGCATCCAATGTGTCCACTTCCATGATGCCGCGATTAGGCAGGACGCGAGCAGAGGCAACATCTACATAAAAACAGTACGTGCAGTGCATGTTGCATGAACCCGATGCGGGTTTGATCAATATCGATAATGCGTCCATTGTTCCACCTTACTATCGGATGATGCTTTCTGAACAAATATCTACGAGTACGCCGCTAAAAAGTTCTTATGTGGACATATTGTGAATTAATGAGTATGCTCTCGATACTTTGCTACCATACAGTTTAGTGCACTTTATGCAAACTGGCGTTACTATGATTCTAACTGCCCAACAATTTGATTGTGACAATGCAATCGGTCGCGACGTAATGAAGGGATTATTATATGACAGTATATCAAGACCTCAGCAAGCTGTTTGTATCCAATCGTTATTGCTCGTCGATCCTCGATTCAACGTGTCTGCTGCTGCATCGGTGACTGAAGTATACAGTGCAGCTGATAGGGGGATTTGGGGAAAAGCCTTTGGTATAAACGTCAAAGCGTATTATTAGCACAAGGAAGAGGTTGAACTGCCATGGAAAAGCAGAGGCTGATCCTACCTTCGCTCAAAGGGTACAAGTTAAGTTTTTTAAAGCATGATCTCATTGCTGGTATCATCGTTGCGGCACTGACGATACCGGTTACCATGGGATATGCGGAAATTGCTGGCCTACCCCCCGTATATGGCCTCTATTGTTCCATTCTTCCGGTGATAGGTTATGCGCTCTTTGCCAGTTCAAGGCAACTCATATATGGAATGGATGCCGCTGCAAGTGCCATTACCGGCTCGATGCTTGCGATGGCTGGCATTGCATTACAAAGTGACGACGCTCTTATGTTTGCACCTATGTTGAGTCTCTTTGCAGGCGTGTTTCTGCTTGTGTTGGCCTTTTTTAAGTTGGGACGTTTTGCCAAATATATCTCCAACCCTGTAATGAGTGGATTTATCACCGGCCTTGGTATCTCGATTATCTTCGGTCAGATTCCTAAACTCATGGAGGCTCCGTCAGAAGGCACCAGCTTTCTTCCAAATGTTGAGTCAATAATCGCAAACATAGGCGCAATCAATTATGTCTCGCTCGCACTGGGGTTAGCATCAATCGCCATCATCCTGCTGTCAAGAAAGTTCTTGCCAAAGATCCCCATGGCACTGATCGTCCTTGTTATTGGAACCCTGCTTTCTGGCCTGTTCAGCTTTGATCAACTTGGCGTTACTATTGTGGGAGCCATCCCCCTCGGGCTTCCCCCCTTGTATATTCCCGACAGTTCAATACTTGGATATCTACCTGTGGCGGCACTCGGCGGACTCGTAGCATCTGCTGTTATTTTTGCGGACTCACTACTTGACGCTAATATCTTCGCATTACAGGGCAACTACAAGGTCAACGACAACAGAGAGCTGGTTGCCTTTGGCATCTCAAATCTTTGCGCGGGAATATCGGGCTGTTCGCCTACCAGCGGAAGTGTTTCAAGAACGGTGGCAAGCATCGAATACAAGGGCAAGACACAAATGGTGTCGTTGATTGCTGCTGTTGTGATACTCATCGTAGTACTATTCCTCGGCAATCTTCTCTATTATATGCCGCAGGCGGTTCTCGCTGGAATAATCATAGCGGCGCTTGTTGGAGCCATCGACGTCAAAACAATGACCAGGCTTTTCAAGGCAAGCCGCATGGAGCTCGTAATATGGGCAGTCTCGGCTGGATGTGTATTGGTCATTGGTGTTTTACCTGGCGTTATCATTGGTGTTGCACTGTCCTTTGTTGACGTAATCGTCAAAGCTGTTGCTCCCCCCAATGCTTATCTCGGGGTCATAAAAGGCAAGGATGGCTATTTTGATCTCACGGTCAACAAACATGCCAGACCTGTTGACACACATACCGTTATCTATCGTTTTTCTGCACCTCTCTTCTTTGCCAACTTTGGTGCTTTTAAGACTGGATTAAAGCATGCTGAAA
>JAVBUQ010000004.1:0-3357 GCA_031555185.1 Coriobacteriales bacterium
GACATAAAGGTAGCGCCCGCCTTATAGACCGGATCAGCCGCTACGGGAAAGGCGATTGGCTCCTGGCCTTCAAGCGCCATGCCCATGTACCAGCTCCAATAAGGACACACATAAGCTTCGGCTGAGTAGCCGGTATTACGCTCCTGTCGTGCGCCCAGCCACATGGCCGTTGAGAGCTGAGGTGTATAACCTACGAACCACGCATCGCGCCAATCCTCAGAAATACCGGTTTTGCCCGCAACAGGGTAACCACTGACTGCAGCTTGAGTACCGGTACCGGACGTAATGACACCTTCCATGATCTTTCTGGCTGCGCAGGCGACCTCAGGGGTAATAGCCTGAGTGCCCTCTGCCTGATGTTCAAAGATGACATCGCCGTCACTGTCGAGGATCTTGGTAATAGCAGTTGGCTCAACATATACACCATTGTTGGCTATAGTGCCAAAGGCCGAGGCCATCTCCAGAGTGTTAACACCCTGAGAACCCAGAATAATCGAGTTTACGGCCGCAAGATCGCTTTTGATCCCACAGCGGTGCGCAACGTCCACAACTGCATTGGCACCTACTGCCCGCACAACACGCGCATATGCGGTGTTGGAAGAAATCCATGTTGCCGACTCGAGCGTGAGCGTACCGTAGTTGTCATTGCCATAATTGGCAACTTCCCAGTCATCAAGTTTGAAGGTCGACGTGGCAGTGACCGGTGTTGAAGGTGCGTATCCCGCCTCCAGCGCAGCTATCAAGCCAAAGGTCTTAAAAGTGGAACCCGGCTGACGATGCATGTCGGACGAAGATGACCATTGATCGGTATAGAAGTCCTTACCGCCCCGCATAGCCAGGATATAACCGTTACGTGGATCAACAGAAGTCAGGCCCAATTCTACATCGCCGTCAATTGTTGCTTCTCTGTCGGCACAGACCATTTCTGCAGTAGCCTGCAAATGAGGATCGAGCGTCGTGTAAACCGTAAGTCCACTTCTGAAGACAGTCTCAGTAGAATACTGTTTCTCCAGGAGATTACGTACATACGAGGTAAAGTAGGGTGCCTGATAAATGCCGTCTTCCGGCTTGTCGTTAATCACAAGCTCAACCGGCGTTGCTACGGCAGCATCGTATTGGGCCTGGGTAATGTAGTTATTGACTAGCATACGATGCAATACGTCGTTACGTCTGTTCTGGGCATTGTCAAGATAATAGACAGGGTTATTGTAGGTAGGCTGCTGAGGAATACCCGCCAACAATGCCGCCTCAGCAAGGTTGAGGTCAGCTGCGTCTTTGCTGAAGTAATGCTTGGCAGCGGATTGGATGCCGTAGGCACCGTCACCATAATTGATGGTATTAAGGTACATCATTAATACGGCTTCCTTGCCAAAGGATTTTTCCAGCTCTGTAGCAAGATAGATCTCGCGTATCTTACGCTCGATGGTAATATCATTTGCCTCTTCCTGAAGCACCGTCTGACGCACGAGCTGCTGTGTAATAGTAGAAGCACCCTGCGTGTCTCCGCCTATCAGATCATTGACTGCCGCACGCATAATGCCATACATGTCAACACCATTATGCTGCCAGTAACGTTCATCTTCGACAGCGATGGTAGCGTCAAAGACATACCGCGAGACCTGATTTGCCTCAACAGGCTCGCGGTCTTCCATGTAGAATTCTGCAAGCAAAGTCGTGCCGTCGTTGGCATAGACTCTCGTTTTCTCAGAATTATTAAAAGCAGCAAAGTCTGATATGGGTGGCACATCCTCCAACCATTTATCTACCATGGCAATGGCGCCAGCGGCCCCCACCCCGAGAACAAACAGCACGGCGGTGAGGAATATAAGAAGAATGAAGGGTACAACCGGTTTTTTTTGAGCTGCCTGAGCTCTTTTTGTTCTTGAAGACATTTATCCTCCGTTTTAACCACGAAAAATACTAGCAGTTTTCTTGTTTTTACGTGTTCCTTGTATGAAAACTGACACCAAGCTTGAGAAAAGTACGTCTGGAGCTGTTCTTCTCCGCTTTATCTTTCGCAGCAGAAACCCCTTGCACAAAACACTACGGAGCGCTCTTCTGAGCGCCGCCTGGGTAAAGAGAGCCGATGTGACAGCTTGGGACTCCCTTGACGCTTGGGTGATAGGTGCCTTTGACGTTTGAGTGATGGATGCCCTTGATGTTTAGGTGATAGTTGCACTTGGCACTTGAGTGATAACGAACCCGGGGCTTCACAATATCCTGATCGTCTGAGAGAGGTGTGATTAATAACCGAGAAGAGATAAGTAATGAAGCAGTTACTGCTGCGTAAGTAAAAATGCTGATGTACCTGCTACACTTCTTGCATGGTATCCAACAGACAAAAAGGTTCTTTTTGCCTTTGCCTGCAAGAATAACCGCGTATGCGATAAGGGGACCACTGTGAAACAGTCTTTGAAGAAGCATAAACACCTTGCGCTTTTGATAGTGCCTGTAGTAATCATCGTTCTTCTGGCTCTGATACTTCTGCTCTGGCTTGCACATTGGGTCTCCCAGCCTGAAACACAAGCAGAGATACAGTCCTGGGTATCCAGCCTTGGTTGGCTCGGTGTGCTTGTCATGCTCTTATTGCAGATGCTCCAGGTTATTATCACAATCATACCTGGCGAGGTTTTTGAATTCATGGCTGGTGTTCTCTACGGCGGGCTTGGAGGCTTGATCATCTGTGTCATAGGCTGTTTTCTTGCCACTTTGATTGTCTTTAATGTCTCTCGCCGCTTTGGTAAGACCGTGCTTCGGTCATTTCTCGAAAAAAGGAACCTCTCCCAATACAAATTCCTTCAAGATACCAGGAAGCAGGAAACTGTCATATTCGTTCTTTTTCTTATCCCCGGTATACCTAAGGACATCCTCTCATACATTTCTGGTGCTACCTCGCCGATGAAGCCGCTTTCCTTTTCGCTTCTCGCCACCACTGCACGTATCCCCGCTATTGCCGGAGCAACCTTTATAGGCAGTAATCTTATAGAGGGTAACTGGGTCATAGTGGTTATATTGTTCGTGATCATAGCAGCGGGCGGGTTGTTAGGCATCCACTTCAAAGAAAGGATTCTCGCCTTTGCCCAAAAGCTCGGAAAAAAGAAGGAAGAGTGACTCGCGCGTATTTGCCAGGCAAATCCGCACCCTGTTCGCTCGCTTCGCTCTCTCACGAGCTCGGGCTACGGCGTGCCACAGGCACCCCGTTTTACGCCCTCGGTTCTCACTGACCCACAGAGCTTGATAGCATGAGCGGCGGGACTCGCGCGTATTTGCCAGGCAAATCCGCACCCTGTTCGCTCGCTTCGCTCTCTCACGAGCTCGGGCTACGGCGTGCCACAGGCACCCCGTTTTACGCCCTCG
>JAVBUQ010000156.1:0-3647 GCA_031555185.1 Coriobacteriales bacterium
TTGATGTTAACACGAGTGAAAGTGATTTTCTCGTATGTGATGCGAAAGATGGTACTGCCGCACCCAGTGGTTCAACGAGGAGAGTACAACGACAAAGGAATACCCAAAGGAGTCGTTCTCGCAAATTCCATCTGGGTATTATCTCCTTTGTAGTGCTGTTAGTATTGTTGATAGGCAGCGCAGTAGGAGGATTGTATTGGTATGCCTCAAACAGTGCCTTCCTGCGTACAGAAGATGGCAAGGTGGCGGTCTTTCGTGGACTACCGGGAGAGGTGCTCCCCGGCGTACATCTGGAGTGGCATGAGTATACAACCGATGTTGACTCATCTGATCTGCTCACCAGTACGGCAGAACGCCTTGAAAGCGGCATCCAGGTGGACTCTTTGAATGAGGCAGCAACACTTGTGGCCTCCTACGAAGAACAGATTCTGGAACAGAACGCTCGACAGCGTCCATCGTCTTCTCAGCAAAATACCTCATCTTCGCAACAAGGCGCTTTGACTTCTCTGCAAGGGGCGTCTTCTATATGAGTGCCCACGCCAAACACGCAAAAGCCAGGCTGGGAAGCGGTAACAGTACCTCCGCAAACGTCAGAGGCCTCACCAGACGTAATCTTGAGCTCCTGTTGCTGCTTGCCGGCTCTCCTGTTGTTATTTTGCTTTTTGTTTTAGCAATCTTAGCCAGCAGCGAACCCGTGAGCCTCAATTCTCTGGGGGTGCCTCTCGGCCTCTTTGCCGCCTTTATTGCTTCTCACCTCGCTCTCAGAAAGCTCTCACCGGGTGCCGACCCGGCTTTGCTCCCCATCTGTTTTGTACTCAGCGGCATTGGCATTGCTTTTGTGCTGCGCCTTGCCCCCGACCTCGCCGGACGCCAGATCATCTGGCTCTTTGCGGCTATCGCGGCAATGATCCTCACGCTTATCTTTGTGCGCTCCGTCAAAAAGCTCGGCGACTATAAATACACTATTCTCATCATTGGTCTCATCCTCCTGATCCTTCCTGCGGTTGTTGGCACAGAGATCAACGGTTCAAAAATATGGCTCAGGATTGGTGACTTCTCTTTTCAGCCCGGTGAGTTAGCCAAGATATTCATTGTTCTTTTTCTTGCTGGCTACCTGGCCGATCACAGAGAAATGCTCAGTGTCTCCGGACGACGAGTAGGGCGTATCAACATCCCTGACCTGCGCACTCTTGTGCCCCTCATTGCCATGTGGGGCATTTCGATGCTGCTTGTTATCTTTGAGCGGGATCTGGGCAGCGCCATTTTGTTCTTTGGTATCTTTATCGTGATGCTCTATGTTGCCACGGGGCGTTTGAGTTTTGTTATCGCCGCTGTTATTCTGGCTGCCATAGGTGCCGTGGTGTTGTGGTTTTTCTTTGATCATGTGCAGGCACGTGTAAATATCTGGCTCGATCCCTTTGCCTATTCTCAGACCACCGGCTATCAGCTTGTGCAGACACTGTATTCCCTGGCAGATGGCGATCTGCTGGGAGTTGGCATCGGTCGTGGCATGCCCGAATTCATTACCTTTGTAGAGAGCGACTTTATCTTTGTTGCCATTGCTGAGGAGATGGGCTTTTTGGGTGCTGCGGGCGTACTGTTGCTCTTTATCCTCTTTGCAGTACGTGGTTTTACCATTGCCAGTCGCGCTGCCTCGGATATGGAAGCTTTCTCTGCTGCAGGCCTTACCGCCTCGATTGCCTTTCAGGCCTTTGTTATCGTCGGCGGCACAACTTTGCTTATTCCTCTGACGGGTGTTACCCTCCCCTTTATGAGTCAGGGTGGCTCCTCGCTTCTGTCATCCTTTATCATCATTGCTCTTTTGCTGCGCATCTCCGACAGTGGAACCGGGCTGGAAAGTGAGCTGCAATCCACCGTTAATCTTGATGGAGGCGTACTGGGAAGGGTTGCCCTTGGAAAGCGTCTTACCGCCCTGATCACAGTCTTTGCGGTACTATTTGCTGTTTGCATTGGCAATTTAGCATATCAGATGTTCATACGAGCAGAAGAGATCCGCAGCCTCCCGGTAAACAGTCATGTACTTGCCCGTGAGGCAACAGCGCCACGGGGGACCATTCTGACTTCGGACAACGTAGTAATGGCAGAGAGTGTCCCCAATGAAGACGGCACGTACACACGAGTCTACCCCCAGGGAGACCTTGCAACCCATATAGTGGGCTACTCAAGTGCCCAATATGGTAATACGGGTATAGAAGCAAGCCAACAAGAAGAGCTGCATGGCCAGACTGGATTTAGCTCATGGACCGAGGTTGTCAACTCGCTGGCTGGCATCCAAAACCCCGGCAACGATGTAAAACTTACCATTGATTCTCGTATGCAAACCGCCGCTCAGGATGCTCTTGCGGGATTTAGCGGCGGCGCCTTTGTAATGGAGGCCGCAACCGGTGAAGTACTTGCGGCAGCCAGCTCTCCTACCTATAACCTAAATGAGATAGACAGCGTCATGGAGACCTCATCTGGAGAGGCAGGTGTGCTCTTCAACCGTGTTACACAAGGCCTCTATGCGCCTGGATCGACCTTTAAGATGGTCACCCTCACCGGCGCCCTCTACAGCAATGGTGTCAAGCTCACCGATACCTATGATTCTCCTTCTTCTATTGAGATAGGCGGCGCTCCGGTAACAAACTTCAACGATAACGACTATGGCACCATTACCGTACAACGCGCTTTTGAGCTCTCGTCAAATACTGTTTTTGCGCAGCTGGGTGATCAGATGGGTCCGGCCACCCTGGTCTCAACTGCAGACGCGTTTGGGTTTGATCAGAAAATAGCCCTGGACTTTGAGGTAGCCACCTCCCTTATGCCAGACCCCGCTGACATGACCGAGTGGGAGACAGCCTGGGCCGCCGCCGGAGAACCGGTTGGTGAACATAAGAACTCTCCTGCAGGCCCACAGGCTACCGTAGTTCAGATGGCTATGGTGGGCTCAGCTTTTGCCAACAACGGTACTATCATGAATCCTTACGTGGTTGACAGCGTGTTAGCCTCAAACGGCAGCGTGCTTTCAAAGACCAGCCCTGAGCCCTTTGCCAACATTGCATCGAGCCAGGTGATTGCCGATGTTAATACCGCAATGGCTGGTGTGGTAAGCTCCGGCACCGGGTATGAGGCGCAGGTCTCAGGATATGCCGTTTACGGAAAAACCGGTACTGCAGAAACAGGACGCGAAGTGGATGATTCCTGGTTCGTAGGATATGTGACGGTGGGTGGGCGCACTATCGTCGTTGCCCTTGTCCTTGAAGAAGCTGGTGAAGGTGCCGCGACCCCCCGTGCAGGAGATATCCTGCGAGCGGCAACGGAAGTCTATGCGCAGTAGAACAGAACTATACGATATATACATGAGAGGTTCAGTACACAAGCAGTAATGCTATTATTTGATAAGAATAGAGGAGCGGAGGAACGTCGTGATTGATAGAGTATTTGCCGGTCGTTATCGCATTACCGAGAAAATCGGTATCGGTGGTATGGCCGAGGTCTTCAAGGCTACGGATGAGACCCTGGGCAGAACCGTGGCTGTTAAGGTGATGCTGCCGCAGTATGCCTCGGATGAGACCTTCGCTGTGCGTTTTAAACAGGAAGCTCAGGCTGCGGCTAATCTGCAGAGCCCTTATATCGTCAACATCTAT
>JAVBUQ010000017.1:0-6756 GCA_031555185.1 Coriobacteriales bacterium
CATAACCTTGTGTCATCAAAATGGATCTCGGGGTTTCTGCAGACATACAGATTGTCTTGAAAACCGCAGCCACGCTGTAAGGTGTGCGTACGATACCACACGACTGAAGCCTGGATGCATTTTGAGTGACGGGGTGCTGTCCACAGATGGCCTAGCGGCGCGCCATGCCTAATAAATAGATCAATTGCAGCACCGAAGTGAGAGCCGCGGCCACATAGGTCAGAGCCGCTGAGCGTAAGACAGACTTGGCTCCTCCCATTTCCTGTTGCGTAAGCCAGCCACTCCCCTGAATAAAAGCCAGACCGCGCTTGGAGGCGTCAAACTCCACCGGTAAGGTAACCAGTTGGAATATCAAGACTGCGCCAAACATTGCAATAGCCACATAGATCAAACCAATCATCGAAAGGAAGATGCCCGCTAACAAGGCAAATATCCACAGATTGGAAGCTATCTGTACAATGGGCACTATAGCTCCGCGTATCTTGGCAGGCGCATAGTCACGAGCATGTTGCACGGCATGCCCACATTCGTGGCAGGCAACAGCAACAGCAGCAACCGAACGCCCATGATAGACCTCACTCGAAAGCGATATCACATTGGTGCGGGGATCAAAATTATCATTAAGCTCGCCTTTGATCTCCATGATAGAGACATTGGTGAGACCATTACTGTTAAGCATGGTGCGAGCCGCATCGGCTCCGCTCACTCCAAAACCAGACTGATTCTTATTCCATTTCTTATATGAACGCCTGATCAATAATTGTGCGCCAAAACCAATAATCAGCACCAGGATGATCAGGATAAAATAGCTGTAGTCGTACATGTATCATCACCTTTACTTGTAGTATGTACTGGATACGCTCCCATTATACCAGCACCTCTCAATGGTATGAGCAGGTGAGTCCCGCAGGAAACCTGCTGTAACTCATTTGTTGAGCTCTGGCAATAAATCTAAGTGCTTTTGACTAAGATATAAAGTAGGTCAGGCTATGACAAAACGAGCGGCACCGGGAAGAATAGAAGCCTCAAAAGGTGTGGTAGCTTGAGGAGTCTCACCATCAAATTGCAACGCCAACGCAGGGTCAGACTCAATCACCACATGGGCCGACCGACGAAGTTCAAATGCATCCGCCCTGTCTGGGAAATTACCCACTGAATCGAGGAAAGCGGCAAAAAGCGCCGGTAGTAATTCCAGGGTATGTTGCTTCTTGACTACCACAACCTCAAACAAACCATCTTGAGCATCGTTTCCGTGGGTGATGGAGATATCGGGATAGATCTGCGCAAAATTGATGAGTAAAACAGCGATACCTTCCAAAGTGAGGACCTCGTCGTCCAGTGTAAGCGTAAAACTGGCAACCTTAGGATTTGGTTCTGAAGCGGCGGCTGCAAAGTAGGCCATAGGCCCAAAAAGATCTTTGAGACGCTCAGCCCGTTTCATGATGGTAGCATCGTATCCCGCTCCCGCTATAACGGTAAATCCTTGTGTGCAGCTTTGACCCTCACATTCAAAAATCATCTCTCCTACATCAAAATGCTCAGTCTTGAGCGTGCGCGCTATCCGAGCAAGGGCACTGGGTTCATCAGGAGTATTGAGATTAGTGGAAAGCAGATTTGCGGTCCCTGCGGGAAAAGGTAAAACAGGTATATCAGAATTTCGCAGTTCATAGGTCACAGCACTGATAGTAGCGTCTCCTCCCGAAGCTACCACCAGGTCAAAGTTAGATGCGTCAGTAAGCATACTGGCTATACGTGTTGTTCCATCCGTGGCACGAAGTGTGATCTCATCGCCGTCGTGAGCAAAAATGCGATTGAAGTCATGTATCAAACCCTGTCTCAGCCCGGAGGCAAGATTGTCAACGATCAGTAGTCGCATACGTCAGACCAATCTTTTGTGGTGTGCTTTTGGGTGTTATAAAGGCTGCTCACTGGAAAGGGGCTTCTCCCGCCAGGAAACCCTGTTGTATGAAGCTCTGCCGCATGGCTTCAGTGATCTCAATAAAAGCATCCTGAACCCTGCTTACACCAATGACACCAGCTGCCATGCCAGTATTTGCCGTTAGCACGCTTACCACCTGTCCCCCTTGATCCCAGGCACCATAATTAATACTCAGCAGAAGGTGCTGGTTCTTTTTACCGGCAAAAGCGCCTGCCAGCATCGTTGCGGTTTTAGAACCGCGCTCAGCCATAACATTGTAGGGATCGCTGTAGTCAAGAGAGAATCCTTGATCGCCCAGGACATCCTCTATGGCATTTTTGGCCTGCTCATAATCCGTCTTAAGCAAAAAACGTATACCAGCCATGCTGTTCCTCTCTGAAGTGTCGTTGCCACAAAAGATCAACGTAGTGGCCTATGAAATAACTACTCCGCAGTATAAACGATAGGCCTCATAAGAAAAGATCTGGTGCTTTCCTGTGAGCCTGTGCACTCGCCGCTCTTCTTCCGTTACCGATCACACCCCTTTGGGCAGTAACCTTCTTTCAATACGCGCGCAAACTGATCTGCGCATGACGTTGCCTTGCGACCACAGGTGAGGCCATCAAGGAGTGTGATGATCTCACCGGCCGAACGGCCTTCGACCAACTTTGCTATAGCTTGAAGGTTTCCCTCGCAGCCACCAGTAAACACCACGTTGTGCACCAATCCGCTGGTATCCACCTGATAAGACACCTCCGTGGAGCAGGTGCCCTGAAACTTTCCTCTTGTCAAATCCTTGCCTCTCATCCTCGTAATACAGATGCCATAAAACTCAGGCACATTCCTGAAAGCACTCAGGTCCCCGCACCTTCTTTGTCTTCTTTGTCTTCTTCGCTCTGTGCCTGCTTGCTCCCGTCTGGAGTCTTGCTGGCATTACCTTTGCCGTACTTGAGATACAAACAGATACCCAGCGATAGTAGCACAAGCGCTACACAGACCAGCAACACCGTTCTGTAGGAGAAGATATACTCCAGAGAACTCGCTCCCTTAAAAGAGCTGAAGAGCTCCGGAAACCATCCCATAATAGTCGCACCCAGAGAAAACACACTTGCAGAAAGTGCGGTACCGATACAAAAGCCAAGGTTACGATTGGTTGCCACAAAACCACTGGCAAACGAAGCATATTCTCTGCCGGCTGCTGTCATGATCTCGCTGTTATTAGGAGTATTGAGAAAACCCATACCTACCCCTGCAAAAATCATGATGACGATAAAGAGTCCTATTGCCTCCTCAGCTCCCAGGAAGAAGTTGAGCGTTACACAGATAAGTAGTGCGAACAGCGCGAGGGGCATTACCTTGAGAGCGCCAATGCTGTCGGATAAAAATCCCGATGCCGGTCCACACACTGCCATACAGAGAGCGGCAACCATTATGAGAAGGCCCACAGTACCCACGGGAATGCTCCACACGATCTCGAGGAAAAAGGGGACCTGAAAAATCAACATCGTGTAGGCGCAGTAGCTGAAGAAGGCGATGATATTGCCGAGCATAAAGCGCTTGTTGCCTAAAAGCGCTGGCTCAATGAGTGGAGTCTTTGCCCGTCGTTCAACCGCTATAAAGGCGACAAGAAAGGCTGCAAACACAAGTCCGAACCATTCCTGCCCGGTAAAACCTCCACTGAGAAACACAATAAGACTGGCAATAACACCGGTAAACAGCAACGAACCTCCGATATTCAAAGAGGTCTCGGGATTTTTTGGCAAGGGTGAACGCAACCATAACGCTGCCATGATAAACGCTGCAAGGCCAAAAGGAACACTGAGCAGAAACACAAAATGCCAGGAAGCATGTGTCAGGACAAATCCACCCACCACTGGGCCGGTTATATTGCCAAGAGCGACCATCAGGACATTGATGCCTATTGCCCTCCCCCTCTGTTCCAGGGGAAAAATAGTTGAAACCAGGCCCATGCTCACGGCAATTGTCATAGAAGCACCCAGACCCTGTAAAGCACGTGCCAATGAAAGCGTGAGCATGCTGTTTGAAAGAGCGCAGGCAAGGGAGCCCAGGGTAAAGACTGCGATGCCCACAATGTATATCCTATGAGAGCCCACACGGTCGCCCAAACGACCAAACAGGAGCATCAATGCACTTGTAATGATGAGGTAGATGGTGGCAATCCATTGTACCTGAGCCATTGAGACTCCAAAGTCGGATGCCAGAACCGGGTTTGCGATATTAACAATAGAGGCGTTAAGGGCAGCCATCACCGTACCCAGGGAGGTCGTTGCCAATGCCAGCCATTTATTCGTCTGCTTCATACTCACCTTGCCCACACAGGTCATTGCTTCATTATGACACGCACATCTGCCGGCGCGATGGGCATCGCCGTACGTGATGCAGCGATTTGAAACAGGAGCTCAAGACGCCCAGCACTATCTGCTGCCGCCCCTGTAGTATACCGTCCTGCCCAGTTCTTACCGCTCCTCGCTGTCTTCAAGAAGAGCGCCGTAATGTAACGCCAACGCACGAGCACGCTCGACGGTGTCTGGTGTAAGACTTCGCATATCCAAAAGTGGACATCCATTGTATATGCGTAAGGCTCGCTCCAGAGCGCGTATATCTGAGCCCGAGATGCAGAGCGGTACCTTTATGACTTCCTGAAGAAATTCAACCAGTGTTGGTAGCGCCTTTACCTCATCAATACCAGGATAAGCCGCAGAAACACGTAAAATCTGTGCGCCTTTGATTACCGCATCAAGCGCTTCATCCACAGCATATTCATAGTCTCCTCGTATAAGCGCTTCTGCCAGCTCAGCGTTTGTGGAGGGATCGATGCGTTTGTCTACAACCGGAGCGCTCGTTTCCCTGTCAAGGCTTACTGTAGAGGAACTCACAAAACGTCCTCTTCTGGTCACAGGTGGCGTGACATAGGTAGTCCTATATGCGTTTACCAGTGCTTGTATATGTGAAGGAGTGGTACCGCAGCAGCCCCCGACAACAGCTATGTTCTGGTTAACGATCGACTTCATATGGAGAGCAAACTCCTCCGGGGTAGTAGTATAGTGGGCCTTGCCTTCTTTCATAACCGGCATACCTGCATTGGGACAGACAACAAGAGGCAGCGATGAAAGTGTCTGCAACTCCTGGGCATAGGTACATATCTCCAAAGGCCCCGCGCCGCAGTTGAGACCAAGAGCGTCTACGCCCAGACCTTCAAGTAACACGCAGACAGATCTGAGATCTGCGCCATTAAGAAGCCGCCCCTGTTCATTGATGGCCACGGTAGCTATAACGGGAAGTTCACAAAGCTCCTTGGCAGCGAGCACACAAGCCTTGAGTTCGTAGGTATCTATCATCGTCTCAAAGAGAAGCGCATCAACACCGGCAGCTACTCCTGCTTTTATCTGCTCGGAGTAAAACGAGTAAGCCTCATCAAAAGTAAGAGCGCCCAGAGGTTTGAGTAAGGTGCCCATCGGTCCCAGTCCAAGCACGACAAAAGCCTCGCTCTGTCGGTGTTCTTTTGCAGCATGCGCGATACGTACCCCTGCCGTGATGACCTCATCTACCGTGTACGGCTCGTGCGCGAGCGTAAGGGTATTCGTACAGAAGGTATTGGTGGTGATATAACTTGCTCCGGCGTCAAGATACGCCGTATGTACTTCCTGTACCGTATCTGGATGTGTCATATTCCAAAGCATTGGTGCGGTACCAAGAGGCAGACCCCTGGCCTGTAACTGCGTGCCCATTGCTCCATCCGCAAAAAGCAACTGTTTTCCCAGATGTTCTTTGATAGTCATAACGATAAGCTCTCCTGTAGCTTCTCGATAACGTCGTCATAGTTAAGAGGTTTGCCAATATGATCATTCATGCCTGCAGCCAGACAACTCTCCACGTCTTCTTTGAAGACATTGGCGGTCATAGCAACGATGGGGATCTGCTGAGCCCAGTTTGTATCGAGCGCGCGGATCTGCCTGGTAGCCTCAAGCCCATCCATCTCCGGCATCTGCACATCCATAAAAATCATATCATAGCGCCTGGGATCAATGCTGAACATCTCATACGCTTCTCTCCCATTGTTGGCAACGTCTATTTCTACGCCAGTTGGCCCAAGCAAAGCCTTGACGATCTCCTGATTAATATCGACATCCTCAGCCAGGAGGATCCTGTGACCAGTAAAATCATCCTTTTTACCAGTGCCGACACCAGGCAATTCGCCACTACCTCCCAAACCAGGTAAAAAGAGATCGTCTCCATAACCCACCGACCCACGGGCGAGTTTCATCACGACAGTAAAAGAGAAGGTTGAACCTTCTCCTGGTTTACTCTCTACCCAGATCTGACCTTTCATCAGTTCGACTATGCTCTTTGATATTGCCAGGCCAAGTCCTGTGCCACCAAACTTGCGCGAAGTACCACTTTCGGCCTGTTCAAAAGAGCGAAACAGACGTTTTTGCTGCTCTTCGCTGATACCGATGCCATTATCCTTTACGGAAACCCTGATCTCCACCTCGTCGCCTTGTTGGCGCACCAACTGAGTCTCAAGTAAAAGGTCGCCACCGTCACCAGAGAACTTAATGGCATTTGACAGAAGATTTGCGACTACCTGTGAGAGCCTTTGGTCATCGCCGATGAGCAGAGGTGGGATGCTTGCAGACTGAACAAGCTTGAGGTTGAGATGCTTTTCTTCGATTCTGAAGTTCATTACGTCAATAACACTGTCGAGCATCTTAGACATATTGAATTCCTCAGGCGCCAACTCCAGCTTACCGGCCTCGATCTTGCTCATGTCTAAAATGTCGTTGATAACGCCGAGGAGATGTTTTGAGCCATTGTCT
>JAVBUQ010000041.1:0-5802 GCA_031555185.1 Coriobacteriales bacterium
ATGCTTAACAATCGTATGGGGGACTAAGTATTGCTGTGCGGAAGTTGGAGAACCGCTTCTTTGTCAGAGCAACTTATGCGCTGGCCATAGACTTACCGAGTTCATAAGCCTTTTGGCAATCCTCGGGAAACACTGTTTCCCTGCGTTCCTTTCGCTCGGCCTCGTTGAATGCAGCCATGTGGTAGGTGCTGTAATCGCGCACTTGGAGCGTTGCCGATGCTTCAACCGTTCCCGTATAGGTAAAGTATGTGTTGAGCAGGACCTCGTACTTTTTGAACAGCTCATCATTAAAACCTTCTGGCGCATTCATGGTGTATATGAAGGCTGTTTTCAGGCTCCCGGCAAAATAGGGCTTGGTGTAATCATCGTAGCTCAGATACTGAAAGACAAACCTCTCCCAAAATGCCCGTAGCATTGCGGTTATATCGCCTAAATAGATGGGCGAACCCAGTATCAGACCATCACTCCTGTCGATTCTCTCAAGCACCGGCTTGAGGGAATCGTTTGTCGCGCAATGCCCCAGGCTCCTGCTCCCTTTGACTTTGCAGGACAAACAGCCTGTGCAACCCTTGTAGTCCAGATCGTAAAGGTTGATGAGCGTTGTCTGCGCACCCACGCTCTTCGCCCCTTCCAAGGCCTTGCTTAACAGGATGTGGGTATTCCAGTTCTTCCGCGCGCTTCCGTTTATCGCGATAATCTCCATTGTGCTACCACCTCACCTGGGGTTTTAGTAGAAGGGTTGTTTTCTCTGCTCAGCATTATGGTATATGAGAATCGTGATATTTCATAAAACTAAGAGATCGGGTTGTTTTCTTAAGGTAACGCACATGTACAGGAGCCGTAACTGGACAAATGCGAATATGGTTGTAAGGTAAGTATTATACGTTATCCGATCGACAAGCCAACCAACTCAAACGAGGCATTCATCGGAAGGGGCCATCATGAATACTACTAACACACTGGCAAAACCAGCCAAACGGCTTTCGGTGACTATAATCGTCATCGGTGCTTTGATGTTTGTAATGGGCTGTGTTGTGTATGGATTTGTTTCCCTCGAACTCTCATCACAGGGCATCACGGTCTCCGCGGTAAGCAAGGATGATCCCGGCCCTCTGGCGGGCAAGCCTGTTAATGGCCCGCTTGATGCTCTCGCACAGGTGTACGCCATCCAGACCCATCTGCAACAGGAAACTGGAGGCAAGACCTACGCCGAATTAGGCAACGTCGCTACGTCTGATGGCAAGACCTATAACGCCGATGTGAGTGCTGAGAACTCCACCGATGGTCAGGCCCATAACGCTGGCGACCCGCTCTCCGATGAGGACGCTGCAACGTATGAAGCCCGCGCTACCGCCCAGACCGCCTCTACTTTGGAGGCTTCGTTGTTTCTCTCTGTTCTGGCTTTTGGCGTGTCAATCTTTATCGCAATAATGGGTGTGGTGGTCATCTTGATCGGAATCAATCTGCATACCATCGCCAACCGACTGTATGCTCCGCAACACGCTCCAGAAGCCGTAGCGCACGCTTAGGCGGGCAGCTAAACAGACAACTGCAGCTCCACAACCCGCTCCAGAAGCCGTAGCGCACGCTTAGACGGGCAGCTAAACAAACAACTCCAGCTTCACAAACGACAACCCGCTCCAGTGGCCGTAGCGCACGCTTGAGCGGGTAGTTTCACTGGATTCGCAAGGCGTACTGATTAGCGATGTTCTCAAATATCACACCTGGGCGGGCGAAAACGGATTGCACTGCACCTACTCTTCCAGCAGCACAAAATTCAGAAGCACCGGATTGTGATCGGAGTAGACGTAGTTCTCCTGTATGTTCATTGACGAGGCGCTCACATTCTTAGAGACGATAAACCCGTCAATGACCACTTCGAAGTTCTCGCCCGGCATATAGGGAAACGAGGAATCCCTGCAGGTTGAGACATCAAACTCGTTGCCGGCATGCACCGCTACAAAGTCATTTCCTAACAGACTGGTTTCAAGTGTGCCAACCCACGTGGGAATCTCCTCTGCGTTTTGCCAGGTAGCGAGGCCGCGCTCGGGGTCTGAAGACATCACCTGGTTAAAATCCCCGCCTATGACCACATAATTACCCTGGTCATATTCGTTTTGCGCAAAAGCCATGAGCTCCTTAAGCTGTTGAGTGCGGATGTCATTGCTGCTGCTGTAAGCGGTCATATGAGAATTGATGAGAACCAGCTGTGCTTCGCTGCCCTCCACGGGTACATAACTCGCAGAAAAGCAACGATCCAGATCAAAGAACTTTGTGGGAAAACTCTCGTCAATGGTATAGCCGTAACGATCAGCACTACTGATGGTGAACTTTGAGACAGTAAGGAGTCCTGATTGGATATCACCAATAGGATTACTGAGAGGGTACTGAAGCCATACTGTGTGAAAATTATTGGCAAAGACGGAGTGGGGATTCTCCTCTGCCCGCGCAGAGGAGATCATGTCAACTTGATTGACCCCGAAAGAGCGATGCGAGTTAGTGTCCGCCTCCTGAATAAGTAAGAAGTCCAGCGGACTCTTACTCGAAAGAACCTCCACCTCCTCTATAACCCCGTTTGTCATCCACAGAACGCTCTCTTCACTTCTTGCTGTTGAGGCTGTCCCTGTGACTGTATCGCCGGTATTCCCCACACCCTCAACATCTCTACGTAACGTGCTCTCGTCCATAAAGAAGCTGTAGTCCTGCTCATAGGCGCCAAAGCCAATATTCCAGGAGAGCGCCTGGTACTCCTGGCCTGTCTGCATTGATGTGGTGGGGTCTGTGCCGACAACGTCAAGCTCCACGTTGCCCAAACGTTCGTAATTGACCATCACATATACAACGTAGCCGCCTACCATGAGGATAAGCGCAACAATCACAGCGACAACCGCTATAAGAGTCCTTTTGACAGCAGTATTCATGGCAGCCCTTTCTGTAAATACTCATCGAGCCATCGATAGCGTTTCATAAAGCCTTCTGGTAACAGTATTGCGCTGCTTGCTAATTCTGCCATGATACCTCGTCTCCTTTTGTGCTCTTCAGTTCGATTGCTTGTGTCCACAGAGAACACTATCATTGTAGATGTTCCGCGCTCTGTTATTGTTATCACAGGCAAGCAAAGAAAAGGAACACCGCATGGCCAAAAAGAGTACCCACAACACTCAGTGCAGCAATCTGAATTGGCTGTTCTCACTTGCTTTTGCCGCGTTGTTACTGCTGGTTTTTCTCATAGTAATGTTTGGATGTACCGGGGAGACAAGAATGGACACTTCAGAGAATACGAATGTGGGACAAGCCCACACTCAGCCCACTGACCCCTCCACCGATGCCCAGAGAACTCCTGAGGATTCTCTGCAGAGGCTGGTGGACGGAAACGCCACCTATCTGAGCGGTCAGAACACCTCGGACATCTCCGCCGAAAGACGAGAGGATACCGCGGAGAACGGACAAGCACCTTTTGCGGTTGTGGTGACCTGTTCCGATTCGCGTGTGCCACCGGAGTTACTATTCGATGCAGGCATCGGTGATATCTTCGTCATTCGTACCGCAGGCAATGTCGTAGGACCTTTTGAGTTGGGCAGCATCGAATATGGGGTTGAGCATGTGGGGGCACCGCTGGTTGTTGTTCTTGGGCACACCAACTGTGGGGCGGTCAATGCTGCGCTTGAGGGACACGCCGATGGGAATATCCAGAGTATTGTTGATGAGATCGCCGCAGGCATCGGCGATGAACAAGACAGCAGGACTGCGGTAACCAGGAATATCTCTCACAGTCTTGAACGTATCACACAAAGCGATATCGTTGCGCGCCGCATTGCTGAAGGAACCGTTAAGCTGCAGCCCGCGCTGTACGACATAGAGACCGGAGAAGTTACCTGGTTATGAGTATCAGCAGGAGGGGCACTAGTGAGCTCTGCAGTTCTTCTGGGGTAGTTATTCATGTACTGATTCTGGTACAAGTTGACCCGCACTTTGCCGTCCGTTAACGAGAGCTCTACAGTTACGGGCTCATCGCACCATTGCGATGCAAAGCAGGTAGAGTATTCTTCATGCAGGCACAAACACAGGCACTAGAGGGCACACGAATTATTGACAGGGGTATCCACTTCTTCTTTGAGCACGTCATCTTTAAGGTGACCTGCCCCAACTTCTGGAAGCGGGTCATCACCTATACACTGCTCATGGCGGTGGTGGGTCATTTTATTGAGAATGTCTATACTGGCATCGGGTTTCTCATGGGTACTTTTGAGACTACCGATCCAAATTTTGTAGATATTTGGCTCTGCCCCTTTAAACCGATGTGGGTGTATTCTGTCTGCACAGTCTTCTTCTTTTTCATAATTATCCCTATGAAAGAACAAATACATAAGCGGTTGCGCTCAAAGATCCTTAATATTATTGCCGTCTTTGTTGCCGCCTTCTTAATCGCATTTCTCACTGAACTTATCATGGGTCTGTTATTGAATCAGCCGGATGAGTTTGGAGTGTATCCTCTTTGGGACTTTACGGGTTATGACTGGACGGTGCTGAATCAGGCCTATCTGATCAACGATTTTTGGTATGCCGTCATGATAACGGTATGCGCCTTCTTTGTTTTTCCCTTACTGGAGTACTGCTTATGCAAGTTTAAGCCGCGTACTCAGACTCTTGTTATGGCAGGCTCTATAACGTTTGTGGGAGGCCTTTTTGTGTGGTACTTTCCAACCTACTTCATGCCTTGGATAGAGTACGGGTTGCAGCTGGGTTAGGCAACACACTACGTTTATACCTTGGCTATCTGTATCGCACACACCTTGTATTCAGGCACTTTGCAGTAGTCGTCGAGCGCGGCGTTGGTGAGCCAGTTGCAGTTGCCATCCTGAAAGTGAAAGGGCATCCAGGTTTCGCCGGGGTTGGTCTTGTCTGATACCCGTGCGGTAGACTCAATCTGGCCGCGACGCGAACTTACCTTGACACGGTCACCATCAACGATCCCATATCTCTTTGCATCCTGCGTGTTGATCTCGATAAAGGAGCTTCCCTCAATCTGATTAAGCCCCTCTACGCGGCTTGTCATGGCGCAGGCATTGTAGTGGTACAGGATCCGTCCGGTGCTCATGAGCAGAGGATACTCCCCGTTTGGCAGTTCGTTGGCGTCACGATAGGGGGCATCGGAGAAGGTGCCCAGGCCGCGTGTGAATTTCTCAACATGCATGATAGGAGTGCCGGAGTGCTCCGGGCTCGGGCAAGGCCACTGCAGGCTCTGCTCAAAGAACTCTTCGCTATCGAGGCGCGCATGGCTGATGCCTCCGTAGGAGGGTGTCACAGAGGCGATCTCATCCATGATCTCCGCGGCGCTGAGAAGAGGCTGCTCATAGCCCATACGGTTCATTATCTCAGTGACTATCTCGGTGTCGAGTTTTGCTCCTTCGGGGCCTTCGACTGCCTTGCGGACCCTTTGCACACGCCGTTCGGTATTGGTAAAGGTACCTTCCTTCTCGGCGTAGCTGCGTCCTGGCAATACAACATCGGCATAACTCGCAGTTTCCGTAAGGAAGAGTTCATTGGTTACAAAGAACTCCACCTTTTCAAACGCTTCAATGATATGGGTGGTATCGGGGTCGGTGCGCACGAGGTCCTCACCAAAGAGATAGAGGCCTTTGATCTTACCTTCAAGAATGGCGGGAAATACCTCGGTGGACCTGAGTCCGCTGATGGTTGAAAGGTCCTTGCCCCACGCACGTTCGAATTTTTCTTTGACCGCGGGGTCAGAGACCTTCTGGTAACCCGGAAAGTCCGCGGGAGTTGCTCCCATGTCGCATG
>JAVBUQ010000115.1:0-8543 GCA_031555185.1 Coriobacteriales bacterium
GTTTTGTGCTAAGGGAAAGCTATAGGTGCCCTCAGCTGATGAGCTGGTAGCTACCGTGGTTCCGGACTGATCTCTGACAACTACGCTTACAATCGAACCAGGGATAAACCCTGTGAGAGTATCAGAAACTACCACATCAGACAGATTGATTCTACCGAAGTTGCCTCGGTTGTTGACCAGATCGTTTCCGGAAGAATTAACGGAGAGATTATAGGTCACAACATGATTGTATGCTGTGCCACTTTGCTCAGCGACAACTTCGCTGTAAGACCGGCTCTCCAGAGCGGTCATGCTTGAGAGGCTTGTGGTTTTTGTGACAGTAAGTTCTTCTTTGGTCTCTGAAACGAGTTTTGTGGTGGGAAAGCCACCGACTGTTGCTACCCGTTGCGGCGCCGCTTTTTCTATGTCAGTGGAAAATGCGAGGATGCCTCCACCAAGACCGCTTCCGCTTGCGACCTTTGCTCCCTGGAGCACGTAGCCGTCATTATAGTAGGTAATACCAGCGGCGGTGGTGCCATTCTCAAAGCAGTTAGCCTTAAAAGTAAAGAGGCCTGAGGCGGTTCCCTGAGAGCTGGTAAAGGGAACAGCAACAAGTAAATAGTCCCCTACAGGAATACCCAGAGTGAGTGCTTCAGCCGAAGTGACTGTGTACTGCTCAATGACCTTTTGATTTTGGATCTCAGTTGTGGGGACAAGGGTCACTTTCGAAGAAAGGGGAATAGCTAAAACGATTCCGTCAGTGCCTTCGCCAGAAAAGGAATACGACACTTCTCGAGAATCGCCGGTGAGCACATTTTCCGTACCTTGAGAGATCCATGTGCTGATAGTGAGTGGGTCTGTTACGGTTGCATTCAAAGTGCCCATTTCGTTGCCCTGCGTTTGCATACCGCTCAAAGCCTGCGCGTCGTCGCTTTGTGGCTCAATGACCGGCTCAGGTTCCGGTGCGTTTTGAGTTGTGCCAACGGATATGGTGAGCGAGTCGTCAATCTGCTCAGCGGGGATGGTGATGGATCCGTCACCGTTATATATCAACGGAACACTGTTGTTGGGATATGCGTTGCTTGAGGCGTATATCTCAGATACGGTGTATCCCTCATAAGCTGTGGGCGTAAAGGTAATACCCGCTCCTTCCGGGACACTCAAAGAGGATCCCTCAAACGCCTGCATTCCTGAACCTACGTCTACGAATGCGTACGCGTTAGAGAATGTGAACGAAACATTCTTTTCCGCTACAGCAGCAGTATTGATTTCCTGCTGTGCTGCCTGCTGCTCATCTCCGCCGAGTGCCAGCGCCGGAATAAGTCCGACGATCAGGAACGCAGCGATTACGAGCGACAATGCCTTCGTGCCGACATTGCCCCTGGAGCCCTTGCTTTTCTTCATAATGATCAACCTTCTCGCTTTCATTACCCACATACCCGCTTTTGCGAAATTGCATATATGCCCTGCTAGATTGCCCGGTTTTCTGCTACCCCGCAGAATAGAACCCCTGGTTCTCGTTGCATTACACGTGCGTTCTCAGATAAAAGTCGCACGTGCACATACTTAGACACTCGTACATTAAACTCCTTTTTTTCCTCTCAAAATAGTCACATCCCGTGCCATTCAGCGTGGCAAACGGGACTTGACAAAAGATCTTCTTATGATAGTAATTACATTTTCGCATGTAGATTGCATGATGAGACAGGTGTGTTTACTCTCCAGAGCGGTCCTAACTTCTTGTAACCCTTACTTTTTTGAGGTATAAGCGCCTGAGTTATGGATTTTTTGTGCTGAAGGTGTGTTTTTTCTGTGTTGATTCTCTGTTTTTTATGTGCTTTTTCTGTGTTTTTTGTTCGGTTTTTCAGCCACTTTCTGCCTCTCTTCCGCGCCTCTCATTGTTCTTTCGATTTATACTTTTCCACAGGTTTTCCCTAGTGTGGACACGCTCGGAATCTGAGGTTGCATATATGCGCTTTTGTTCGTTTCTGATGCCAATATGAATCTGCGTTTTGACGTCGGTTTGGATCTACGAGGAAGATCGCTGTGCCTAACGCGCACAGCAGCAAAACGTCCAAAGAATTCACTCAGGGAGCAGCTGACGTTATTGCTGTGACGCAAAGCTGGTCACGTCCTCAGGTATTATGGTCTCAACGTACGAAAGGGCTCTTTACTTATGCAAACGTATGACGTCATAGTTATCGGGGCAGGTCTGATGGGTTGCTTTGCCGCGCGTCATCTTGCCCAACGTGGCTATAGCGTTGCGGTGCTTGAGCAGGAAAATGACGTGAGCATGGGCATCTCTCGGGCCAATACCGCCATTGTGTACTCAGGATACGACATGAAACCCGGTACTCTCAAAGCCCATTTAACCGTGGAAGGTAATGCCTGTTTTGACACCCTCTGCGTTGATCTTGGCGTGGCCTTTTCTCGCACGGGCTCTCTTATGCTCGCTCATGGCCCCCGTGCCAAAGCTGTTCTTGAGGAAAAGCTCAGACAAGGGCACAAAAACGGCGTACCCGGTCTTAAGCTGCTTGACACGGCAGAAGTGCACGCACTCGAACCGGGCGTATCTACTAGCGTGAGAGCAGCCCTTTTCTCTCCTACTACCGGTACGGTCAATCCCTGGCAACTTTGCCTGGCCGCCGCGCGGGATGCTGCCCTCCACGGCGCTGAATTCTTTTTTGAACGGCGTGTCACTGGTATCTCTTCTGGATCTCCTGGTTATGTCCTGAGTTGCTCAAGCGACTGGAGTGATTCGAATACCACAAACGGCTCAAAGGACTTACGTAGAACAGGCAACACCGACAGCTCACTAGACTCAGGTACCCCAGCCTGTTCAACTGGATCCATCTTTGGGGCTTTCGCCGTTATCAACTGTACAGGCGTTGAGGGTGATAAAACGAGTGAGTTGCTGGCCCCGATACGTTTCAGGCTTTTGCTGACTGGCGGTAGTTATCTCATTCTTGACAAGGAAGTGAGTGATGCCCGCGAGCCAAACAGGTATCCCACTCATGTGATTTTTTCCGAACCGGAAGAAAAGGGGAAAGGAGCGACCTTTGTTCCTACTCTTGAGGGCGCTCTCATGCTGGGACCTTCTCAAGAAGCTCTGGACCACGTGGACCGAGAGCCAGGTTACGTAACCGAACCTGTTGGCTTGGAATTTGTGTGTTCTCACAGCTTGAAGGTGTTTCCCCAGTTGCCCTTGGAAAAGATTATCCGCAGCTTTGGCACGTTGCGCCCCACCATCAAATGGGCTCAACCGCTTAAAGGTGGCGGCGTAGCTCTCAGTGCCGAGAGTATTCACGATCTGTACATCTCCTGGGCGCAGGATAATCCCGGCTTTCTTAATATAGCAGGCATCAAGACTCCGGGTCTCACCTGTGCCGACGGTATAGGTCGTCATACGGCAGACCTGGTAGACGAGTATTTTGAGCAGGCTCATATACAAAAGAACTCTCTGGGAAGCAAACGGGATTTTCGGCACGAACCGTCCTATGAGATAGAAAACCTCTCTCGTTTCTATCATTTATCCCCTCGCTGGAAACATCCTCTAACAGACAAAGGAAGTGCTCGGGTTACTCTTTCTCTCTTTGACGATTCGGAGATCCTTTGTCGCTGCAGACAGATAACCGCAGGAGAGGCACGTGCTGCCATTCGTGAAGAGTTGGGGGCACGAACCGTGGATGGCATAAAGCGCCGCGTAGGCTGTGGCCTCGGTCGCTGTCAGGGCGGGTTTTGTATGGAGCGGGTCATGCTACTGCTGGCAGAAGAACTCCAATGTGACTACTCCGCTATCGTCAAGGATCGTAGTGGCTCCTGGGTCGTAAGAGAACCGCGCACCTCAGACAAAAACAGCTCCTGCCCTCAGCAGGCACACTCTCAGAGGTCGGCCTCCTCAAAACGAGAACTCACAGCTCTTAAGGAAACAGCCCCTTTGGACAGTGGCCTGGTTCCTCGCGATGTTTCTTCTCCTGTTAATATCTCTGGGCATCTCTCTGGGCATCTCTCCGAGCCTGCTTCTTCTGTTTCTCTCCTTGTAATCGGGGGCGGAGCAGCAGGACTGGCCGCGGCATGTGCCGCGAGAGACGCAGGCCTTCCTGCAGAAGAAATGCTGCTTATTGATAGACTGGATGCTCTTGGTGGTATTCTTCCTCAGTGCTTACACCATGGTTTTGGCCAACGAGAGTTTGGGGGCACGCTCTCCGGGCCAGAGTATCTTGCTCCCCTTCTGGATATCTTCCATCGCAGTGGCGTACCCGTTTTGCTCAACACTACCGCCACTGCTCTGGAGTCTGATGGTGGAGTAACCCTCGCTGGTCCCACCGCCCCACACGTACTCAAGGCCGAGGCGCTTGTCTATGCTGCGGGTTGCAGAGAGCGCCCTCTTGGTTCTCTGCCCATCGCCGGAGCCCGTCCGAGTGGCGTCTTTACTGCGGGCGCCGCACAACGTATGGTCAACCTTCACAGCTGCAACATTGGCGAACGTATCGTCGTTCTCGGCAGTGGCGATGTAGGTATGATCATGGCAGGGAACCTTGCCGAGCGAGGCAAACATGTTGTAGCTCTGATTGAAGCGGCCGATAAAATCGGCGGCCTCAGGATCAATCAGGAGCGCTACGTGGACGCGTATGATATTCCCCTGTACTTTAGCAGTACTGTTACCAGGGTCTTTGGTCACAGGAGAATCGAAGGAGTAGAGTTTTGTGCCTCTGCAGGCACAGGCGCAGAGCGCGCCAATGCACCTGTTACCCGCACACTCAGCTGCGACACACTCATTGTCAGTGTAGGTTTACTGCCAGAAAATGATCTGCTGGAGAACCTCCTGCTTGCCTGCGCAGGGTCTTCCCGTACAAAACGAGAGGTGGCTCCCGCCACGCCACAGAATATCTCTCTCCCCTGGCTCTTCCTGGCTGGTAACGCCAGGCGGGTACACAGTTATATTGAAGGCGTTGTAACTGACGGCACAGAAGCGGGGGCGCAGGCTGCCGCTTATCTGTCTAAGCGTGATTAGCTTAAAACGATAACGGGCGGGCGGATTTATGTGAATGTTTGATAAAATTGCTATGGTAGCAGCACAATCGGTTATTATGTCGTTTATCTGTGTTTTTACTTGATTAAACGGAAAGAGAAGCTGAAAGGGGTACGCCATGCTCAAGGCACAGAATGCATATACTTTAGAGATCGACGATGTAGAGATGGCTGTTGCTGAGATACGAGAGCAGCTTGATCTTGATGCACTGTTACACAATACTATCGGACTCATCAGTTGCCTGCCCTCCTACCTTGAAAGTGGGGTGGTCGCTGCCCTCCAGCAAACACTGCCCTTTGATCTTTTTGGCCAGACCAGTATCGCTACATCTACTCCTGGCAGCGAGGATATGGATCAATTGAGTCTTCTGGTCCTCACCGCAGACGATGTTGAGTTCTCCTGCTCGCTCAGTGATTCTCTTCCCGGAAGAGATGAAAAGATTCTTGCCGACGCTTACGCGCAGGCAGCCAGCTCCCATGAAGAGAAACCAAAGTTTATCCTGGCATATGTTCCCCTGCTTCTTACTACCAGCGGTGATTTTTTTGTTGATGCTACCAATGACGCGAGTGGCGGAGTTCCCTTCTTTGGCAGTGTCTCGGTGGACGACACGATTGACTACCATGACTCACAGGTCATTTATAAAGGCAAGGGCTACGCAGACCAGGCGGCCTATGTTTTGTTCTATGGTAATGTACAGCCGCGTTTTTATCTGGCAGGCATCTCCTACGGCAAGATAATCAACGAAACGGGAGTGGTCACAGCCAGCGAGGGCAGCCAGCTGCAAGCCATTAACGACGCACCAGTCTCAGAGTTTCTCTTGGATAAAGGACTCGAGACAAACGAGGAGGGCGAGTTCCTCGGCATTAACACGTTTCCGTATATCGTTGACTACAACGATGGAACCGATCCCGTTATACGCGTGATGTTTGCCGTTACTCCCGACGGATGCGCGGTTTGTGGTGGCGATATCCCTGTGGGAGCAACACTGGGAGTCAGCTACTTTGATGGCGAGGAGATCAAAGAAAGCAGCCAGGCGCAGATAGATAAGCTGGCGGCAGATATTGCCGCCGATGGAGCACATGCCGTCCTGGCATTTTCGTGTATTGGACGCTACTTCAACCTTGGCTTTGAGACCGATGCCGAAGCCAAGCTCCTGCACGACGCACTTGATGCAAAAGGCGTGCCTTATGCCTTTACCTATAGCGGTGGTGAGATCTGCCCGGTCTCAAAGAAAAACGCTCTTTCTCCTTTGGTAAACCGTGCCCATAACAGCACGCTCATTGCGGTAACCTTATAGAAGGCTCTAAACGGCGGTGCCCTGCAAGCAGAAGGCACACGCTGAGAATAACTACCCGTCGTCAAAGGACCAGCGCTTGTCCAACGAAGAACAAGACAGAGTGAGGGAGCTTGAGCTTCAGATAAAGAAGCTTACACGTGCGTTGGACAAGGAGCGTACGATAAATGAACGCAGCCGCGCCAATTTTGAGGCAAAACGACAAATCTCGGAGATAGTATTGGCAGAGCGCTCGCGCCTGGAGCGTAACATGTCTTTGATGCTCAAGCACAGCACCAACATGCTCCTGTTCTTTGACGCCGACGGGGTCATCGATTTTTGTGCCAACATTTTCTTGGAGTTCAGAGGCATGGCTGCTTTTGGGCTTATCAAGGGCAAGAAGTTGCGCGAGATAACACAAGACTTCTTGCCAACGGACTACATTGCTCTTGTTGAGAAGCTTCTGACAGATCCCATTGAACGTGATGAGTCCGGCGATGCTCTTGAGGTCACGCCCGAGACCAAGTTTCAGGCTTTCTCCTGTATTGAAGACGAGAATGAGATACGTGACTATCTTGCCCAGGCGGTCTTGCTCACCAATGATAAAGGAGAAAAGGACGGCCTGCTTATACAGGTGTATGACACAACAGAGTATATGCGTGCAGCACGGGCAGCCGAGCAGGCTAACATGGCAAAGTCGGACTTTCTCGCCACCGTGAGTCACGAGATCCGTACACCCATGAACGCCATTATCGGCTTGACTGACATGCTGTTTACCACAGAGCTTTCCAAACAACAGCAGGAGTATCTCGACAAGGTGCAGGCCTCTTCCATTGCCATGCTGGCTCTGATCAATGACATTTTGGACTTCTCCAAGATCGAGGCGGAAAAGCTTGATCTGCTCAACGAGTATTTTGACCTTGGGGTGCTGCTCAGTAACCTTGAATCAATGTTCGAAGTCATGATGATGCAGAAGCACCTGGTATTTGAGACCTGTTTTGATCCGTCATTGCCTAACGTCGTCTGCAGTGACGAGAAGCGTCTGCGTCAGGTCCTCACAAATATCCTGACCAATGCTTACAAATATACTCCCTCGGGCAAGGTGCTCTTCTCAGTTGCCCCCGTTGAGGACGCAACCATACGCTTTGACATTACCGATACAGGTATAGGCATTAAGGAAGAAGACATCGCAATTCTCTTTAATGAGTTTGAACAGCTGGATGTCGTGCGCAACAAACATGTTACCGGCACCGGGCTTGGACTGGCAATTACCAAACATCTTGTTGAGATGCTTAACGGGCGTATCGAGGTTAACTCGGTGTATGGCAAAGGTTCTACCTTTTCTGTGTTCCTCCCGCTTAAACAAGGCACAATTGAGGACCTTCCTTCTTCTTTTGATGAGTCCATCGTGTTCACCGCGCCTGAGGCACGTGTACTCATAGTGGACGATGTTGAGGTGAATATTGAGATTGCTGAATTTATGCTTGAGCCTTATGAGGTAAAGATAGAGAAAGCCTACGACGGTCTTGAGGCAGTGGAACTGGCCGATGCGGAACACTTTGACTTGATCCTCATGGACCAGATGATGCCAACCATGGACGGCATAGAGGCAACCCGTCATATCCGTGAGCTGGATAGCCTTGCCAGTAAGGTGCCTATCGTTGCCCTCACCGCTAATGCTGTTCAAGGCATGGAGACCAAGTTCAGAGAGGCTGGCTTTGACGGATTCATCTCCAAGCCTATCGATGCCATGCAGCTTGCCAAAGCACTCTACGACCTCTTGCCAAAAGAGTTGATAAGAGAGTAGAAGAGGGGAGACCTCTTCAGTTGCACTCTCATTGATTACCGCTTTGACCAAACTCCCTTACATATTATTCAGCAAAAAGCGCTGTGGACAGATAACGTTCGCCGCTGTCCGGAAAGACGGTGACGATCTTCTTGCCCGCACAAGACTCGCGCTTGGCCACCTGTGTTGCCGCCCACAATGCGGCACCGGATGAGATGCCTGCGAGAATGCCGTCCGACCTGGCTATGGCACGGGCAGTAGCAAAAGCTTCTTCATCCTCTACCGCCATGACCTCGTCATAGATGTGGGTATTGAGTATCTCCGGCACAAAGCCCGCTCCAATACCTTGGATCCTGTGGGAGCCTGCCTCGCCTTTTGAAAGCACCGGTGAGCTGGCTGGCTCAACTGCCACAACAACAATGTCGGGATTCTTACTTTTAAGATACTCACCCACCCCCGTGATGGTGCCACCT
>JAVBUQ010000061.1:0-6847 GCA_031555185.1 Coriobacteriales bacterium
ATTTTGTCAATTCAAAAAGAGATCTGCTGGGCACAGACATGGCATACAACCATTACGCAGCCGGCTGGGCTGTTGCCATGGATGCACCGTTTACGTATGTAAAGACTATTGCCTCTAATTTTGGCGGTACCCGAAACGGCATGATATTCCATTATCCTGCCAAATACCAGGCACATGGAGAAATACGGAATCAATTCCACCATGTCATTGATGTGGCTCCAACCATCTATGAACTGTGCAACATTCCGATTCCCAAAGAGGTTAACGGAGTTGAGCAGCGTCCGATGGAAGGTGTAAGTATGAAGTATGCCCTGGATGAGGCAGAGGCTGCTGATCGCCATCTGACCCAGTACTTTTCTATCTTTGCAAACTTTGGGGTATACCACGATGGTTGGTTCGCCGGTGTAGTAGACAAGCTGAGCTGGAGTATCCCTCCTCTGTATCCAAAGATTAATGACGCACCGTGGGAGCTTTACCATGTGGATAAGGACTTCAGTATGGCCGATAACCTGGCCGATGAGTACCCTGAGAAACTGGAAGAAATGAGAAAGCGCTTTTATGAAGAAGGCCTCAAACACAACGTCTTCCCCATCAACAGTACAGGTGGTGCACTGCTGGATGCAAAGGTGGCCGGACGTCCAACCGTCATGGGAGATCGAAAGGAACTAACCCTGTATGAGGGTATGACCGACCTGCGTGAGAATGTCTTTATTTCGCTCAAGAACGCTTCTTACACCATTACCGCAGAAGTGGATGTTACCCCCGGCCACACCGACGGTGTGATTCTTGCACAAGGTGGTCGTTTTGGCGGCTATAGTCTGTATATTAAGGATGGCGTGCCCACTTTCTGCTACAACTGGGCAGGTCATGAAGTGTACTACGTGCGTGCTACGCACCCGCTTAAACCTGAAGACGAGCGTAATCAGATTCGTTTTGAGTTTGCCTACGACGGCAACGGACGTGGCAAAGGTGGCAGGGGCACCTTATTTGTGAATGGTGAGAAAGTGGGTGAAGGACGCATTGAGCATACTCTCGCTAATCAGATTTCTATGGATGAGTCAGCCGACGTAGGGATGCAGCGCGCTACCCCGGTTTCTGATGAATACACCATTAAAGACAGTAAGTTCCAGGGAAAGATATACAGTGTGCATATTAAAGTCGGAGACTAAGACACAAGCATTTTATCGCGTATCAGCCTTTCCCGACAGGGCACGAGGCTGATGAGCAGCCACACTTCACTCAACTTTGGCGGTTGCCCTCTACCGGTAGCCGCCAAAGTTTTTTATCTGCTCGCAGCGTAGCTCCGTGGCGAACCCACTTTGTATCTGGTGCCCGAGGTGGGATTTGAACCCACACGTCTTTCGACAAAGGTTTTTGAGACCTCCGCGTCTGCCATTCCGCCACTCGGGCATTGCTAAGGGTATCGCAGCGCAAAATTGTAGCATATCCGCAGGTCAGCCTTATGCGATAATCTGAACGCTACCTATCGGGAGATCCAGCCCTATGGTAATTGAGTAATGTGAATGTCCCGTTGAGTCATAATTCGTCATTGCATGCTGACGGAGGTAGCGTGACACTGAAGAGGACAGAGGAGAATACGAAGTAAAACGTATCCATGTAGCAGTGGATTGCCACGTACCATCACGTTTAGCTCACGGTTTTTCGCACAGACGGATTATGATAGAAGCAGGCACTCACATTGAGTAAAGTTATACAGAGAGAAAAGGAAACACGCCGTGCAACCAGAGTTCCCAAAGCGCGCAATAGTCACTGCCGGTATGCCCTATGCAAATAAAGGGCTTCATTTTGGCCATATAGGAGGAGTCTTTATCCCCGCCGACTGTTACGCACGCTTCCTGCGTGATCGTATTGGGTCCGAGAATGTATTGTTTGTCTGTGGCACCGACTGCTACGGCTCCTCCATAGACGAAGGGTATCGAAAGCTCCGAGAGGAAGGCTCCTTCAGTGGCAGCGTCCTTGAATATGTAGAGATCAACCATCGGAGTCAGAGCGACGCGCTTGCTGCGTATGCCATTTCTCTCGATATCTATGAAGGCTCTGGACTTGGTCGCAGCAAGGCTATTCACGAGCAGGTCACTCGCGAGATCATTGAGAAGCTCTACAACAACGGCTGGTTGTCCTTAGACGCTACTGCCCAGTTCTACGATGTGCAAGCTAATACCTTTTTGAATGGCCGCCAGGTTTTAGGGCATTGCCCGGTGCAAGGCTGTAAAAGCCAACATGCCTATGCCGATGAGTGTGACCTCGGCCATCAGTACCGACCCGAGGATCTTCTCAATCCCACAAGCACCCTTACTGGCGATACACCCGAGTTGCGTGAGGTGCAAAACTGGTACTTCAACCTGCCAGAGATGACTGGTTTGCTGAGAGAGTATGTTGCCTGTCTTCGTGAAGATGAGGTAACACGCTCGGTGGTCACCGACACCATTGATGAATTTCTCGTTGCCCCTATCATCTATGTAAAGCAGGAGTATCTTGAAGACTACATCGCAATTAAAGCTCAACTGCCGGAACATACGTATCGCCCTACCGAAAAGGGTAAAGCCTCTTTTGAGTTGGAGTTTTCTGACCTTGCCAGCCGGGACGCAGCGCGCGACACTTTGAGCTTGCATGCTATACGCCTCCGCACCGGCAAGGCACTTGTCCCCTTTCGCATCACCGGCAATGTTCCCTGGGGTGTTCCCGCTCCTGTTATCGAAGACGTGGAAGGCCTGACGGTGTGGTGTTGGCCGGAATCATTGTGGGCGCCTATCAGCTTTTCACGTGCCTGGCTTGAATATGCCGGTGAAGGAGTTGAGACGCTTAACCCTGGCTCTCGAGGACGAGTAAAAGGCTCGTGGCAGGACTTCTGGTGCAGTAAGGAAGCAACTGTTTATCAGTTTATTGGTCAGGACAATATCTATTTCTATGGCGTGGCTCAACCAGCAATGTGGTCTGCTCTTACTGCCCGGCCAGAAGAATCACCGGTTGCTATTCCAGAAGATGGTCAACTACAACAGTCAGACCTGGTTGCAAATTTCCATTTGCTGTTTTTGGATAAAAAGGCTTCTTCTTCTGCGGATATCAAACCGCCGATGGCCTTTGATCTTCTGGATTATTACACTGTTGAGCAGCTGCGTGCTCATTTTATTGCACTTGGCTTGAGCAAGAGGGCGGTGAGCTTTAAACCTAAGGCATTGGATCCGAGCGCCGATGAAAAGTCACCCGACCCTGTTCTACGAGAGAGCGCCCTGCTTACGAATGTCTTTAACCGCCTGGCACGCTCATGTTTTTATGAGGCTCAAAGGAGTTTTGAGGGCAGGCTTCCAGTCGCAGACCTCCCGGTCAAAATCCTGGACGAAGCAGCTGAGGCTGTCAGAGACTTTGAACTGGCCATGTATAAGACGGAACTCCATACGGCCTTTGACAGGGCTTCAGAGTTTATACGCTACGCAAATAAGTACTGGTCGGATGCCATAAGGGAGGCAGGCGACGACCTTGAAGCACGCAAAGAGGTCCTTGCGGCTGCCTTTTACCTTCTGCGCATTGCTACCGTACTCATGCATCCCATCGTTCCTTGTGGCTGTGAGTTAATCTTTAAACATATGGGTTATGAATCAAGTATGGAGGAGTTCTTTTCCTGGGAGCATGTTTACGACGGTAACGAGGCGTTCTTCTCTACTCTTGATAAAGAAAACGGCGGTCATCTCCTGCAGGAACTACCCCCACGTTTCGATTTCTTTGAAAAGCATCCTTCTCAATTCTAACGTGTTTCGAAACGCGAGAGCGTTTACGGTACACGGTATCTTGGTTCCATTTACAGGAATCAGGCAGGGAGTTGAGCTTTTGTTCACGAAGAGGCAGTTTTAGATTTCAGATGTCGCTGCATCGAAACTACTGTGTAAGACTATGGAAAATCAACCACGCAGTTCCAGGAAGGCATATATACACATAAAAGGACCAGACACTTTAGAACGGTACTGATGTCAGGATTTTTGAGGACCGCTCCACAACAGGAACGGTCCTCTCTTCATACCCCGACCTAAAGAGTGTTGTAAGTCAAATAAACGCCGGTTAAACACCATAGAGTAAGTCACCATACGTAGGATATGGCCAGTACTTCTCACCAATGCTGCACTCAAGCACATCTGCGACGTTGCGAGCAGCCTCCATGGCAGGAATGACAGTGTCTTTAAAGACGAGGGCTGCTGAAGTTGGGTTATTAACCTCAAGCGCTTTGCATAAGACAATACGCAGCTCGTCACTGCGCTCCTCCAACTCTTCAACCTGGCCACAGAGTTGCGCCACGATACCTCTGAGCCCTTTGCACCTCAGGTTTGGCTCAAACTGCTTAAGTGAAAGACCGGTCTCACTGAGCCGCTTGAGGTAGGTATACGCTGCGGGGATGATATCCTTACGGATCATTTCCAGCATGGTCTCTGCTTCTATAGTGAGTGTTTTACAGTAGGTCTGTAGCCTGATGTCCGAGCGGCTGCGCATCTCGTGTTCGGCAAAGACGCCATGTTTGGTAAAGAGTCGTATATTCTTCTCATCAACAAAGCACGGCAGAGCGTCAGCAGCTGTAGGGAGGTTCAAAAGGCCTCGCCTTTCGGCTTCCTCCACCCAGGACTGATCATAGCCGTTTCCGTTAAAGAGGATGCGTTTATGGTTCTTGATCACCCTGATGAGGAGTGTTTGTAACGCGGCATCCCTCTCTCGTGTATCAGCCTGTGCCTGCTGCAATTCGTCTGCGAATCCTTCCAGTACATCGGCAACCGCGGTGTTAAGAACGATATTGGGTCCGGAGATTGACTGTGAACTCCCCAGCATCCTGAACTCAAATTTATTACCGGTAAAGGCAAAAGGTGAGGTACGGTTACGGTCGGTGTTGTCCTTTCTGATGCTTGGGAGCGCGTTGACGCCAAGCTCTATTCTGCTCATCTTTGCACCTACGTATTCCTCCCCCTTCTCTATTGCTTCAAGAATGCGGGTGAGCTCCTCGCCAAGAAAAAGAGAGATGATTGCGGGAGGTGCTTCGTTTGCTCCCAGGCGATGATCATTACCCGCAGTGGCAACACTCCTCCGCACAAGATCCTGATGGTCATCAACTGCTTTGATGACTGCGCAGAGAAAAAGCAGGAACTGAGCATTCTCGGCAGGCGTCTTGCCGGGGTCAAGGAGGTTAAGCCCGGTGTCGGTAGCTATGGACCAGTTATTGTGCTTACCGCTTCCATTGACGCCGGCAAAGGGTTTTTCGTGGAGCAGGCATACAAGCCCATGGCGCTCAGCAACCCGCTGCATGAGCTCCATGGTTAGTTGGTTGCGGTCGCAGGAAAGATTGGCGTTATCAAAAAGTGGAGCGAGTTCGTGTTGGCCGGGAGCTACCTCATTATGTTCGGTCTTGGCGGGCACACCAAGCTTCCAAAGCTCTGTGTCAAGATCGGCCATATAGGCCTTGACCCGTTCACGTATAGAACCAAAGTAGTGCGTCTCCATCTCCTGACCCTTGGGTGGTTTTGCGCCAAAGAGGGTGCGGCCGGTATAACGCAGGTCTTTGCGTTTCTTCCACATTTCTTTATCGATGAGGAAGTATTCCTGTTCGGGGCCTACGGTAGTGATAACGCGCCTGGCATCGGTATTGCCAAACAACCTGAGAATGCGCAGTGCCGCTTTGCTCATGACCTCCATGCTACGCATGAGAGGAGTCTTGGTGTCAAGCACATCGCCACTGTAGCTATAGAAGGCAGAAGGTATATAGAGCACATGTTCTTTTATGAAAGCGTAGGATGTGGGGTCCCAGGCAGTATAACCACGGGCTTCAAAAGTAGCCCTGAGCCCACCCGAAGGGAATGAGGAGGCATCCGGTTCGCCTTTGATGAGTTCTTTACCTGAGAACTCCATGATAACGGAGCCATTTTCCAAAGGAGTTATGAAGCTGTCGTGTTTTTCTGCGGTAATACCTGTCATAGGCTGAAACCAGTGAGTAAAGTGCGTTGCTTTATTTTCGATAGCCCAGTCCTTCATACAAGTAGCAACAATATTGGCAACTTCACGAGGCAGACTCTCATTTTGTGCCATACACTGTTTCAGGGCTTTATACGTAAACTCCGGCAGGCGTTTTTCCATAGTTTTGTCATTAAAGACCATGGATCCATACATACTGGGGACATCCATAGGTAACGCGCTCCTCTCGTGCAACAAAAAAGCGCCCACGGCATAACACCGTGAGCGCCTTTGCTCAAGTAGTTATATAACATACAGCAGCTGAAGAGATCTTGTCAAGTGCACAGTAACCTCTGCACTGCTGTTGGTAAGGTACCATTAGCAGTAAAATTGTCTAGTGGAAGTGTACAGACGCAGGACAAGAAGAAAATAAGGTCAACGGAGCAGGCATGCACACCATTCCTCTACAAAACATTCGACTCTTTCGTCTCCATGTTCATCACATAGATGTGTGGTATACCATACAAGACGTGGAGAAAATCGCCAGTGCATGCGGCCTTCAAAACACGCCGCCTGGTTCGTGGGAACGTGCACTTTGCAGTCGTATCAAAAAGTACGTTCCTGATGAGGCAAGAGCACTGCTTGAGACAAAGAAGACCTTGCTGCAGGCATGGAGTTATCGCGGTGCTCCTGTGGTCTTTCCCGTTGAAGAAAGCGATGTGTTCCTGTCTGCTCTTATCCCCGAGCATGATGAAGAATGGATATACACACAGGGGATCCAATTGGCATTGGAATATCTGAACATGCCTCTGGCAGCACTCCTTGAATTACTGGAGCAGGTCATTACACTACTGGATGGAAGGGTTGTCACAAGTAAGACGAAACTTGATCAACTACTGGCAAA
>JAVBUQ010000159.1:0-12293 GCA_031555185.1 Coriobacteriales bacterium
ACATAGGTTACAATTAAACATTCGCCCCCTTAGCTCAGGGGATAGAGCGTCTGCCTCCGGAGCAGAAGGTCACAGGTTCGAATCCTGCAGGGGGCGCCAGCTACTTTCCTGTATTTGAATAATCTGCCACTATTTCTAATAGCTTTTTCATTTTTTTACACACTACACTTTCGCTCTCAAAGAGATCAAAACCGCCACATATCAAGAAAAGTTTTTGGTATGAGTGTGCTGGTACTTATTAAAATGAAAATAACCTATCTTGACGAGGATCATCAGCTGTAACGTAAAGTATGTTCAATTTTAGTATGTTGAGGGGCCAGAGATGGCCCCTCAATTATTATGCCTTGGTTTTGTTGTGTTTTGCTTCCTAGTTGATCTTTATGCCCAGCTCGCGAAGCTGACGATTTTCCACACCGGCCGGCGCCCCGGTAAGAGGGTCGCCGCCGCTCGATGTCTTGGGAAAGGCGATAACATCGCGTATTGACTCGTAACCGCCCAGCAGCATGATCAGTCTGTCGAGACCCAAGGCAATACCGCCATGCGGAGGTGCACCAAAAGCTAAGGCATCGAGCAGGAAACCAAACTGCTCCATAGCTTCCTCCTCCGAAAATCCCATAGCCTTGAGTACCCTCAACTGAAGATCACGAGTGTGTAAACGGAGCGTGCCACCGCCCACTTCATGGCCATCCATAACCAGGTCGTACGAATAAGAGCCACAGGCAGCAGGATCGGTTTCCAACTTGTCGATATCCTCATCCTTGACACGTGTAAAAGGATGATGGTTGGCCACAAAACGCTTGGCTTCTTCGTCGTATTTGAAAAGTGGAAAGTCCACGACCCAACAAAGACTATGGCCGTCACGCTTGAGGCCAAGCACGTCGGCGAGTGCAAGACGCACCGCGCTGAGAGAAGCTGAGACCACTTCGAAACTATCGGCACCAAAAACCACCAGATCGCCGGGAACAACATCCAGTGCCGCCTTTATCGCCTCAAGCACTTCATCTCCAAGGAACTTGATAATGGGGCTTTTTGCCTCTCCACTGGAGGTAAAGGCAATCCAGGCCATTCCTTTTGCGCCGTGATTTGTGGCTACTTCTCCCAGCTTGTCTATCTCTCCACGAGAAAGGTCTCCGGCACCCTTGGCATTGATGGCCTTAACAACCCCACCGTTCTCAACAGCGGAGGCAAAGACTTTAAAACCGCATCCGGCGACTATCTCAGAGAGGTCGTGCAACTCCAGCCCAAACCGTATATCGGGTCGATCGTTGCCAAAGCGCCCCATGGCTTCCCCGTAGCACATACGAGGCAGCGGAAAACTCACAGCGTCGGGCACACCAGTCACCACCGGCACATACGTCCCGTACAATTCGGGATGCATCTCCACTGGCACGTCGGCAGCCTCCAGCACCTCAATCATGACAGCTTCCATCAGATCGAGAACGTCGTTCTCCTCTACAAAGCTCATCTCTATATCGAGTTGAGTGAATTCGGGTTGGCGGTCGGCACGCAGGTCCTCATCTCTGAAGCAGCGGGCTATCTGGTAATAACGTTCCACACCACCAACCATGAGGAGTTGCTTGTAAAGCTGAGGACTCTGTGGAAGCGCGTAGAACTTGCCATTGTTCACGCGCGAAGGTACCAGATAGTCACGTGCGCCTTCTGGAGTAGAGCGTCCCAGGATAGGAGTCTCCACCTCCAAAAATCCGCGCTTATTGAGGGCGGCATGCAGTACAGCCGTGACGTCTGATCGCAGGCGAAGCGCCTGCAGCACCTCAGGGCGGCGAATATCCAGATAACGCCAATGAAGGCGAGTGAGTTCATCTGTTTCTATGCCATCAGAGATGGCAAAGGGCGGAGTCTCCGCGTTATTGAGAATACTTACCTCACGTACCATAAGCTCTATATCACCTGTGGCCATGTCGGGATTTGCCGTGCCTTCGGGGCGCAGTCGGACGTAACCCGAGACCCGCAAGACCCACTCAGGACGCATTCGCTCTCCGGCGGCAAAAACCTCGGGTGAGCATACATCAGGGTCAAAGACAATCTGCGTGATACCGATTCTGTCGCGCAGATCAACAAAGATCAGGCCGCCATGATCGCGACGATGCCCCACCCAACCACAGAGGACTACGTCCGCCGATGGATCAGCATCCGCGGCACGCAGTTGACCACAGGTCTTGGTGTGCATACAGTAATCGTTAAGGTAGTCAGTCATCACAAGCTCTTTCTTGTTTGTCGTTTGTGGCTCTCTTGTGCCCTGTATTGGCTCAGGGTTGTCGGCAGCCACTTGCCTTATTACTACGTGGACAGTCCCGTGGTGGGAGCAGCCTCTGTTATCCTCTATCCTTCATTCTTCTGTCAGGAGCTGAATGAGCTCCACCTGGGTAAGTTCCTGTTGCGTATGATCAATCATGTTCCTGAGTGTGTAGCGACCACTGGCTAGTTCATCAGGACCCACTACTATCACAAAACTGGCGCCAATCTTGTCGGCTACTTTGAACTGCGACTTGAGCGAACGCGCCTGGTGATCCATCTCTACACTTACTTCAGCTTGCCTCAATGCTGTTGCCAAAGCAAAAGCAGCTGAGCGTGCCTCATTATCAACTGCCGACACGTAGACACGGGCAGCCGAAGGCAGTTCCGGTGCGCAACCGAGCGCCTCTAAAACCATCACTATGCGCTCAAGACCTACGGCAAATCCCAGGCTCGGCGTAGGTTTTGCGCCATACTCCTCTAAAAGCTTATCATAACGTCCTCCACCGCCTATGGCATTTTGGGCACCAAGACCAGCGTCTACCTGCACTTCAAAGACAGTGCGTGTATAGTAGTCAAGGCCCCGCACCAATCGAGGGTCCTCTTCGTACACAAGACCCGAGGCGCAAAGGAGCTCTTTAACCTCACCGTATTGTGATGCGCAGTCTTCACACAGATACTCAGTAATCAACGGCGCTTCATCCATTACTACCTGACAGGTCTGACCCTTGCAGTCAAAAGCGCGTAATGGGTTGGTATCCGCGCGACGAACACATTCCGTACATAACTCAGAGGCATGGTCAAGAATAAAGTTCTTCACTGCGCCTCGATAGAGAGGCCTGCAGGCGTCATCTCCCATTGAATTGACTTTGAGTGTCATCTGTTCGCGAGGAATACCCAGTTCCTCAAAATAACTCATCAACATGAGAATGACCTCGGCATCAGCAGAAGCTTCGGTAGCACCGATGCACTCTGCGCCAATCTGGTGAAATTCCCGATATCTGCCTTTCTGCTGACGCTCATGTCTGAACATCGAACCCGAATACCAGAGCTTTGCAGCAGGAGCGCCCGGTGGCACAAGATTATGTTGCACGATGGCACGTGCTACACCTGCGGTATTCTCAGGGCGTAGCGCCAGGCTTTCGAGCGCTGAGGTATCTCCTTCATCCAGTGCGGCAACAGCACTCATGGGATACACATAGTACATCTCTTTGCCTACCACATCTGTGGCTTCACCAATGCCGCGCGTGAATACTTCGGTTTTCTCAAAAGTGGGAGTCGCCATATAGCGATAACCATAGCAGCCAAAAACACGAAACGCCGTTCGTATCAACTGTTGTTGAGCATAGGCGGCGGCAGGCAGCAGGTCATTGACTCCCGAAGGATTTTGAAGGGCCATGAACATTCCTTAATAGGTGGTCTTATCAGAATAACTGTTGTATTGTACCTCATGCACTTTGGAATGACCCCCTGTTGTGCGCCACAGCAACTCCTTCATGGCAAAGTGTAACGTGGCAAGACGTACTGGTCACCCAGTTGGTATTGAGTTCTCAAGTAATCACAGAAGGCGATTGCCAGCCCGTTATTAACCACTTGTAAGACTTGGCTGTTTTCCTTCAAGAAGTTCTTTGATCGTAACCGACGCGAGGTAGTTTCGAAGGAGGTTTGAGGCACCATCCCAAACGGTATGGAAGGGACAGCTCTCATCGCGGGGGCACCAGCCTTCCTCAGAGAGACAGACCGCCAGTGTTATGGGCCCCTGCATTACCTCGATGAGTTGCGTAAGTGTGTACTCATTGGGGTCGATGGCTAACACCATACCCCCATGGGCTCCTCGGAGCGCGGTAATAACGCCACTCTTTACCAGATCATGTTGAATACCCCGAGCAAATGAATACGGTACGTCCTGCAACTTTGCTGCTGCACGTACGCTCATAGGTTTGCCGTCATTTGCCATTAATGCCGCAACTAAGCGGATCGCGTAGTCTGTTCTTCTGCTGATTTCCATAGCATTCCTTGCTCTTATCCATCTATGTTATTTGTATTATGCCCCACACACAACTGCTCAGTCCTCAGAAACGTGATCTTTTTTATCTCCATTGTCATCAAATTCAAGGCTGATCTGATTGGGGATGACATCGGTTTGCAGAAGCTCGTTCTCCAGATCGGCTGCAAAAAGAGCAACCAGATAGTCTTCAACCAAACGGTACGTGATTGAGTCCTGCGCCAGATAACGCGTAAAGGTGGTCAGAATGTCTTCCAGGCTGACCATCTGATGTCGCTGGTTCTTCAGCGACTCACTGTAAGCTTCCTCAACCGCCTGGCGGCAGCTGACAAAGATCTCAAAACGGCTCATACCTTCACTTAAACAGGCAAGGCTTGCACTATCCAAATCGTGAAAGGACGGGTGCTCCGTAGAAAAATAGGAGAGCACACTTTGCCGCTCTTCCAAGTTGGGCATTTCTACCGCAATCTCGACAGGTTTACCCAGGAGGCTCTCCAGCTGCTCGCTTAAGACCAAAGGATGTTCAGCGGACGACATCGCAGAGGTGCCGATAACGAATACTCCCCCTCGCGCAAAGAGCGCACCGAGATATCCGATAATCTCATGCTGCAAAGAACGCGGGTATCCCTGTGCGCCAACACCCGCAGGAACGCCAGGCATCTTTCCCATGCCTTGCGGCTTAACGTGTTCATCTGAATGTCTGTATCCAAAGGGGCCTTGCCCGCTGTTGATAGCATGCTCTTCGTTCCAGAATAATTCTTGCAGGATATCGATATTCTGGATCACCAGCGTACAGGGGTTGGGCAGATCGGTGATTCGTGGCGGACCAAAGAAAGAGCGTTTTATGGGCGCAACGACTTTAATGGTGCCGTCACCAAACTCATTGACATCCACAATCATCGTAATCGTTGGCCAGCCGATCTCATTTGCAGTTGCCTGAGCAAAGATGCCATTGTCTTCTCGAGAAGGTCCTACAAAGAGAAAATTCTGAGAAAGCACTGGACCGGACACGCCATGAAAAGACTCAGCTTGTCGAAGAAAGCTTTGCAGCTCGGTATTACCTGGATCGACGATACCATAGGCCTGCATCTTTTCTTTTGTACGTTCAAAACCGCACAGATTGGCATACCGCAACTCAGCGTGGATGTTTTCAGCACTGAACTCACCACCAGCTCCCATCTGTTCAGGAGCTACCAGAGCATCAGGATTCTCATGAGGAGGCATACTTCCCAAAAGGGCAGCCGGAATGTTACTGAGATCGATCTTATCTTCCATCGAGCGATTATGGACGTCTCCAAAACGCTCAAAGAGCGCCTGGATGTCAATGCCAGCATCACGGATCTCATCAGCCAGAGCAATGGCCATGTCTTCCATCTCACCCTTTTTGAGGCCAAGCTGTTGGGTTGCCATTTCTTGCAACGCTTCTAAAGCGGCACGTGTCTGCTCATCGGAGTTGTACGGAGCCAAGTCATTGAAAATCGTTTCAGCAGTGGATCGGTCGCCTTGTTCACAGGCAAGAACCCACGCCTGTCTGAGCCCACTCAAAGCACGCTCGTCCACGCCATTTTCTGTATCCTGCGAAGCCTCAAAAGCAGCGCAGTAGAGATGGATAGCCAGACGTGAGTTGCCACCCTCCTCTGCCATAGCCGCAGAATCAAGAAGATAGCCAACCCTGTTAGCGTCGAATTCCTCGTGATGTGTGTTCTGGTCGCTGTGTTCCATGCTCACTTTTCTTTTTCTTTACGCGTTTGTTCTTTCTTTTTCCCTACGCGTTTCGTTACTTTTTGCGTCTCTTCATAGTACTGCAAGCAAACCCTGTGCCACCAGAATGTATACGATGCCACCACAGTGTGAGGAAGCACCCTGAGAAGGGTTCCCTCTCACTATTTACGCTCAGAGATGGGTAGACAGAGTCGCTCTTCGATAACGGTTGATTTATAGGCAGGACGGATGATGCGTTTGCCAGAGACGATCTCTTCAAAACGATGTGCTGCCCACCCTGCCATACGAGCACTGGCAAAGAGTGGCGTGAAGAGATCATCAGGAATATCCAACATGGAATAGACAAAACCAGAATACATATCAACGTTGGCGCACAAAGCCTTGGCATCACCTTTGACCTTGACAAAAACCTCAGGAGTCAGGCACTCAATGAGCTCCAGGAGCTCAAGCTCTGCTTCAAATTCGGTGCCGCATGCAAGACGCCTGGCATTTGCCTTGCAGATATCTGTGCGGGGATCACTGAGCGTATAAACGGCATGCCCCATACCATAGACAAGACCTGTCCTGTCAAAAGCCTCTTTTCTGACGATCTTTTCGAGATAATCCGCAACCTCAAACTCATTGCTCCAGTCCTTAACGTTTGCTTTTATCTCTTGCTGCATGGCCCGAACTTGATGATTAGCGCCACCATGACGCAAGCCCTTGAGAGACCCAATGGCTGCCGCATAAGTCGAGTAAGGATCGGTATCGGCAGAGGTCAGCACCCTGGCAGCAAAAGTAGAGTTATTCCCGCCACCATGTTCTGCGTGCAAACACAACATAATGTCTAACATGCGAGCCTCTTCTGGGCTGAACTCTCTATCGGGACGCAGCATTGAGAGGATGGTCTCGGCGGTGGACTGACCGGGGATGAATCGATGCATGATCATGGAGCCGCCTTTAAAGCGGGCCTGCTTGGCATAGTATCCCAGCACCATGAGCCTCGGAAGACGAGAAAGCAGAGAAAGCGCGGTATCGATCTCATGCTCAAAGCCGCGGTCTTCTGCCTGTTCATCGTTTGAGTACAGTAACAAGACTGAACGCGCAAGGATATTCATCAGATCTGACGACGTGTCTTTCATAATGAGTGAAGCAGTAAAACCGTCAGGCAATTCTCTTTTTTCATCAATATGAGAGACGAATACTGCCAACTCTTCTGCAGTGGGTAGCTCCCCCATAAGCAGGAGATAGGCAATCTCCTCAAAATTCATACGCTTGCCGGTGTCCTCGATATCCACCAGGTCGCACAGATCGTGGGCACGATAAAAAAGGCGTCCCTCATCAGGACATTTCTCGCCGTCGACGACTATATATCCGTGAACATTGGCAATATTGGTAAGGCCGGCAACGACACCGGTCCCATCGTTATTGCGCAGCCCTCTTTTGACATCAAAACGCTCAAATAGTTTTGAATCGATTGTATTGATCTCATAAAAGTGCTTGTAGAGCTCCAGGTCTTGAGTAGCCATGGTGGATATCCTTTCTATCAGATGAGACCAGAAGCAAAAACGCCTTGTACTTTGCATACTACGGGCTTCTTTACCGCTGATACCTTATGCCTCGAAAACGTCAACTTCTTTGCCACCGGCGTCGTGTGCTGCAGACACTCAGGCTTCTTTTTCGTTGATGCCTTCTCTTATAGAACCTTCAGATTTCTGTGGCACTGACATCCTTATTGTTCAAATGATCTATGAACATTTTAGACGTAATCTCAGGATTAGTGTAACGACCACGCTTACGTGTCTTCCCTCCATAATCGATAGCACGTTGCGGACACCACTGCAGGCAGGCGAGACATTGTTCACAGTGTCCCAACCAATGTGGCTTGCCCGCATCCATTTTTATATTGCGTACCGGGCATACCTGCTCGCAGACACCACAGCTGTTGCATGTTGTGTGTACTACGAAGTTGCGGTCCCGGATGTGGATATCTTTGGCCGCCATATGGGTGTAAACGCCAACCAGAAGAGAAGGACGCTTTACCATGATAGTTTTGTGCTCAAGTATATCGGCAATAACAGGCTGTAAGTCTGCCTTGGATTCTGCGGTTTTCTCGGCTACTTTATCACTCATATCATACATGACAACATAATTGGCAAAAGACTTAAGTGCTGCCGCATAGTTGAGTGTGATGCCTCTCTCATGGAGTGCCTTATCTAATTGCCCCAAGGCGGAGCCTATCATCGCGCCATACGTTACCACCGCATAGACGTAGGGGGATTCCTGTTTGGGAAGCTCCATATGCGTAATATAATCCAAGACCCTACTCGGCACACCGCCAAAATAACAAGGCAGGACAAAACCAATGCTTTTTGCATTGCCAGGTGGCACAGGAGACATGCCCATGGAGACAACATCACAATCCCCCTGTGCTTTCTGGATAGAGAGCGCCACCTTAAGGCTGTTGCCTGTGCCGCTGAAGAAGTAAACAATATGATCCCGCACGGTGCTCCTTTGTTGAGTGCGCCTGATATTACCGCATGTACATCCTGCAAAAAGAGGGTGTTTCTTTTTTGGTGCCCAATCTACCTGTTCAAGTGCTAGCAGAATTATACTTTATCGCAATAGAGTTATTGGCAGCATTCTTTTCTTACCCGAAGTTTGACCTCTCCTGCTAAAACCCCAAACAGATAAGACAACCGCTTACCTGCAGAAGCTCTCTCCCCAATAAAAACATGCCCCCGTTGCCTTCATGAACAAAAGATCAGCAAAAAGTCCATCAGCAGAAGATCCTTCTGCAGAGAATGTGTTGTTTGCGGGTTAACCGTTTTTTATCGTGTTGTGGGTAACGTTAATCCTCTCTTAAACCCACGATAGCATCGATAGGTGTAGACAGCACAAAACCCTGTGCCTCGCTGTGGATGCCACATTTCTCGCCGATAGCCTTCATGATAGCTGCTTTTGTATCTGTCTTTGCGATGATAAGGACCATCTCTTTTTCTTCTTGAATTGCAACACCAAGAAAGTTCATGATGCCCTCTCCCCCTGCCTGTCTGGCATGTAGTACCGTGCCCCCCCGAGCGCCAAATTCTCGCGCAGCATCCATGACATCTTCGCTATATCCTTGATTGACAATGGCGGTGATCAAACTCATGTTGCTGCATGCTGCTGTCTGCTTTGCGTCGCTTTCCATATTCTTAAAAAGCTCCCTTCTGGCATATTCGTCAACTACTTTGAGAGTTAAGGCGCTCACGCCTGATACGACGGTGGTAAATGCTATACCTGTGCCGGGCTCTCCCAGCCCAAGAGTCGAATCAAGACGGTCTATTATCTGGTCTGCATACGGTTTAGGCATAATACCCATGGAGATGATTTTCGTTGTGCTTCCCAGCCCAAGCACATCCATCATCTCACTTGAGGCCGTGCCCACGCCACGTAATTGATAGAAGATGGGCTTGTGCTCATCAATCAGAAGGCCGTTGGCCTTGTCGGCAACCTTGGACCCACTGATAAGAACCAGGATGCGCATTTGATTGTGCATCTTACCGTTGACCATTGTCACGACATCTCCTCAGGCTCAAAGATCTCATCTGTCGATTCATCTACTTCCTCCAGATCGATGATTTCGTCTTCCAACTCATCAGACTCTTCCAGGCTGATAACCTCATCCGTTAACGCACTCGTCTCTTCAGCCTCCAGCTTACGCGTCTTGAGTTTATAAGCAAGACCCATGATCTGTACTGCTATCAGCGGAGTCATCGCCACGAGAGAGACCGCACCGAAGGCATCGGTCATTACATTGCCTCCTAAAGCCTCGCTTGTGCCGATACATAAGGGAAGCAGGAAGGTCGCAGTCATTGGGCCGCTGGCCACACCACCGGAGTCAAAGGCAATGCCCACGAACATCTTGGGAACGATACGCGACATGATAAGCGCAATAATATATCCCGGAATGATGATCCAGTAGATCGAGATACCGGTGAGCACTCGTACTATGGTCAGTCCTACGCTTATCGAAACACCGATCTGCAAACTATGATTCATGGATTTTGCGCTGATGGTCCCACTCGTTACCTCTTCGACCTGATGATTAAGAACTTGAATAGCCGGCTCTGCCCTTACGATGAAAAAGCCAATGAGCATACCTATGGGGATAAGCAACCATTTCCAATCAGAAGTAGCCAACTCTCCTCCCAGGAGCGCGCCGACCGGAGCAAATCCGAGATTTACACCGCCCAAGAACAATACGAGCCCCAGAAAAGTATAGACAAGTCCTATGACAATACGGGCAACTTGGCGGAGGTTGAAACGCCTCGTCACCAGTTCAAAAATGACAAAAACACCCACAATAGGCAAAAGCGAAACGGCTATTATCTCCGCATGGCGTCCCACTTCAAAGCTGAGCTCACGGGCAACATCTTGCGTGGTGGCCACTGCAGCTATCTCGGTAGCCGAATACGCAGATTCCGCAGGACTATAAACCCAGCCCAAGATCATAACAGCAAGAATAGGGCCAACACTTGAAAGGGCTATGAGTCCAAAACTGTCGCTCGCTGCGTCTTTGTCGCCACGCATGGCAGCCAACCCTACACCAATTGCCAGGATGAAGGGTACGGTAATAGGTCCTGTGGTAACGCCTCCCGAATCAAAGGCTACAGCCCTGAAGCTTTCGGGCACAAAGAAAGAAAGACTGAAAACAAGTACATAGGCGGCAATCAGGATGGTTGAGAGGTTTATTCTCAAGACAATACGGGCTATAGCGGCAACAAGTGAGATGCCCACGCCTACCGCAACCGTTATGATGAGTACAAAGTTGTCAATTGATGGGACTTGATTAGCGAGCACATGCAGATCAGGCTCGGCAATGGTGATAATGACTCCTACTGCAAACGCTACTATGATCACGATCCAGAGACGCTTGGCTTTTGACATCTGGGCGCCGATACCCTCGCCAATAGGTGTCATGGCAGTTTCGGCTCCGAGCTGAAAAAGGCCCATGCCTATGACCAGCATGGCGGCACCCACTAAGAACATGACCACAGTACCCAGATCCATGGGCACTAAGAACACACTGATAAGCAAGACGATGCCGGTGATGGGCAAGACAGCCGAAAGAGATTCCTGCACCTTTTCTTTGAGTTTTCGGTTCACGAATCTTTTTCGTGTAGCCAAGCGCGGGCTCCTTCTCTTCTGGGGAAAGGGTCCTCCTTGATGATACCGCAAAAGGAGACCTTTAGCTTTGCAGATGGTCCCAAAACCTATACCATCTATGATGTGAACAGGACACGGTCGTTGTTTGCCCTGCAAATGAGCGAAAAGTGCGGACGACCGTGTAGGGTATATACGTATGGTCTTGAACGTAGTGCAGTAGGAGTTGATTGAGTATGACTCAAACAGAAACGGGTCAAGAAAACATGACACAGACAGAGCGGATAGATTATCTTATCAGGAGGCTCCTGGAAGAGCGAAAACAAGACCCGAACAGCGCCCTGCCAGATAGCTTTGATGAAAAGTGGCGACTGTTCCGCTCGCTGGTCAACGTTCGCCCACCTGCACCAATTGATGATGGATTCTTGCAGGTGCAAGACGCCCTTTTGCAGGAAGAAACAGCGGCCAAGGGCGTTGTTGACATCAGGGATCTTTTACCACGCAAAGGCAACCTTTATCTGTGGCGTGGCGATATCACGCGGCTTAAGGTAGATGCTATCGTAAACGCGGCAAACAGCGCCTTGTTGGGTTGCTTTGCCCCCTGCCATGCATGCATCGATAATACCATCCACACCTTTGCGGGCGTACAGTTGCGTTTGGAGTGTGACGCTATCATGAAAGCACAGGGACATGCAGAGCCCACAGGAAATGCCAAAATAACTAAAGCCTACAACTTGCCTAGCCGTTTTGTCATCCACACCGTAGGTCCCATTATTACGGGATCATTGACTCAGGAAGACTGTGTTTTGCTCGCTTCGTGTTACCGTTCATGCCTGAAGCTCGCTGCAGAACATGACCTTGAGAGTATTGCCTTTTGTTGCATCTCTACCGGAGAGTTTCATTTTCCGCAGGACAAAGCTGCGGAGATAGCCGTGGAGACTGTTCGAGCATTTTTACCAGAGAACGATTCAAAGATCAAGGTGATATTCAATGTATTCAACGAGACCGATGAACGCATCTACCGGCATCTCCTCTGAGCAGGCCTACGAGAGGCTTAAGGAAGAACTCACGCGTGCCGACGTCGTTGTGGTGGGTGCGGGAGCAGGCCTTTCGACGGCTGCCGGACTTACCTATTCAGGCGAGCGCTTTGAGAATAACTTTGCCGACTTTATTGCGGTCTATCATT
>JAVBUQ010000111.1:0-8646 GCA_031555185.1 Coriobacteriales bacterium
ATGCTGCCTGGCCACGTGTTTTATTTCGAGCCTGTTTGCTGAGTTGCCCTTACGATTTCGTCGGTGAACCCCTCAGCATAGGCACTCGGAATAACGACGGATCCTTGGGAATCCTTCACACTCTCGCTCAGCAAGTGCATCAAATATTATTCGGTAAAACCGATATAAACTATAGAAAAGAAGATAGTTTTTATGTTCTATTTGGTAAAAATCGCAGAAAATAACAAATAGCTCTTTCTTTTTGCTATACTATTTTCCAGTATTTCTCTTTATTACCGAATGGAATTGAGCCATGGCAGAATACGTGCCTCTCCAAAAACTCTTCTATCAAGACACAAGCACTGACAGAGATGCGGCAATTCTGTTAGAAGCCAAAAAAAGGCTGCATGAAGAGTCAAGTTTTCGAACTGGAATCTGGATTGATTCTGGTGAGCTCTTTCTTGCCATGCCAAAGCAGCTCACTCTTTTGAGCGAGAGGCTTTTTAGGGTGGAGAGAAAAGTTTCACGCCTCTGGCGGGAACTGCCGGGTATAGCTCGGTGGGCGTATCTTCGTGGGCTTATTATGGATGAGATCGTGAGCACCAATGAGATCGAAGGCATACATAGCACACGGAGGCAAATCGAAGAAGCGCTCGAAAGTACCGAGTCAAACAATACCTCAGCACAGTCAAAAAGGTTCCGAGAGTTTGCTCAGCTCTATTTGGAGTTGACCAACACTGACCATGTTTACCCAAAAAAGCCAGAGAATATTCGGGAAATATATGATGCTGTGGTAGCGGGCGAACTTGCCAAAGGAGACCAGCCTGACGGAGAATTGTTTAGAAAAGAGCAGGTCAGTATCGTGTCGTCTGATCAAAAAGTGATTCATAGAGGTGTAATGCCAGAGGCAAGAATCACCGACATGCTGAGACAAATGATCTCGCTCGTTAACTCATCCGAAATACCATCGACCTATTCTGCAATAATTGCCCACTTTCTGTTTGAGTATATCCACCCTTTCTATGACGGAAACGGTAGAACAGGCAGGTACCTGTTGGCGCTTTATCTGAGTGAGCCGCTTTCCCTACCAACAGTCTTATCGCTTTCTGCGGTCATCGCAGAGAACAAGTCAAAGTACTACGAAGCGTTTAAGACCACAGAAAGCACTATTAACCATGCCGAAGCAACTTTTTTTGTGCTTCAAATGATGCAGTTTATTAGAAACGCACAAGACTCTGTAATGGAGAATCTCACAATCAAAAAGTCGCAGTTGGATAATGCTGAGCACTCGCTTGATGCCCTGCAGTCAAAGCCCTATTCCCTTACGGAAAAAGAGATACACGTGGTGTTTCAGGCAGCACAGAGCTATCTCTTCGGAGCTTTTTCTGAAGTCTCTCTCAGAGAAATTGCGCAGGGTTCCCATGTAGGAGCACAGACTGCAAGAAAGTACTCTCGCAAGCTGGAGGAAAAAGAACTGATAAAAGTCGTGTCCAAAAAACCGTTAAAATTTGAACTTACCATGCAGGCATTTGAACTCCTCGGTATTGCTGAGGAATAGCGTGGTAGCTCTGCGCCAGAAAAGCAAGAGTGCCGCATTGCTGTTAGGCTCAAGTGCATCACAAACACAAATCGACGTAGCGATACCCTCCATATAAGCCGCAGTACCGCATTGCTGCTAGGTTCATGTGCATCACAAACACAATGTTCTTTTATACTGCAAGTTGAGAGCTTTGTTTCGCTCTTTTTTCTGCAAAAAATCCACTAAATATTGTTCTGTCATGCATGTCGAGCACATAATATAGTATCGTGTTTACATGCACTCCTACAGCAATACAAACGAAGTTTATACGCCAGCACACCTGTTGGTGTAGCGAGCTGCACCCTTCTTCCTTGAGAAAGTAGAAGGTTCTGTCAAAGTTGTAAAAAGGAATCAAGACTGTGAAAACAAGCGCAGTCGGGAGAGGATCCGGAGGATTACAATGAGAAAGAAAGCAGTAGCAGTTGTACTGGCGATGGTGCTGGTGTTTGCGATGCTTGCCGGCTGTGGCGCTCCTGCGTCAGAGACAGGTGCGGACAACGCCAACGATCAAGTAGGGGCTGTCGGTGTTACCAAAGAAGACATCAAAGTAGGATTCGTTCACATTTCTGACCCCAGCGACATGGGTTATACCTACAACCACGATCTGGGCACACAGGAGATGCAGGCCAACCTTGGTCTCCGCGATGATCAGATCATCAGCAAGTACAACGTGCCTGAGGGTGCAGAGTGCGACACCGCCATCCGCGAGCTCGTTGACGCAGGCTGCAACATCATCTTTGCCACCAGCTTTGGTTTTGAAGAGTATGTCAAAGAGATTGCCGCCGAGTACCCCGAGATCCAGTTCTGCCATGCCACCGGCTATCAGGCAGCAGATTCCGGTCTCTCCAACTTCCACAACTATTTTGCCTCCATCTATGAAGGACGCTACCTTGCCGGTATCGCTGCCGGTCTCAAGACTGAGAGCAACCACCTTGGTTACGTAGCTGCCTTCCCCTTTGCTGAGGTCATCAGCGGCTATACCGCTTTCTACCTGGGCGCCAAGAGCGTTAACCCCGATGTGGTCATGGACATCATGTACACCAATTCCTGGAACGACCCCACCGTTGAGTCCCAGGTAGCCAAGGCGCTCATCGACAGAGGCTGCGATGTTATCTCTCAGCACTCAGACTCCACCGCTCCGGCAACCACTGCTGAGGAGAATGGCGTCTGGCAGGTTGGCTATAACAACGATATGATCTCCGCCGCACCCGATGCTTCGCTCATCTCCGCCCGTATTGACTGGGGTATCTACCTTACCGAGGCCGTGTCTGCGGTTATCGAAGGAACCGAGATTCCTGTGGATTGGTGCAAGGGCGTTGCCGATGACGTTGTGTATCTCAGCCCGCTTAACACCGATATTGCCGCCCCCGGTACTCAGGAAGCCATCGATGAGGCCAGAGCAGCTATCATCGACGGCAGCCTTAAGGTCTTTGCAGGCCCGCTCACGGGAGAAGGCGTCGATTTTGACGGCAATCCGGTAAGCATTGATGTGCCTGAAGGCGACTACTATAAGGAGCAAGAAGCAGCCTCAGCACCTTCCTGGAACTACATTATTCCTGGCTGCACTGTGCTTGAGTAATACAACAGAGCGATAGACACGCAGTGAAGGTAAACGTACAACTGAGCAGCCGGGCTTTTTGTCCGGCTGCTCTGCTTATTTCCCAAGGACAAGACTTATGACAGAGACTCTTGCGAAAGAGACCCATGCAACACAAGCCGCAACGGCTAAGACCCTGGCGGTAAAGATGGAGCATATTCATAAGACCTTTGGCAAAGTGTGCGCCAACAAAGACGTAAGCCTTGAGCTCAGACAAGGCGAGATACTGGCGCTACTCGGAGAGAACGGAAGCGGCAAGACCTCACTGGTAAACATGCTCTCCGGCATTTACTTTCCTGACTCCGGCGATATCTACGTGCGCGGCACAAAAGTCACTATTCGCTCTCCAAAGGATGCTTACGACCTTGGCATTGGGATGATCCATCAACACTTTAAGCTGGTGGAGGTGTTCTCTGCAGCGGAGAACATTGTCCTCGGACAGCCCGGCAAGGCACGTATGAGTAAAAAGCGTATAGAGGCAGAGGTGGCTGAACTCGCCCAGCGTTACGGGTTTGAGATCGATCCGGCCAAAAAGGTCTACGATATGTCGGTCTCAGAAAAGCAGACCACAGAGATCATCAAAGTGCTGTATAGAGGGGCCGACATCCTCATACTTGATGAGCCCACGGCAGTGCTCACGCCACACGAGACCGAAAAACTCTTTGGTGTCATGCGCAATATGAAGGCCGCTGGTAAGTCACTCATTATCATCACCCATAAACTGGGTGAAGTCATGGCAGTATCGGACAGGGTAGAAGTGCTCAGAAAAGGCGAGTACATCGCCACTATAAACACGGATGAAACCGGACAGGCCCAACTTACCGAGATGATGGTAGGCCGACCGGTGAGCCTGAAGATCGAGAGACCTGAGCTTGGCACAGGCGAGGAGATGTTGCAGGTCGTGGACCTTACGTGCCTCACTTCCGACGGACTCAAGGCTTTGGACAAAGTGAATTTTTCTGTTTATGGTGGCGAGATACTTGGCATTGCCGGCATTGCCGGCAGTGGACAAAAGGAACTGTGCGAGGCAATTGCAGGACTCTATCCAACCATAGGTGGCGCTGTTTTGGTGCGGGGTGAGCATGAGGGAGTGCCCATCATGGAGCCAATTCTAGGTCTCAAGCCAGACGTGGTGTCCAAGAAGGGTATTTCAATGGCCTTTGTACCCGAGGACAGACTGGGTATGGGGCTTGTGGCCTCTATGGACATAACCGATAACGTCATGCTCCGTAGTTATAAAGACAACAGAGGCCCCTTTGTTGATCGTAAGAAACCACGTGCTTTAGCCGAATACCTCATCAAACAACTCGAGATAGTTGCCACCGGGCCCAGTGCCATTGTGGGACGACTCTCGGGAGGCAACGTACAGAAAGTCTTGATTGGCAGAGAGATTGCCCAGGAGCCTACGGTACTGATCGTAGCCTATCCAGTGCGTGGCTTGGACATCAACTCCTCTTATAAGATCTACGACCTTCTCAATGAGCAGAAGGAAAAGGGCGTAGCCGTTGTGTTCATTGGCGAGGACCTGGACGTGTTGCTTGAGCTCTCGGACAGACTTCTGGTGCTGTGTGGAGGCAAGGTCTCGGGTATCGTTGACCCTCGTACTACCACCAAAGAGCAGGTAGGCATGATGATGGTGCAAGAGCTTGCTGACTCTGACAGCGAGAGCGAGCCTCCGCCGGAGCAACTGCGTATGGACTTGTCTGAAATTGCAGAAGACACAGAGAACGCAGAAGGGGTAAGAGGACCGTCTTCATCCGCTCCGACTTCTGAGGCTGGTCTCCAGAAAGAAGACTTTCCCAAGGGAAGCAGCTCAGACAGTTCTCGCGAGAAAAATACTGGCGAGGCAGGTGAACAAACACTGTGAGCCAGAAGAACAAAAAGACGAAGAAGGACAAAGTGCCGTTCATCCGCATGGTCAAGCGCGACGATATCTCGCCGCGTAGGGCATGGGGATATCGAGGCATCGCTTTTCTCCTGGCACTTATAACAGGAGGCCTGCTTATCCTTGCTCTCGGACATAATCCGCTCAGCGTCTATTGGGATATGGTCGTAGGAGCGTGGGGTTCGCCCACCGTTATCAAAGAGACTATCAAACTAACGGTGCCATTGCTTATTACCTCAATTGCTCTTGCCCTCGCCTTTAAGATGAAGTTCTGGAACATCGGTGGCGAGGGACAGATCATTGTGGGCGCCCTGGCAGCTGGCTATTTTGGATTCTTTACCGCCGACATTTTCTCTACCCCCATGCTGATAACGCTGATGTTGGTAGCGAGTTTGGTCGCCGGCGGCATCTACGGTCTTATCCCCGCTTTCTTCAAAGCCAAATGGGATACCAACGAAACACTTTTTACCCTGATGCTTAATTATGTTGCTCTGGCTTTTCTCAAGTTCCTCTTGAACGGTCCCTGGAAGGCGCCGGGCAGTAGTTTTCCCCGGATGCCCATGCTGGTGCCGGGAGGCAGGCTTGAACAGGTTCTGGGTGTTCATTGGGGATGGATCCTGGCCTTGGTGCTGGTGGTGGTGGCGTGGTTCTACTTCAATAAAACCAAACAAGGCTATGAGGTCTCGGTAGTAGGTAAAAGTCAGGATACGGCTCGTTATGCAGGCATCAATGTAAAACGGGTCATCATGCGTACGATGTTCATATCAGGCGCACTGTGCGGGCTGGTAGGCATGCTGCAGTTTGCTGGCGCGGACTATACTATCACCGAAAGCATCACGGGCGGGGTAGGTTTTACCGCCATCATGGTGGCCTGGCTTGCCAAGATGAATCCCTTCGGGATGGTGGTGGTCTCTGTGTTCATAGCGATGCTTGAGCGAGGATCCAACACCATACAGACTATTTACAAGATACCTGCGTCCGCTTCAGAAGTACTCATTGGCATCATTCTCTTCTTTATGTTGGGTTGCGAGTTCTTTATACGCTATAGGATCGTATTCAGAGGCAAGGTCACCAAAAAAGATGGCGGAGATCTTAGAGGCAACACAGTATCTGGTGAGCTGAACACCAGCGGAGCTCCGGCAAAGCGAGGGAATATGATCGTTTCGGTTGAGCTGGCCGGCAGTACGGTATTGACAGGGCAGGAGAATACAGCTGCTCCAGCTGAACTAGCCAGTAATACAATATCAGGAGAAATAGAAACGAGGGACTCGCAAAGAACGCCAGATCTGCGAAGAGCGCCAAACCTGCGGGGCACCCGAGACACGAGATACAACAATTCAGCGCCACCAGGGCTAACAAGAGGGGAGGCTGAGAATGTTTGATATCACCGCCCTTATCACCGCCGCTGTGCTGGCGGGAACCCCACTTCTTCTCGGTGCGTTGGGCGAGATCCTCACCGAACGGTCCGGAAACCTCAATCTTGGTGTTGAAGGCATGATGTTCATGGGTGCTATTACCGGACTTTTGGGGTCATGGGGTTACGAACAGGCTATGACAGCTGCCGGTGTTGAGATCATCGGATGGGTCTCAGCGGTAGCTGCGCTCCTGGTATCTTTTGTCGCGGGCGGTTTTGGCGCTTTGATCTATAGTTTCCTTACCATTACCCTCAGGGCTAACCAAAACGTCACCGGCCTGGTGCTGACGATTTTCGGCACCGGCTTTGGCAACTTCTTTGGAGAGTATGTAGGGCAGCAGGCTGGCGGATATGTGGCGGTAAGCGCAGCGACCAAGGCGGCATTTACCCCTCTTCACATCCCGTTCCTTTCGGATATACCTGTGTTGGGGCCGTTGTTGTTTCAGTATAACTGGATGGTCTATTTTGCCATTGGAGTGGCCATCGTCATGTCACTCTTCCTGTTCAAGACCCGCTTTGGGCTTAATCTCAGATCGGTGGGAGAGGATCCTGCCGCTGCCGATGCGGCGGGCATTAATGTTGCCAAGTACCGTTATCTGGCAACCGTTATCGGCGGAGGCATCTGCGGTATCGGCGGTATGTATATCAGTATGGTGACGACCTCTGGAGTGTGGGTGCATGGCTGCGTAACCGGCTACGGCTGGTTGGCGGTAGCTTTGGTGATATTTGCTACCTGGAGCCCCTTGAGAGGAATCCTTGTGGCAGCGGTCTTTGGCGGTTTAATGATCCTGCGCTTCTATGTCATCATTCCGGGCCTGCCAGCCCAGATATACGACATGCTTCCGTATCTGGCCACCATACTGGTGCTTATAATCACCAGTGCCCGACAAAGCAAAGAACACTCGATGCCTGCCGGCACGGGCCTTAATTACTTCCGGGAAGATCGGGAATGACGTAAGAAAGCAACTCAAGAGAAAAACCAAGAGAAAAACCAAGAGAAGTACCCATGAGAAGTACCTATGAGAACGACCAGGAAAAATGATCTAAGAGAATGATATAAGATGGACCTCCTTAAACAACGCATACGCGCCGATGGCGTGGTGAGACCCGGCGACGTTCTTAAGACGGACAGCTTCCTCAACCATCAGATTGACATAGAGCTCCTGGATGCTATTGCCGACGAGTTCTATCGTATTTATAAGGACAAACCTGTAGAGAAGGTGCTTACCATAGAAGCCTCAGGCATTGCCATTGCCTGCTTTGTTGCTCAGCGCTTTGGTGTGCCTCTCGTGTTTGCCAAGAAAGCCCAGAGCATCAATCTTGAGGGTGTCTCTTATACCACGCGAATCGAGAGCTACACCCATGGCCGCATCTTTGATGTCATCGTCTCAAAGAAGTATCTCAATGCTGGCGAGCATATCCTTATAATCGATGACTTTTTGGCAAATGCCTGCGCCCTTGACGGCCTTATCGAGATTGCGGAGGAGGCCGGTGCTATTATTGAAGGAATCGGCATTGTGATTGAAAAGGGGTTTCAACGTGGCGGCGCCTCATTACGTGAGCGCGGCTACCCTCTTACATCTCTGGTTATTATTGAGAGTATGGACGCAGACACCGGAGAAGTTGTTTTTAGATAGAGAAAACCGAGGCTGTATCAAAGTGTGGTCAAGGTAGACATTCAAAAAAAGCAAAAGATGTAATAAACATGTAAATAATGGTTCATATGCTGCGGTTTAGCAAGATTATTTGTCACTATTCTGATAGTATATTTGCCAGAGAATGCTGAAACTATGGGGCATAAAGAAGACGAGAATTGCTACTATCTTCTTAAGGAGTCTACGGTGAGTTTTCTGATCATCCTGGTAATCACCTGTGGAGTTGTGTACCTATTACAAAAACCGATTAAGCGTTGGCCGGTTGTTTTCTATGGTATTGCCATCGCTCTCACAGTGCTTTATCTCTATTTGATTAACAACGGCGCGCCGGTGCTTACATGGAAGTACCTGCTCGTCTTTTTCCAGCGGTGCACTATAGGGCTTGCGCTGTTCACTATAGTTATGTTTGTGGGAGCTTTGCCAGACGACTCAAAGGCGCGAGCTGTCTATAACCCTCTTCGAAGAGAGCTCTCGATCCTCGGGGCAATTTTTACCAGTGGACATATCATTGCCTACTCAACAACGTTTCTTCCTCAA
>JAVBUQ010000072.1:0-27402 GCA_031555185.1 Coriobacteriales bacterium
AATGCCCGGAGCCCCCAAAGCACCTGCAGCCCCTGGAGCCCCTGGAGCCCCAGGAGCCCCCAAGCCTCCTTCTGCGCCTGGAGCACCAAAACCACCCACAGCACCTGCTCCTCCAAGACCTTAGCTGGCCAAGGATTACCCGCGGTACGAGCGGTACATTTTCAGCAAAACCAAATATTTCTGTTTTACGAGTTTGACCAAAAGAGTAACAGCCCGGTGGACTGTGATCAACTCGTGTCAAGGTCAAGCCGCGCTGCGGTTGTTTCACAACCCTTGACACTCGGCAGTAAGGTGCTCAGCAAAAGCTTAGTACCTTGATGGAGCAGCGAGCCTGCGAGCGCGACTACGCACTTTCAGGTAAGCGCAGAGCGAGAGACTCCAACGGAGTCTCAGTAAGGAGATACTTATGTCCAAGAGCATCCTCAATGAGTACGCCACCAATCAGATTTCGTATTACGTAGAAGACCTGGAAACAGCAGCCCGTGAGCATTCCGCGCTCTTTGGCTCTGGCCCCTTTTTCTACATGGATCCTATGTCTCAAATTGTCACCTATAAAGGCGAAGAAACAGAGATTACGATGCATACCGCCTTTGGGCAATTTGGCGACCTGCAGATCGAACTCGTCCAGGTAAGTGCCGATGGCCCTAATCCCTACGAAGAGCTGGGACACTATGGTTTCCATCATTTTTCAAATTGGGTGTCCGACTATGACGCTGCCATTAAACTATTTGCCGATAACGGATTTGAGCCTTTATTCACGATGACTTCCGGTGCCGGCATGCGGGTAGCATATATCGATACCTACAAGGTCTGGGGTCATTACCTTGAGATACATAATCCCATTGAAGGTTTTTGGGGCATGGTCAAAGCTGCCTCCGAAGACTGGGACGGAAGCGACCCCTGGCGCAAATTGGGTGCCTAGAAGTCTCAGTTTTCAGCTGCCCAACCATACCGCTCGACCATACCGCCCAACCATACCGCTCGACCATACCGCTCGACCATATTTAAAAGAAATGCCGGTTCGTCACCGGTAGTGAGAGGTTCTGTCAAAAAACAAGGAAGGTGATTCGCGTGAGTGAAGTAGTAAATGCGTTCCAAAACGCTTCTTCAGGCAAGAAGATGCTGACACTTGCTGGTATCTATGTCTGCACTGTTTTTGCGGTTATGCATTCTTCAGGTGTTTCCATCGTGCTGCCTATGGCGGCAACAGAATTCGATACGATATCCGGAACAACGCAAGCCATGTCGGTCTATTCGTTAGCAAGTTCGCTGAGTGGTCCAGTGAGTGTCATCCTCATGCCTCTCTGGGGTTATATTGCAGCACGCAACCCACACCTTAAGGTGCCATTGCTGGTAGTTTCAGTCCTGATTGGCGCTGTCGTGATCTTCATTCGTGCTCTTGCAATGGATATCTTTACCGTCATTATCACAGGCGCCCTCTATGGTTGTGTGTCTGCAGGTGTATTTGTCATCGGCTTTATGCTGATACGTGATATGTTCCCGGGAAACAAAGTCGGTGTCTACATGGGCCTTATCGGTACCATGATGGCCATTGGCTCCCTGATCAGCCCGGTTCTTACCGGTTTTGTCGCCGGAGGTTTTGGCTGGCGTGCAGCCTGTCACATGCTCTGGCCATTTTTCCTTGTTGGCGCGCTCATGGTGTTCTTTGGTGTACGGATCACCAAGGCAGAGGGCGAGGTACTTGCCAATAAATCTGGTAATATCGATATCGCGGGCATTTTTGCTGTGGCAATATTCCTGGCGCCCCTGATCCTCGCCATTTCCATGGGTAATAGTTTCATCCCCTTTGGCTCAGTAATGAATTATGTGCTCTTTGCTGTTGCTATTGCCGCCCTTGTAGTTCTTATCTTTATCATCAGAAAAAAGGGCGATGGTGCAGTCATACCACTTCCTGCCCTGAAGGACCGCAATACCGTTATGCTGGCACTGTCTAACTTCTTTATGAACTTTGCCAATATGTTCGTATTCTTCTTTTTGCCCACCTATGTTATCTATGTCATGCAGCCAACTGACTTTGGTATGGAGCCCTCTGCCTGGGCAGGAATCATCATGGCCTGCTTTGCTGTGTTTGGACTCTTTTTGGGCCCGATCTTTGGTCGTATGATCGCAAAATCGGGGAATGCGCGTAATGTGTTGTTCCTCGGCGCTGCCTGTAGGTTGATCTTCCTGATCTGCATGATCCTCTTCCTCACACCTATGGCAAATATCTTCATGCTTATGGGCCTTGCCCTGGTGCTTGGTGGTGTCTATAGCGTCATGGCCACAGCTCATACAACAGGCGTCTCTGTTATGGCACCGGCTAAACTGCGTCAGCAGTCCAATGCCGTTGTGCAGATGGGCCAGAACCTCGGCGGTGCCCCCGGTACTGCCATCGGCGGCATTCTCATTGCCTCATTTGGTGTTATGGAGGGTATGCCCATTGCCTTTATCGTTGCCGCTGTTGCCACCCTCGTCATGTTCATCCCTATCCTGCTCTTGAAGAGGCCTGCCAATTACGGACAGGATCAACAGTAACCAGAGGTGCGTGGTCTGCGTTTGGATACTTTTTGATCAGGCGTAGACAAAAACCATTGTTTTGGTGAAGAAAACCCAGCAAGCAAAAGTAATCATGTTTCTTTCATGCAAAGCAGTAAACATAAGACAAAAAGTCGCCGGGAGGCGACGAAGACTATGATTTGAGGAAGAGTTATGGCTACTACCTATAAAGCAGGTGTCTATAAGGATCTTGAGAATCGTAAGGTTGCCGTTGAAGAGTGGCCCATGCATGAGATTGGCCCCAGAGATGTTTTAATGAAGACCGTTCGTTCATCCATCTGCGGTTCTGATACCGGTGCCATGGGACCCATAGAAGATACGGAATTTGGCCATGAGACCGCAGGCTACGTTGCCGAGATCGGCTCAGAAGTCACCGACTTCAAGGTAGGCGACCGTGTATGGCCTCACCCAACCTATATCATGACCGGCCGCTATTCCTGCACACTCCCCGGGTTTTCTGAGTACATTCTGGTAAAGAACGCGAGGCCCTACAAGGAACTCTGGCCTCTGCCTGATACCATCTCCTATGATCAGGCCTCCCTTATCGAGCCCTTTGGCGTGGGCACTCGTGGCAAGAACCGTCCAGGAGCAAAAGTAGGCGACAACGTGGTGGTGTACGGCGCGGGATCCATTGGCCTGTTTTGCATGAGTGCGCTTATCGCTCAGGGTATCACTCCGGTGGCCGTTGACATCGTGCTCTCAGACTATAAGAAGGCTCTTCTCAAAGAGATGGGCGTCATTGTAGCCCCACTCCCCGAAGAAGGCGATAAGATCGAATTTCTCAAAGAGCTCTGGGGAGAACTGCCGCAGCGTCAGAGCAGTATGGCTATCAACGTAGATATCGTCGTTGACTGTGCCGGTGCGCCTAACGTTGTAGAGGATTTCTTCAAAATGCGCAAAGAGAATTCTCGTCTGGTAACGCTCGGTATTAATCGTCAGCCGCAAACCATCATTCTTCCGATGATGATGAGCTCCGAGATGGTCATCATGGGCTCAAGTGGTTATAACGACGAAGACATCAAAGAGGTCTTTGACATCCTCGCAAACAAAAAAGCGCCTTGGATCGACAAGGTCATCACCCATCACTATGAGCAAGCACAACTCCAGGAGGCACTTAACATGGCTATGAACAGAGAAGAAGCCATCAAAGTCGTCATTGATATGGAGTAAGCAAAGAAGAGTATGCACCGAGAGCATGCCTCTTTTACTGAGGCATGCTCCCCACAACCTCAGTATAACAAACAAGGTCAAAACCCCTGGAAATAAGTGATTCCTCCTCAGGCACAGAGAAGAGTAAGACCTCGGAGTTATCAGCATGGATGCCAGCAACAAGGAGAAGAACGTATGAGTGTAGCAGTAGATCGGTTATCCCAACCGGAGGTGCAGGACAACCCCTATGCACAGGCATCTTCCCGAAGAAAACTGTTTACTCTTATTGGCATCTATATCGCCGCCCTGGCAACACGGTTCATTTCAACAGGTTCTTTTACCGTATGGCCTATGGCTGCTGCGGATATTGGCGGGATGGAGATATACCCATTGGCGTCCAATGTGGCAGGCCTGCTCTCCATTTGCGCCATGCCGATCTATGGATATGCAGGCAGCCGTTATCCGGCTCTTAAACGCACGTTACTGATAGGGTCATTGCTGCTGGGAGCAGTGGTGCTCTTTGTTATCGCTCTGGCACCCAATATGTTTGTGATCATTGTGGTCAATTTCTTCTATGGGGTTGTGTCTGCCTCTATCTTTGTGGTGGCCTTTTCCCTGATCCGTGATATGTATTCCGCCAAACAGGCAGGAGTCTATCTGGGTGTGATAGGTACAATGACGAGTATTGGCATGCTTGTGGGTCCGGCACTCATGGGTATTATCATCGATACCCTTGGATGGAGAGCGACGTTTCATGTAGGATGGCCTCTTTTGCTGCTTGCCGTGGCTTTTATACTCCTGGGTGTACGCGTACAGAAAAAGCAGGTTGACTGGCAGAGGGATTGGCGAGAGCATCCCGTCTCTGTGAGTGCTCAGATGCCCTCCCAAAATGATGTCAACGGCAGGGCGCGGAACAAGCCGGGCGCATCGTTTGATACCGCCGGTGCTTTTGCGCTTACGCTCTTCCTTGTTGGGCTTGTACTGTCACTCTCACTTGGATACAGCTACATACCTTTTGGAAGCTCCCTCAACAATGCATTGCTCATACTGTCTGCTGCCTCGCTGGCAGCGCTTGTTTTTGATATCAGAAAAAAGCGCGCAAAAGCGTTTATACCTTCGACGGTGCTTAAAGACAGGAACACCGTTGTGCTTGCACTCTGTAATCTATTCTGTACCTGCTCAACCATGGCACTCAGCTTCTTTATGCCTGCCTATATCCTCAACGTCCTGGGCGGCACGGCGCTTCAAGCTGGCTTGGCTACTGCTGCCTATGCTGTACTCGGAGTGTTCATCTGTCCTGTGCTCGGTCGTATAATTGCAAGACAGGGTACGGCACGAGGGGTCTTCAATGCAGGCATGATCGTTCGTATTGGAATAACCGTTGTTTTCATACTCCTTTTGAATCCGGATACTTCGGTTTGGGCTATCTATGTCTTGATGCTGGTGGCAGGTTTTTATTCCGCGCAGCAAAATGTCACGTTCTCCACTGCTCCTCAGATCCAGATTCGAAAAGAAATTCGTTTTCAGGCAAATTCAGTTGTGCAAACCTCACAGAACCTGGGGTCATCCATTGGTATTGCAGTCTATACCGCCATCATGGCCTTGAACGGCATAGCGTTTGGTATGCCCATTGCACTTATAGTTGCTGGCGCTACCGCTGTTATTGCCCTTGTTATTGGTCAGTTCTTAACACCTGTCCCTAAAGAAGCAGAGCAGCCACAACGCCAAACCAAGCAGCCTCAACAAACCCAGCTCCAACCAACAACACCCCAACCAACCCAACCCCAACCAACAATACCGAAAGGACGTGACTAATACATGCACATCGGCATTCCGAGAGAATCCGAACCCCGGGAGACCCGCGTCAGCGCTACCCCCAAGTCTGTAGTCCAGCTTGTGAAGCTGGGTTATGAGGTAGTGATAGAGAAAGGCGCAGGTACAAAGGCAGCCTTCCCAGACGAGGAGTATGAGGCAGCCGGGGCAAGGATAGCAACAAAAGACGAGGTGTGGGCCTCAGATATCATCACCAAGATCAATGAACCCACAGAAGATGAGATCGCATCCATGAAAGAGGATGCCTGTCTTATAAGCCTTATCGGCGCGCCGAGAAACCCTGAGCTTTTGGAAAGGCTCGCTCAGGCACACATCACCACCCTTGCCATGGACTCCGTACCGCGTATCTCTCGTGCACAGTCCTTAGACGTCATCTCCTCCATGGCAAACATCGGAGGCTATAGGGCTGTCATAGAGGCCGCAAACGCCTTTGGCTCGTTTTTCACCGGCCAGGTGACCGCGGCAGGAAAGGTACCTCCTGCCAAGGTCTTTGTGAGTGGTGCCGGGGTCGCAGGCCTTGCCGCCATAGGAACCGCGAACTCCCTTGGTGCCATCGTACGCGCTACCGACATACGCGCAGAGGTGGCCGAGCAGGTAGAGAGTATGGGCGCTGAGTTCGTGGGTGTGGAGGCAAAAAGCCAGGAAAGCTCAGACGGGTATGCCAAAGAGGCCACCGCTGAGTATGCCGATGCCGCAGCCCGTATGTATGCCGCACAGTGCAAAGAGGTCGACATCATCATCACGACCGCACTTATCCCCGGACGCCCCGCACCCCGTCTCATCACAAAAGAGATGGTAGCTACCATGCGCCCGGGCTCTGTCATCGTGGATATGGCGGCAGGTACGGGCGGTAATGTGGAAGGCTCAGCGCCCGATGAGGTCACCGTCACCGATAACGACGTCACCATCATCGGCTATACCGACCTTCCCTCACGTCTTCCCACACAAGCCTCCCAGCTCTTCAGCCAAAACATCGTGAACCTAATGAAGCTCCTCACCCCCGAAAAAGACGGAGCCCTCACCTTAAACCTTGACGATGTCGTACAGCGAGGCATGCTCGTGAGTAAGGACGGAAAGGTCATGTGGCCGCCTCCGGAGGTGAAGGTAAGCGCTGCCCCCAAACAAGAGGACGTAGCACCCACAGAGCCCAAACCCGAGAAGAAGAAGCGCGACCCGCGTATCACGTACGCGGTCTTTGCCCTTTGTGGCGTAGCGCTCCTTGCCCTTTTCGCCTTTTCGCCCTCAGGGCTTATCGGGCACTTCATGGTACTCATGTTAAGTGTCGTCATCGGTTTTTATGTCATCGGTAACGTGAGCCACTCACTGCACACCCCGCTCATGAGTGTCACTAACGCCATCAGTGGCATCATCATCGTGGGCTGTCTTTTAGGGCTTGTGCTCATGGACCAGGGAAGTGACCTTTTTGCAGGTACGAACCTCGCCATCCTCATACTCTCCGTACTGGGCATATTACTTGCCTCCATCAACGTCTTCGGTGGCTTTACCGTCACCCAGCGTATGCTCAGTATGTTTTCGAAGGGAGAGTGAGTAAGCCATGATCACAGAAGATATGATCGCTGGTGCCGCTGGTGCTGTTCCGCTCTCGCTTATCACAGGCTCCTACATCATCGCAGGTCTGCTTTTCATACTCGCCCTTGCCGGGCTTTCCAAACATGAGACCTCCAAAAGAGGCAACATACTTGGCATGCTCGGTATGGCAGTTGCCCTTGTCTTTATCATAGCTGGTACCGTGCTCGGTATCTCAGACACGGCCCAGGGCACGAACCTGTCTACCGGCGATGTCATGGAAGTCACCTATCTTGTGGAGAACCCGGCCTTTTCCTGGGCCCTCTTCGTCATCTTAGCCGCCATGGCCCTAGGGGCAGTGATCGGTATCATACGGGCCCTCAAAGTAGAGATGACCGGCATGCCCGAGCTCATCGCGCTTTTCCACTCCTTTGTGGGCCTTGCCGCTGTTTTCGTAGGATGGGTAAGTTATCTTTCTGCCTCTGCCTCCGCCCACTTCGACCCGCTCCACTCAGGGGAGCTGTTCATAGGGGTCTTTATCGGTGGGGTCACCTTCACCGGCTCTATCGTGGCCTTCTTGAAGCTTTCTGCCCGTATCAAGTCTGCCCCGCTCATGTTACCGGCACATAACGTCCTTAACATAGGTGCCCTTGTGGTGTTTATCATCCTCACCGTGCTTTTCATCATGATGCCTGAAGGTTCTACCGGTCTTATCCTCATCATCGCAGCAACCGCCATCTCCTTACTTTTGGGTATCCACCTTGTGGCAAGTATCGGTGGCGGGGACATGCCGGTTGTCGTAAGCATGTTAAACTCGTATTCGGGCTGGGCGGCAGCGGCCGTGGGCTTTACGCTCGATAACGACCTCCTCATCATCACCGGTGCGCTTGTGGGCTCTTCGGGTGCCTATCTCTCCTACATCATGTGCAAAGCCATGAACAGGAACTTCATCTCCGTCATTGCCGGAGGCTTTGGAAGTGATGGCGCTGTGGTGGGAGAGGCCAAAGACTATGGTGAGCACAAGGAGATAAACGCGGCTGAGACCGCAGAGCTTTTAAAGAATGCCTCCTCTGTCGTCATCACCCCGGGTTATGGCATGGCCGTTGCCCAGGCACAGTCTGCCGTAGCCGACCTTACCCAAAAGCTCCGCGCCCAAGGCGTGAACGTACGCTTTGGCATACACCCCGTGGCGGGACGTCTGCCCGGACACATGAACGTGCTTTTGGCCGAAGCCAAAGTACCCTATGACATCGTGCTTGAGATGGATGAGATCAACGATGACCTCACAGACACCGATGTGGTCCTTGTGATAGGCGCCAACGACACCGTCAACCCCGCCGCACTCGATGATCCCTCCTCCCCCATAGCAGGCATGCCCGTGCTTGAGGTATGGAACGCAGGCCAGGTCATCGTATTCAAAAGAAGTATGGCCACCGGCTACGCCGGTGTCCAAAACCCGCTGTTTTTCAAGGAGAACTCCTCCATGCTCTTTGGGGATGCCAAGGAGCGGGTCGATGACATCATCAAGGAGGTATAGGGAAGGGAGAACGAGGTGTGCAGCCGCGTTGAGACATGACTCGATAATGCGCTGAGACTGTCACCTGAGGTTTGCAAAGGGCGATGTTCCCTCAGCAAACGAGTTTAACAAACGAGTTAATCGAAGAGCCTTTCAGCACTTTGTGCTGAAAGGCTCTTCTTATAGTTCTGCCCAATGGTAAGCTCATGGAGCTTATGTCTTTTTGTCTGCGCCTCAGATAGTAATAACTACCTCATCAGATAAGCGGCCAGGCAGGAGTTGGGTCTCCCTGCGGGCTCAGACCGGCGGCCTCCGCGTCTGTACGCATCAGGGCAATAAGCTCGGTAATCCTGATACCGGCAGAGCATACCGCTGTGCAGCTTCCGCATTGCTGGCACTCAAAGATACCTCCGTAGACTGCCTCGCGCAGGCGGTCATCTTCATCTTCTGGATCGAGATACTTCATGGTTATCTGCATGACTGCCCCCGGGCCATAGTAACTCTCCCACTTGCCTTCTTCTTGAAGAGCGGGGCATACCGAATAGCACAGCATGCACTCGCGGCACATGTTCAGATCTTTCAGATCTCCCCACCAAAGTCCTGCTTCCTGCGGCTGAGGCCTTTGGAGCCCTGCGCGGGTCTTTACGGTCATCTTGGTCTCGGCAAACTTCTTCATGGCCCTTGTGGTATCCACAACGAGGTCCTTGATGACAGGAAAGCCTGGCAAGGGGTCTACGGTGTAGGTTTTGCCTGCTTCAACACGTGCAGTACAGGCCAGTTGAGATGCCCCGTTAATGACCATACCGCAGCGGCCACAGAAGTTACACCTGCAGGTGTAATCGTAGGAAATAGGTTCGAGATTCTTATTGATATAGTGCAACGCTTTCAGGATATTCATGACCTGATCGTCGGGCACCGGTACCTCATAGTCCACATACGATGACTCCTGCTCAACAGAAGGGTCGTAGCGAAACACGGTGATTGTTGCTGTAGATGTCATAATTCAATGCCTTTCAAGGTAAGGGGTCGGATAGCCTACAGGTTTGACATGTCTATGGGAGCGAGCTTCTCTTTCATCTCTGCTACCGAATAGACGGTGTCAACGACATCTCTGACCTCGTAGGAATACTGCCCGTCTTTGTAGGTCACGATGATATTCTTGAACCAGTTCTCATCGTCTCTTTTTGGAAAGTCTGAGCGCACAAAATCCGGGCGTGATTCTTCACGCATGAGGGCGGCCTCCGCGGCAGGGATCATGATGGTGAGCATGGTCTCAACGTCAAGTGCGTTCATCCAATCACGATTGAAGATACGCGAGGTGGAGCCGCAGTACATCTTGGGGAGTTCCTCGTTCTTGATGCGATACAGCTCATCGATACAGGCCTGTATCCTGGTGCCGTCAGTGGGATACATGAGTCCGTTCCTGGTAGCCGAGCGGATGTTGTCAAAGACGTTAACCGCGCGGACGCCGTCCTGAGGAGCTGCCTCGAGGAGTTCGTAGGCATGATCCAGAATAGTCTGTACGTCATCCCAGGAAATCTGCGGCAGACTCTCCATGGTTTTTGCGGCCTCAGCGGCAGCCCCGCCACTTAACCATCCCTGGCCGTGTCCGGTCATGGCTCCCCATCCCAGACAACTCTGGAGATTGGAATAAAGGCCGGGGATAACCGTTTCCATGGTGGCACTCAGAGAAACAGGCCCACCTGCCGTTGAGCAGGTGTTTACGACTGTCTCCTGGTACTCAGGCATCTCATAACCAATACGCTTGGTAGCCTCTCCGTTGGCGGCGTAGACAAACTCGCCGTAGCTGAGGTCGTGTCTCTCGGCAACAACGTCCTGCTTGAGGTAGATGCCGTTGTTCTCGGTACCGCGCCCACCCATGATCTCCGACATACAGAGCAGGGGGACAGCAGCAAAGAGAGTGGTGAACTCGGGAGCTTCTTCAGAAGCAAAGTGGTTGACTACAAAGAGCTCATGATTGCCGTTATAGATGGTGTCATACATCTCTCCGTTGGTCATGCCGCAGTTGACGGCGGTCTCCACCGAGCCATCCTCGTGCTTTATGCCGTAAGGCTGCCAGCCCTGCAAGTCCACATTGAAAAACTCCATGTTCATCATCTCGAGACCATGATCAAAGAATATCTTCTGTCCAATGCCGGTGGTCTCAGGCCCAGAGCTGGAGCGTCCTGTTGCATAGGCATATCCACCGGTGGCCATAATGGTCGTCTTGGCTCTGAATACATGGGCATCCCCGGTGGTGATGTCAATGGCGACAGCTCCTGCTGCGTGTCCGCCCTCATCCAACAGTATGTCAAGGGCATACATGTATTGGTAAATCTCTGCCCCTGTACGTCTGAGGTACTGAGCAGCTACCTTGACACGGTTCTCCGCAACGTTATGCACGGGGACATCATCTTTTTCAAGACCTTTGACCGTACCGTCTGGATTGCGTTGCAGGCTCACGCCTAGCTGCTCGTTAGAGGTTGCTATCTTTGCATCGATAGATGCCTGTACCACAGCCTTTGCCCAGTCCTGGTTGATCATACCGTTATAGTCTTTTATCGCTCCCCAGAGCGCCCGCTCGCCGTTATCGTTGGTAAACTCTGCCGTGGTGATGACCTGGCCCCAGTTGATGCCAGATGTCGCACTATGACCGAACTTACCCTTGTCAAGCAAGGTAACCCGCTGTCCAAGCATGGTGGCGCGTCGCGCAGCATTTGTGCCCGCACAGCCACCGCCGATGACGAGTACATCGGTCTCATGCAAGATGGCTTCTCTGGCTTCGTTCTGGCCTTGCTGCACCTGCGTGTCCTGGCTGGTGCATCCGCTCATTCCTACGAACGAGGACCCAAACACGATCCCGGCCGTAGCCAGCGCAGAGCCCTTGAGAAAATCTCTCCTCGATGTTGCCATTAATCCTCCAGTCTCTCTTGTGTGCAAAATATCCTGCACACACTCTTTATTGGCAATAGGCCTTCCTGCTGGCGCAAAGGCACAGCATGCCTATTTTCCACGGGGTAAAGGTCTTCTCTGTTTCCATCTCCTGGCCGTGTATCGGCGTAATGAAAGGTATTCCTGTGCTCGCCAGGTTTTTGCTCACCAAGCTTTCAGACAATGATGAGCCTTAAGAATTATGTTCAGGGATGTTTGGGGCGATGGAGGCACATTCTCCTGCGCAGCCATAAGCCCGTCACTCTGAGAACAGTACTGTTCCAGAACGATTGGTTGTATCGTCTTGAAGCATGATATCTGTAGATACTACCAGGAGACTACAAACATATATTTGCATACAGAGAGGTGCCAGATGAAGGAGGCTCAGGGGGAATGAAACCCCTCTACCAGGTCGATAAGCTCTTGCTGGGAATTGACATCGAGTTTTTTATAGATGCGATAGGAATGGGTCTTGCTCGTTGTCTGTGAGATGAACAGGTGCTCACTTATGTATTTTTGTGAACGTCCACGAGAAAGGAGGGTGAACACCTCACTTTCTCTCGGAGAAAGTCCATAACGCACACTCAGGTATTCACAACAATCCTGCCAGGTACGCTTATACAGAGGTGCCGCGGTGTCGGCAGGCACCTCAGACCAGTGCTCCTCCCGACTTGGTGACTCCCCCGATGATCTTGGCCTGCGAAAGGCAACCAACAGTATGACGAGCACGACTACCAATAAGGCGGAAGTATAGCTGATAATCTGTTGATCAAAGGGCAGCAAAGAGAACAACAGCATGCCGCAACCCCAACCCAATACCATGCCGAGAGCGTTTGCCAGGCGTCCCATGGCAAAATAGCGTACAACAGAAAGATTGTTGAACTTTATAAAGCCCGATAGCAGAAACATGCTCATTATGTCAAAGAAGGTAAAGCCAAAGGAAACCAGCAACCAGCCTAGAAAACGATATTCTTGTGAGACAAGGGGCACCAGCAGCAGACCAAGAGCAGCGAGAGGGAACATGAACCAAAGAAAACTCTGGGGAGAGACATAGCGCCTGATAAAAAGGCTATAGACCAGGAGCGCAACACCTGTTATCAGTATGATCACCCAATAGACGGCACGGTATTGAAAGCCCAGGTCAACTTTTACCTCAAAATACTGCATTAACACAAAAACGATGCTATAGAACAAAATCTGCACAAAGAACTGCCGGTAAACGGGCAAAGCAGGCGAATCAGGGATGGCGCTGAATGTCACACCCTGAAAATCATGCCTGCTGGCTGTTTTTCGTTTGCCGTTTGCCAGATACGTGAACACGCCGCACAACAATGGAAGAATAAGCAGGCCCAGGAGCGGACAAACCACGATGAACAGCACACAGATCAAACACGATGCCAACACCGACAAGGCCAGAGCCGAACAGAGTTCTGGCCCGGATATCTCGTCGAGTATAAAAGCTATGCGACTCAATAAACAGGCAATGCCGCATCCAAATAACAGATAGCAGCCAACAGAGATCGGCAGGGGCAATACAAGCCCAAACCAACCAAAAAGCCCTGGAACGATTACGAGGGTTGAGAGCCCTGCTCCCAACCACACCAATACGCTGAGGCGTTTATTGGTGGAGACAGACTTCCAGAAAAAGACCACTACGGCAAGGCCAAGCAGTTGCCCTGACAAACACCAGATCCTGTACGAAGCACCAATGTCTCCCGCAGACGAACTGTCCCCAATAAAAGGCCCACTCCAAAAAGTCAGGAATACTATGCTCCAATAGCAGGCAACAGAAAGGATGGAAAAGAGCATTCTGGGGCTTTGGATCATCCTGCTTATTCTCTGCAGTGCTCCTCCATCGCCCTTTTTCACACAGATTCCTTTCTGCCTGTTCACTCGAATCACTACCGCAAAGCAGCGGTTCATTATACTTCCTGTAGTCTGGAAGAAGGGTAACGGAACCAGTGCGCTCGGGTAACAATGCCTCTCCATCATGATAAACGGCGCAGTTTCACTTAGTTCACGGTACTGCCTCAAGCTTGGTATGTGAGCAGGTTTGCGTGCAAATACATCACCTTTGGCATAATGTCAGAGTCAAGTCGTTAAGGAATAAAGGCTTTTATTCCAACGTGTCAAAGAATGAGATATTCTCCTTGAGCAATGTGGGGATGTCCAGGTTGTAAGGGCAGCGCGGCAGACAGGTGCCGCATTCGGTGCAGCCACGAGCTTGCTCGATAGACTCGTCAGTCATGCCGTGAGCAACCTTTGCATTAAACCGTGAAAAGGTACTCTTAGTGCAGAGTGCTGAGCTGATACGTATACCCTGTGGGCAGGGCTGGCAGTAGTCGCAACGGTGGCACCAGGTGGTGCCCAACTCTTCGCATACCCTTTTGATCTCTGCCTCGTCCTCGGCAGTTAGCTTTTCTTTAGCCTCGACAATGGCCACGATCTCGCGCAACTCCTCAACTGTCTCGGTACCGGGATCGGGCACAATACCTTCATACTGCATGAGGTAACGAAAGGCAGGACCGGCATCGCTCAGCAGCCCGCCACCCATCGGCTTCATGGCGAGGAATCCCATATCGAGTTCTCGGGCGAGCTGCAGTGCCTTTTCAGCTTCTCTGTCAACAAAATTGAGCGGCAATTGCACGACATCAAAAGCATTCGAACGCATGACCTCAAGCGCTATGGCAACGCTGTGGCTTGAGAAAGCAGGAAAGCGGACCTTACCGGCCTTGATCTGCTGCTGTAGCCATTCCAGGTTACCGCCCTCAGAGAGGATCCGATCCTTCTTCTCCAGTGCATTGACATTATGGAATTGAAAGATATCCACATAATCTACGCCAAGCATCCTGAGGCTGTTATCGAGGTGCTTGGTAAGGTGTGCAGGTGTAGTGCCTTGGGATTTAGTTGCCAGGACAAGCTCCTCGCGTGGGATACCACGGATAGCTGCACCGATCTTGGACTCGCTGTCGTCATAGGCATTGGCGGTATCAATGAAATTGATACCCAACGCAAGCGCTTCACGCACAACCGCTACCGCCTCGGCTTCTGAGACCCTCATGATGGGTATGCCACCAAGCGCGATCTCACTGACCATCAACTCTGTGCGTCCAAATCTGACTCTCTCCATCCTATGTTTCCTTCCTTTTAGAGGAGACCTCCCCATGGAGGCTCTTGGAGTCCCTCCCTAAACACCAGCCATAAAGCGTTTCCTTATCGCGTTTTATCAAAGCAGTTGCTCAAGAGCATCGTTCATAAAACACTCTCCTTAAAGTTCGGGAGCACTCCCTGGCACTTTGTTTCTTTGCCTATCGAGTAGTGCCCCCGTAGCTTAGCCCGTTGCTCTTCGCATCACAACTCATATGCTAAACGATATGCCGTCTTTAGGTGTTCATCGCGCATCTGTGCTCGAAGGGAGACATTATTACGTTCCGTACCACCAAACAGAACAAACTCCTTCTGTCTGGCACGATCGTGAATGCGGTCGTCCAGCATGACATTTTCCATGGACTGTAAGCGTCCTTGTTCTTGGAGTGTTTCTTTTGTGTTGCCGGCAATGGCAATAACAAGAGCTTTTTCCAAAGTCTTCATAGGCTGTATTGTAGTGCCAGGTTGGTATACTTCCTTGTTAGAGCCCCCTTTAGTCTCCTCGGCTCCATAAGCAAAACCGTAGCTCCACACCCGGTCAAACCAGCCAACCAACTTGGCAGGAGCTTCCGTCCAAAACACGGGATATATAAAGACAAGCGCATCAGCAGAGTTAATAAGTCTTTGCTCGGCAAGCACGTCCGGTGCCAAAGGCGGCTTTGTGTCATAGAAAGCATCCCGGAGATATTCCGCCTCTGTCATATCTGTCAAAAAATCCATGTTATAGAGATCGCTCATTGTGCAGGTCTTTCCAGCATCTTCAAGTCCTTGTATAAAAGCGTCGCGCGCCTCAGCTGTGAGGGAGTTCTCGCTGGGATGACAGTAAACGATATGAACATGCATAAGTTTCTTCTTTCTCACATCATACCCTGGGTAATGTTAAGACCAAAGGCGTCGGTGATAAGAGCCTCACATATTTCCTTGAGCCCTGATGTGTCGATGTCGCTCGAAAAAAGTAAGTTTCCGCTATTACTATACGTTTTTACGTCGCTATATCCGGCTGACCTAACTCTTCTTTGAGCTCTGCCATCGATATGATGTTTTTGTCACCCACGTTAACACCACGCAAGAGCGCGATTTTTATACTCATGATATTTCCTCTTGTTACTGCTTATTCCATCTCACGCATTCTACTCCACTCTCATGCCTTTTTAGCACTTGCATTCTGAGTGCTGGCATGAAAATCGGTTGCTTAGCCTGATGTTTCTGTCGCCTGGTTAGTCTATATTCATTAATAATTTCAGATATAACCAGCCCACGTTGCCTGTAGTCATAGGCAACCCTGACACGAGGAGGGTATTCTTATGGCCATCAATCCGCTTCAGCATGATTTCTCTGTCTTCAAAGAGCTTGAGTTTGACAACCCGCCTGTGGCAGTAAAGTTTGAGTTCTTTAAACCTGAGACCATTAAGCGCCTTGATGTCGATCTGGCTCTCTGCGAGATGGTCAGAGAAGCTCAAATCCGCAATGAGCCGTTCTACATGGATAAGGACAATGAGAATTGCATGGGTAAGGGCGCCATGGGTATGCTGGGAGATACTCCTGGCTGGGCAGAAGCCGGACTCATTGGCGAGCGCATGAATATTTTTAAAGATGCTGGGGCTAACATGCGCTGCATGAGACATTACACGACCTTTGAGAAGGGGGCGGTGAACTATGTAGCCTTTTCCAAACTCGATGTGCTTGGGTTTGAGCCTGACCTGTTGGTATTCAACGGCACCATGAATCAATGCGAGAAGATACTGCGGGCTATGTCCTACTCTACCGGAGAGATGTACGAATCAAAGTCTACGCCGGTCTTCATGTGCTCATGGCTTTATTCATATCCCCAGCTCACGGGCAAGGTCAACTATATTGTGATGGGCGCCGGCCACGGCAGCACAGCACGCAAAGTATATGAATCCGGATCCATCATGGTAGCAGTACCCTCTCCCTGGTTCCCCATCATCCTTGAGAATCTCGCCCTCATGGACAGAGATGTCCATGCCTGGCAACTCAGCAGAGAAGAATGGCTCGAGGAAGAGGAGGGTATCTACGCCAAGCTCATCAAGGATGCAGAAGATGCAGGTTTTTAACTGCTGTATTCCAACTTTCAGTAGTCTCGTTTGACATCGTAACAAAACATTGTTATATTGCGTAACAATGTTTTGTTCTGCGTTTTGTTTGAATGGAGGTCGCGCATGAGCAACGTACCAGATGAGATTGTTATCGAGGTTACTCCCGTAGAAGCTCCCTCCCCCAATGAGATATCAAAAAAGGAGCTTCTGAAACAGACAGGAATATCCTATGGCCAGCTTTACCGATGGAAACGAGAAGGGCTGATTCCAGAGGAGTGGTTTGAGAAACGGAGTGCCTTTACCGGACAGGAGACGTTCTTTCCCCGAGAACTCGTTTTGGAGAGGGTCAAAGGGATACAGTCAATGAAGGATGATCTGTCCCTATCAGAGATCCGGGAGCGACTTGAGCGCATGCCGGGGCAGCAAGATCTCCGTAAGACCCTCCTTGCAGTGACCGACATGAGCGAGGGATTCATAGACCGCCTTGACCTTGATTGGGACAAGACGAGTCTCTCCGAATCATCACTCAAGGCAATTGCAACCCTCTCTTCGGCTCTTGACAAGGCTGAGGTCGAAGATAAAACAAAGACTAGTGTGCTTGCCGAAGCACTCAAGGCACTCAACAATGGAAAAACAGATCTCTCAGAGGAAGGATAGACCATGACTAATCCTGGATCATTCAAAGGCGTGGGAAACATGGAAGAAGGCAGGGTTGAGGGCGTTATAAGCTTTCCCGGTGGAGTCTACGGCGATCTTAATATCAATGGTGTTGCTACTGCGGAAGGTCCCATAGAAGTTGGGCATATGGATATTGATGGAGTGTTTAACGCGAGAAGTGATGTGAACTGTCAAAGTCTGGATGCTCATGGAGTTGTAACAATCGACGGCAATCTGCGCGCGACCAAGGCGGATATCGATGGTGTTGTGACGGTGCATGGCAGCAAGATCGAGGCAGATCGTATCGTATGTGACGGCATCCTGAGTACTGATGGCCAGGTCTCAGCCGACCGTATCGATGCCCAGGGTTTCATAAACGCCAATGAGATCGTTGGTGACAATATCTCTATCCAATCCTTTACCCGTTCCTTTTTCTTCAGGATGTGGGTCAGACTCAAAGAGGCAGTGGGGAGCCATGACTTCTCCAAAGTAGACCTCATTGAGGCCACAACCATCAGTTTGCGGGGTGTGCACGCCCGTACAGTGAGCGGTCACGACATCACCATAGGCCCTGGCTGTAAAATAGACAGAGTAGATGCCTCCGGCTCATTGTCCATTGACCCTGATGCAGAGGTAAGAGAAGTAGTACAGAATGGGAACTGATTAAGCATGAGAGTGTTTGAAACTGACGTACTGACAATTGATAAAGTGGGCAGCCCGGGCGGGGATGCTTATCTGGTAGCCACGCGCGAAAGCACCCTGCTCTATGACAGCGGATTTGCCTACGGCGCACCACTTCTGGTAGCGGAGGTAGAAAATCTCCTGCATGGCAGACCCCTTGATTTTCTTTTTCTTTCTCATTCACACTATGACCATGTTTCGGGCAGCCCCTGGATCAAAGAGCGCTGGCCTCAGGTTATCAGACTCGGTGGCGCGCATGCAGCTCGAGTCCTTGAGCGTCCCGGAGCCCGTGAAACAATACGCAATCTCAACATTGAGGCTGTCAAAGAGGCTCGCGAGTTTGGCATGGCAGATCTCTCACGAGCGGATACGATAGATTATTCGTTGTTGGACAGGCTGGCGATAGACGAGGTTGTTGAGAACGGCAGCATTATTGACATGGGAAGCGTTGCACTCGAGATTATTGAATCTCCCGGGCACACGCGTGATTCTCTCATGCTCTGGTGTCCGGAAGAGCGCCTGCTCTTTGGCTCAGAGTCTTTAGGAGTCATGGTAAGTGAGACGATGGTTCAGCCAGTGTGCCTTACCGGATATTACGACAGTCTGGATTCCATAAGCAAGGCAGAGGCGCTCCATCCGGAGCATATCCTACTCAGCCATCAACATGTTCTCGATGGCGAAGAGGCCCTGCAGTATCTCAAGAATGCTCGATACTGGACAGAGAAGACGGCACATCTGGTATGGGAATGTGCCTCTGTGGGAATGAGCAAGGACAAGATCGCAGGTGTGATCAAAGACATCTACTTTACCGATGTATTGAGAGGGTATCAACCTGAAGCCGCATTTGATCTCAACAACGGCTATGTGGTGGATCAGCTGCTGGCCTGTCTGGATGAACCTGTTCCCTCAGTACAGCGTTGAGGTCCGGGGCAACTATCAGGACAGCCTGCTTAGCCTGGAAGTTGGGCGCTAGCTGGAGTTTTGTGTTACAAACCGTTTTGCCTGCGCGTGAATATCTGTTATTTTCCCTTGCGTTTTTTTACTGCCTCGGAAAGCAGGTACTCTATCTGCCCGTTGACAGAGCGAAAATCATCGGCCGCCCAGGAGGCCAGCTCATTGTAGAGCTGAGCAGATAACCTGAGCGGCACCTGTTTCTTCTTTTTATCGTCAGCCATGGGTGGTGTCCCTCGCGTCTGCGCTACCTACAGAAATCTAATACAGACTACCACTGTTAACGATAGGCTGAGGATCCTTGTTGCCACAGAGCACTACCAGGAGGTTTGAGACCATTGCAGCCTTACGTTCTTCGTCTAAAGTCACAACGTCCGTCTCATCCAGCTCATCCAATGCCTGACGCACCATACCTACAGCACCTTTGACGATAAGAGCACGGGCATCAACGATGGCACTTGCCTGCTGGCGTTGCAGCATTGCTGCAGCAATCTCCGGGGCATAGGCAAGATGGGTGATGCGTGCCTCAGATACCTCGATCCCGGCAACCTCTACCTTCTCCTGGATTGCCTCACAGATCCTCACTGCGATCTCCTGGCTGCTTCCACGGAGGCTCATTTCTCCTTCTTCATCACCCGGCACATCATACGGGTAAAGACGCACGATATTCCTTAAGGCAGAGTCGCTTTGCATACTCAGATAGTCCTCAAAGTTGTCTACATTAAACACCGCACGGGCCGTATTGACCACACGCCAGACCACAACGATACCGATTTCTATAGGGTTACCAAGGAGATCATTGATCTTTTGCTTGTTGTTACTGAGGGTCATGGCTTTAAGCGATATGCGACTACTCTTGGTTGAAGAAGAGACACTCGTAGCCTTTTCTTTGCCCTCTCCTCCTTTGCCGGGTTTGCCGGCATTCATGGCCGCCTCAAACGCTGCATTGACTTTAAGTGGATTGACTGCGCTCACAAAGGGATTAACAAAATAGAACCCGTCTTTTTTAAGGGAGCCAAAATACTTTCCAAATAGTGTGAACACATAGGCTTCGTTAGGGCGAACCACTTTGAGTCCCATAGCGAGAAACCACATGGGAAAGGCAATCCAGACCAAACTTGCCACAAAAAGCGTGATGTCGAGTGCTGTGGGGCTGCCGGAATCTAATCCAATAATTCCAAACACCATTGCTGCTACGGCAGCAAGCGTAACTATGATGATTATCAACAGGACAAGCATACCGCTGCTGTGAGGAGCGATTTTTTCGTCATTGATCATCTTTGCGTTCTCTGTCATAAGAACAACCTCCTATCGGATGTGTGATATCAAAATCATATCATTTTGATTTTTGTTGTCAAGACCTGATCGGACTACCTACGGACTCTTAAAGCACGGATGTTCCTACCCTGGTTACCTGATGTTCTGTTCAGCTGCGAAGGAGAGACCTTGCGCCTGATCAACATAGTATGTGAGAACCAGCCCTGAGCCCCAGACCTTAACAGCTGGCAAGCCGGCCTTCTGCATATCTGCTTCTTTTCAACAGAAGGCACCGTAGGTTTTGTATTGAAGGCGCTCATAGGTCGCATAAACGTTTCGTTCTTGTCGTGGGCTCGTGTTACTATGTATGGCACTGCAGATAATGTGTCTCAAGGGCAGAAGGATGTTTAGCATGAGTGTCGTATTGATCATAGTTGGTGCCATAATTGGTGTTATCGTCGTATTAGCCGTGATCCTACTCATCAACGCCATGCTGTTGCATCCCACGCAAGTCTCAAACCCTCTCCCTTCTCCTGAAGTCTTTGGTGATGAGAGGTCGGTGGAGCGCTTTTGTGCCATACTGCAAAGCAAGACTGTCTGGGCGGCGGAAGATCCCGAGGCCGATCACCGTGCTTTTGAAACGTTTATTCCCAAACTTCAGGAGCTTTACCCGCAGGTTTTTGCTGCGCTGGAGCTCACAAAGATCAATGACTACGGTATCCTGCTTCGCTGGGCAGGGCGCAACGCTGAGGCAGCCCCCGTTGTCTTGATGTCACACCATGATGTGGTTTTTGCCAATGAAGGCGAATGGACCTATGATCCCTTTGCTGCCGAGATTGTAGACGGAAAGATCTATGCACGGGGTTCTGTGGACACCAAGTGTATTCTTGCGGGCATCCTGGAAGCTATCGATTATCTGCTGTCTTTGAACTACACACCACCCTGCGATGTCTATCTCTGCTCTTCCAACTCCGAAGAGGATATGGGCCTTACAGGTAAACAGATGGCAGAGTACTTCTCCAGCAGAGGTATCACACCCCGTTTTGTCCTGGATGAAGGAGGAGCGGTCATCGACAACGCGCCTCTGGGTGTATCCTGTGAGTTTGCTGCGATTGGTGTGGCAGAGAAAGGCTTTCTTACTGCTTTTTGTGAAGTCACCTCCAAAGGTGGACATGCAGCCACGCCATCTCCTCAGGATGCTCCCGCAAAATTGGTCAGTGCGCTCAACGAAATGATCACATCACCTGCACCGGTACAGCTCTCCAAACCTATAGAGATAACACTTAAGGAGCTTGCGGCACACGGGGGGCTGGGGCTCAGGCTGGTGTTTGGAAATCTCTGGCTTTTCCGTCCGATAGTGATGATGATCATGAAGCGTAACTCCGAGACTGCTGCTATGGTGCGTACCACCTACGCGCTTACTGAGCTGGAAGGAAGCAAGGCTGCCAATGTCATACCACGGGAGGCAAAAGCCACGATTAATGTGCGTATCGATCCTCAGGAGAACATTGAGGTGGCGTTGGGTCGTCTCAAGGGATACTTTTCCAAAGCGGGTATCGCAGACGAGGACACCCGTTATAACGTGGTAGGCCCTATCAATCCCTCGCCGGTTTCTCCTTATGACGATGAGGTATTTGACTATTTGCGTAAAGTCACTCACAGTGTGTACCCCACGGCAGGTATAGCACCTTATATTCAAAGCAGCTGCACTGATGCTCGCCACTTTGCTCTCATCTGCCCTCACACCTATCGTTTTGCCGGGTTCCTCTTTAGAGGAGAGCAACGCTCCACCATCCACGGAAAAGACGAAAACCTGGATGTTGAGAGCTTTAAGCGCGGCGTAGGGTTTTATATACAGTTACTTACACATCTCGATAAACTTGGAGGATGACAATGACAGACGGAGCACAGCCAGCAAAGAAGAAAAGTAAGATCTTTTACGGTTGGTGGGTTGTGGCCGGCGGCTTTATGTTGATGGCAACCTGCTACACCATATTTGTCAACTGCATTCCTCTTTTTCAGGCACATATTGTTGCGGATCTTAATATCAGCATGGGAGCCTTTAATACAGGCGTGTCTCTGTGTACCGTAGTGGCAATCTTTGCCTCTCTTGCATTTGGTGCCTTGGTCGACAAGGTTTCCTCACGTATTCTAGGCGCTTTTACTGTCATCACAACCTCTGTGGTACTGGTACTCTTCTCTTTTATTACCGAGGTCTGGCAACTCTATGCGCTTTGTATCGTTGCCGGCATGGTCGTCGTGGCTGGCACACGCCTGCTTGCCAGTGTCGTCACCGCTAATTGGTTCACCTTAAAGCGTGGCCTGGCGGTCTCTATTGCGCTCAGCGGGTCTGGCGTAGGATGGGTGATCCTCTCCCCTGTTACCAGCAATATCATCGAATACTGGGGGTGGCGTCCGGCATTTTTGGTACTGGCGGTTATTGCGGCTATCGCAGCTTTGCCTATCATCCTTGTGGCATTTCGCAATCGCCCGGCAGATATGGGTCTACTGCCCTATGGAGCGGAAAGTGGCGCTCTGGAAGAAAAAGACAAGTCCAGCGATACACCGGTGACGGTTTCGGTAGGGTGGAAGGTATTGCGAAAGAATGGCGGTTTCTGGATCCTGATCCTTGGCTTTGTAGCCATGGGTATTATCAATGGTGCCGTCATTACTAACTCCATTACCAATATGACCTCCGTTGATCTTGAAGGGCAGATCATCGTTACGGGTGGTCATGACACGATCTGGGCGGGATATGTGTGGTCGCTGTATCTGGCTGTTGTCATTGTTGCCAAGATATCGCTTGGTGCCATCTACGACCGATTTGGCTTGCGCGCCGGTACCCTTCTTGGCACGGCAGCCTGTATCGTCGCCGCCATAGCGCTCTGCTTTCCTGCCACCGATTTTGGGCCCATCGTCGCCGCGGTAGCCTTTGGTTTTGGCACCTGCATGGGTACGGTCTGTCCGCCCATCATGGTAGTTAAAGAATACGGAAAGAAAGATCTGGGCTTGGTCACCGGCATAGTCACTGCCTTTGAACTCTTAGGCGCGGCGATAGGCGCGGTGGTCTCAGGTGTACTCTTTGATGCCTTCCTTACCTTTATACCAGCCTGGATCATGGCGCTTGTTGCTGCGGTTATCATGGGTGTTGCCCTCATGGCCTCAATACCAGCCGCCGCACGCCTGGTCAAACGCCGTATAGCCGAAGGCGCACCGCAGTTAGATGCGGAAGGGTTTGAGATTACAGAGTCCTGACCTGCCTTGGCAGAGACGCCCTTTTCACATAGTGCTACCCTTTGCGCTGGCAGGAGGTATTCTCCAAAGGATACCCGTCTGCTATCCTAACAGGAATTATTTCCAAACTGGTACGCCGTGCGTGGGGCATACAGAAATCATAAGAGTTTCTGCAGGACACCGGGCAATTTCTCTGGCAAAACCAGAGCATTGTATGCGTTCGTTACAGGTTAACCAGGAAAGAGCACGCAACTGATGAGCGCCATTGTGCGATCTTGGGCGTGATATTGGTAGTCCATGCAGGAGGCCTCACAGACCTCATGCACATAGAGGCCATATGCCTCCATGGCGGAGACTTTTCTCTTTGGGTGCCTGCAGGGAGCATCCGGACAACTGCAGTGCCTGCATATCCTGCACTCCCCCGAGCCCATCGGCAAGACTGCGCCATACAGACGTTTCATCTGTTCTGCAAAAGTATAGAAATGACGATTATGCGTGTTGCGCATCACGCCTATCGTTTCGGTATCGTCGTGAAATCTCAGCACGCTGCGGGTCTGTACCAAAACGCCTGCCGCATAGATCACACTGCACTCCGACATCTGCTCAGGTGTTGGGCAATGCGGGGGACAACTTCAGTTATTACCATATTCGCCGCAGAGGTTTTGACGGCAGAGCCCCAGGGTCTCAGGATGAAAGCGGAGTGCGCTCATCTCCACAGAACAGGCAGCGGTAAACCCTGCGTCCCGTGCGGCCTGTAAAACATGTGCAATCCTCAACTTCATACTGCTTGCACTCTTTCTTCTGTCACTTCTTGCCAGGCTGAGAGTTCGCTGTTCTCATATGCTGTACTGCGTGCGAACAATGTCATAAACGCTTTCTCCTTGTCATTGCAACGAAGGTAGTGCCGAAACAATCAAAACAATACATTCCTGGTTTGCTTCGCTACGCTCGCAATGACAGTGAGCGAACGGGAGAGGAACGAGCTCTCAGCTTTCTTCTCGTGAGTGCTGGTCAGGCTGAGAGTTCGCTGTTCTCGTTTGCTGTACTGCGTGCGAACAATGTCATAAACGCTTTCTCCTTGTCATTGCAAAGAAGGTAGTGCCGAAACAATCAAAACAGATCATACCTGGTTTGCTTCGCTACGCTCGCAATGACAGTGAGCGTACGGAAGAGGAACGAGCTCTCAGCTTTCTTCTCGTGAGTGCTGGTCAGGCTGATAGCGGAGTGACGGACACTCGAGAGCAGCAACAAACGAACCACTTGAGTGAGTTGATGTCTGCTGCGAACGGGAGAGGAACGAGCTATCAGCCTGACCAGCACGGCGGGTTCAAACGTCGCTACTCGCAGACAACCTTAACGTTGCGTTGCTTAAAGACATCCTTGGCCAGAGGCGTGATGATGGTGCCTTTGGGGTAGTTGACTGTGGAGTTCTGCTTAATCTCCATGGCCTCAGCCTCCGTTACCAGGATTTTCTTTCCTGCGGCAGCCTTGCTGCAACGAGGAGCAACAGTGGTAGCACCTGACACAGTGTCTACCGAGCCCACATCACGCGCCTGCTCTTTCTCTATCAATATCATCAGCCGACGAACGACCTCATCAACCAGTTTTTCGATATCCATGTCCATTCAACCCTCCTTACTGTCAGTTCTCAGCAGTGTGCTTACTTATCTAAATACTGATGGTGCGTAGTTGCGTTTATTCAGCCTTCGGTTTTTCTTTTGAGGCTGTACTTGCAGATAAATCCAAACATACCAGCGGAAAACCCGGCAGCATTGGCTTCGTCATAGTCAATATGCATGAAGTTGTCTGCGGTATCTGCAACACGCACTTTGACGTTCCTGAAGGTTATCGGCCTGGGCGAGTCCAGCACAAAATCCACACGATCTCCGTCAACAAGACCAAGAGCTCTTGCAGCCTCGGGTTTCATATGAAGATGCCGTTCGGCAATTATCACACCACCATCGGTTTCTATGTGGGCGTCACCGTATTCTATGCGGATGCCTGGAGTTCCCTCCAGGTTTCCACTGTCGCGAAAAGGTGGTTTTACGCCCAAAAGAACGGCGTCGGTAAGAGAGACTTCTATCTGTGTGCGTGAACGCTCTGGCCCAATAACAACTACACCGTCAAGTCTGCCCTGAGGGCCAACAAGCGAGATACGTTGCTCACCAACGAACTGACCCGGCTGACTGAGATATTTTCGCCAGCTGAGCGCATAGTCATCGCCAAAGAGTTTCATGGCGTCCTGTGCTTTAAGGTGCACATGACGACCTGAAGCCTCAACTTGAAACCAACCCTGTGCCGCCAGCTCCTCGCGCACCTCAGCCAGCACCAGGGTAGTGAGATCATCTATGAGCATGTCTACTACGTGCGTCATCACCGCTCACCATAACCATTGGTAACTGCCCGCAGACTTAAGATGTAGAAGACAGAGGAGAGCCTGTTATAACCCTCCATCAAATCCTGCCTGGAGGTGCTTCCGTCTTTGAGCTTAAAGGCTTCATAAAAGGTGAGTTCGCAGCGCCGTGACAGGGCTCGTAACGCGTTGAGCAATATCGTGAGCTCGCCATCTTGATAGCTGATAGTAAAGAGATGCTCACGCCCAAAATAGCGTCGCGGATTATGGGATATCTCCCGGAGATCCGCATAAGAGAGTCCAATAACCTTCTCAACCGTAAAGGCTTCGTCGAGCACTTCGGCGCGACTGAGCTTTCCTATGAAGTCATAGACATCCTGTAACTCATCTACCAAAGTCTGGCACCCCAGTGCGGCACTTCGCAGCTGTACTTTAAGAAGCTCGGCTATCAGCAGATCTACTTCGCCACGCAGACGAATACGCAGATCATCTTTGGCAACAAGCAGGGTGCCCGAAAGCTGTGTTAAATGCTCGGGTTTTTCTTCTATAGGGTTTCCGTCCGCTAAGGTGTAACGTCCTTTTGCGCCTGACGTGTCACGTTCAAGGTCAGAGACACTGTCTCCCTTTGGGATACCTGCAAACACCTTACCCGAAGTCTGCTCTGTCTCATTACCCTGGACCAGTCTGAGTTTATTATCTATGACAACCGCCTTTGCAGAGGGCGTGAGCAGACAGTCGGCAGGCATCAAAAGCTTGCCTTCTTTCACAAATTTGCCTGCCTCTATAATCTTTTTAACTACCTCTTCAGTAATGAGGCGCATACTCGTATCCCTGTCTCAACTAGAAAGGACATAAACGAACGATTCTCTGCATCCACTACTTACCCAGCTTGGGAAGGATCTGCTCAACCTCACTATGGGGACGTGGGATGACGTGTACAGAGATGAGCTCACCTACACGGTCTGCTGCTGCAGCTCCGGCATCGGTGGCCGCCTTTACCGCTCCTACGTCTCCTCTTACCATGACCGTCACAAGTCCGCCACCGACAAACTCTTTGCCTATGAGAGTGACGTTTGCCGCCTTGACCATGGCATCGGCTGCCTCGATAGAGCTTACGAGCCCTTTGGTCTCAATCATTCCGAGCGCAATCTGGTTATCCATTGTGTTTCCTCCTGTTTCCTTTCTTACGGTTTGCTCTCCTAAAGAGATCTCTTTTCCTATCTTTTGTACCTTTTGTACCTTTTGTACCTGTTGTACCTTTTGTACCTGTTGTACCTGTTCCCGGCTGTTCTAATGGGTTCCTAAAAAACGTGTTGATCCTTGAGCTGTGCATACACACGCCTGACCAGGGCATCGATGGCATCGTCATCAGAGCCGTCCAGGTCCTTTGTCGCTTTTAATGAAGGCGCAACACCCTGTGCTTGTTGTACCTGCCATGCCTGTGCCTGTCCTACCTGCACCTGACCTGAGCTGGAAAATGTTTGTCCAGCGCCGTGAAGCGCCATTTTTTGCGCGACGGTGCCGCGAAGCTCTGCCAGTTCCTGGGTGCCATA
>JAVBUQ010000026.1:0-7036 GCA_031555185.1 Coriobacteriales bacterium
GAGCAGGGCTTTGACCCACCAGCTCGTACGTCATCGCGTTGCAAGCTTTAATCAACAAAGTCAGCGCTACGTTACGCTGAGCGGCGAGGCGGAGGTCATCGTCCCGGAGAGTATAAGCTCAGACCCCGAATTAGATGCCATCTTTCATACTGCGGTTGATACAGCGTATAACGCGTATCAGAATATGATAGACGCGGGAGTACCGGCGGAAGATGCCCGCTATATCCTTCCCAACGCCTGTACAAGTAAGATCGTTGTAACAATGAACATTCGTGAACTGCTGCATTTTTTTGAGCTGCGTTGTTGCAGACGGGCGCAGTGGGAGATACAGGAGCTGGGCAACCACATGATCGAACTGGCCAAGCAGACTGCTCCCTATATTTTTATGGACGCTGGCGCGCCCTGTCGGCGAGGTCAGTGCCCGGAGGGCACGATGACCTGCGGTGACCCCTTTGAGAAAGTTGTACGTGATTGAGCGTTATAGTGGAATGTGCCATCGCTGCCATGAGCGCCGTTTTAGCTCAAGAACAGGTGGAGGCTAAGAAGGCAGCGTCATGAGCCCCAAAGTAACTACATCGCAAAAGCTCTGGTGGTTTCTTGTGAGTTTCTCACGAGGTTTGGCTGCCTTTATTGCCCTCTATTCCCTTCTCTCGCTAGGTGCGGCTTTTTTCAATGGCGTCTACAATCAAAATGCCTGGTGGATCGACTTGAGTACGTTGCCTGACGGATTCTCTGCCTTCATTCAGGTGACCCTTACCATTGCGCTTGCCTTTTTTGCCCTGCATCTCCCCAAACGCATTATTACCCGGGCTCTTGTCGCGGTTCCGGTCTTCCTTTGTCTTTTGACGGCAGTCATCAACACCATCACTGTGTATATGACAGCGGCAACAGAAACGATTATCCTCGGCTTTCCTGTACCCTTTTCTCTGTTTATGAGTATTGGTTTGTTCTGTATCCTTATGAGCGATCTTTTAGGCTTTACCTGTCTGCCCGAACGGGGAGGACCAGGTGATATCGCAACCGACCTGACGATAGCAGCGTCCTTCTTGTTGACCATCGTTCTCTTTCCTATCGGCCAGATGTACTGCTTTGGGACAACCGACTATCGTGTGCCAGTGGACGCAGCGGTAGTCTTTGGCGCACAGGTGTATCCAGATGAAACACCTTCGCCGGTTTTGCAGGATCGTCTGGACACCGCCATACAGTTTTATGAGGATGGGTATGCTTCGGTGTTGGTAATGAGCGGTGGGGTAGATGTAGATGGGACGAGTGAGGCTCAGGCCATGCGAGACTACGCAGTGGAGCTTGGTGTAGACGCTCAGGACATTATCATTGATGAGCAGGGTACAAATACCAAACAGACCGCAAGAAACACCGTTGACACGCTTCGTGCTGCTGGCCTTACCAAGGTCGCTGCAGTAAGCAATTTCTATCATTTAGCTCGCATCAAGATGCTCTATCTCGCCGAAGGGATGGATGTTGTTACGGTACCGAGTACGGCGCAAAAATCTCTCGATTACCCCTTGTTCAACGTTGTGCGCGAAATACCCGGTTGGTGGTATTACTGGTTACTCAATCTGGTAGAATAAGCACAGAAAAGCCCAAGGCGCCCAGGCGTCACAACGCAGCAGTACAACACACCACGGAGGGCACACTTTGAGCAGTCAAAGTCGCAACAGAAATACCAGCGCGTCCAAACAGAAAAAAGGCAATGGGGGTTCGTCCGCTGGCAGTACACGTAAAAAAGTCGCGGCTGCTCCACCACCTCCCGAGCGCAAGCCACTTTTGGGAACCCGAGTCAAAAACGATCTGATCGGGCTTGGTATAGCGATAGTGGCCATAGTCCTTCTTGTTATTATCTTGCTCCCCTCTGATGCTGTGGGTGCTCAGTTCATCTCAACTGGTTTTCGCCTGGTATTTGGTCAGGGAGCCGTGATCCTACCCTTTGTTATGCTCGCCTGGGCGGCGACTTTTTTTGTCAGACGTCGTCTCACCAACACACCGGTCCGCCTGGCCATTGGCCTGGGTGTGATCTTTCTTGCTGTCATAGCCATCTTTGCTGTTTTGACCCCCCTGGCCACTACTGATCCAGGACGCATCTTTGATCCTTCGATGCTCACTCAGCAGGGAGGGTATGTAGGTGGGGCTCTCGCCTGGGTATTACTTACTTTGGTAGGTCAGGTCCCAACTGTCATTATTCTCGTGGGGTTGATCCTGGTAGGCCTTGTTTTGATAGGTCTTTCTCTTACAGGACTCGTTGACTGGCTTATCAAATCCATAAAAGGGATCGGTAAGAGTAACGACGAGATACCGCTGCCGGGTGCACTGCAACAGGGCACGGGTTCTGCTGTTTCAAAAAGTGGCGGTGCCTATCAGATGGGCCCACAGACTCCAGGCAACATCGTAGGCACACAAAACAAACGCTCCGCCGGCAGAGAAGCACTGATGCAACCAACCGGTGTTATGGGGGCCGCTCAGCTTGAGCATACGCTCTATCGCCCCGTAGGAGAATCTGCACAGGGTAGCTCTTTTCAAAACAGCATGGAACTTGGATCAACACGGCGTCGCTTTGCCCATGATGGTGGAAAGAACGGAGTGGATTCCCAGGCACGAACCATGGTGTTTGGAGAGGACGAGTTTTTTGAGGAGGATATCCTTGAAGAGGACCTGCTGGAAGAGAAGCCAGGCAAAGAAGCTGATACGGCTACCACTGACAAGGCTGTCATCGCTGACACCACAATAAGCGACACCACCTCACTCACTGGCGCGGAAAAAGACAAGGGCAGGAAAAAGACCAGTAAGACCGCACGGCAGGCAGGAGGAGGTGAGCCTTCTGAGCTGATAAAAACTGCTTATACCTTACCCAGCAAACAGTTGCTCAGGGTCTCACGAGAGAAGGCAAACACCAAGGCAGGTGCCTCAGAGTTACGTTCTACAGCCAACCGGCTTCAGGAGACCTTGGAAGAATTTCGTGTTGACGGTGAGGTCGTTGGCTGGATCGCCGGCCCTACCGTAACACTCTATAAGATCAGTCTGGGCGAAGGCGTACGGCTCAATCGTATCACCGCCTTACAGAGCGACATCCAGCTGGCCTTGGCAGCCCAGGCAATTCGTATTGTGGCACCTATACCAGGAACATCACTCGTGGGTATCGAAATACCCAATGCTGCTCGTAATGAAGTACTGCTGGGTGATGTATTGGACACCGCTCGCGACTCGGCTCTGGCGTTGGCAATAGGCAAGGATGTTGAAGGAGAATCCATCGTAGCCGACCTGGCCTCCATGCCGCATCTTCTTATTGGTGGAACTACCGGCTCCGGCAAATCCGTGGCAATAAACTCTATCATCATGTCGCTTCTCATGCGCACTACACCCGAAGAGGTGCGCATGATCATGATCGATCCAAAGCGTGTTGAGCTCACCTTGTATAACGGTATTCCCCATCTGTATGTACCGGTTGTTACCGATTCCGGGCAGGCTGCCAGCGCTCTTGCCTGGTGTGTGGCCGAAATGGACAGACGACTCAAGTTGTTTGAGAAACACGCAGTCAAGAATATTCGTCAATTCAACACACGGGTCACTGAGAACCTTGCTGTTCTTGAGAAGGAGAGGGGGGCTACCGCCTCCTTGCCTCACGAAGAGAGTGTTGCGGATGATGATCCAGGCACAACCGGTGAACTCAACACTGATGCCGTTAAGACTGTTCTGCTCTCAGAGAACAATGATCTGGGTGAGACCGATGTAACGGTGGAGCAGGAGAATCTCCGCGCGACTCTGCCGTATCTGGTAATAGTGATAGATGAATTAGCAGATTTGATGATGATGAATGGAAAGGAAGTTGAGGGTGCCATAAGCCGACTGGCACAGCTTGCACGTGCCGCTGGACTGCATCTTGTTGTAGCGACGCAGCGCCCTTCAACTAATGTCATCACCGGCCTTATCAAAGCAAACATCGTCAATCGCATTGCCTTTACCGTAGCTTCCAGTATTGACTCGCGTGTTATCCTGGATACTCCTGGGGCCGAAGATCTTATCGGCCTTGGCGACATGCTCTTCTCACGTCCTGAGTACTCCAAGCCTGTCCGTATACAAGGCTGTTTTGTGAGCGAACCAGAGATCGAAACTGTCGTAGGCTACTGGCGTAGCCAGGGAGAGGCCGATTATCACGAGGATATCCTCCTTGCTTCCGCAGGCTCCGGTGCAAGTTCCAATGGTTTTGGTGGGGATGATCTTGATGATGATCCGCTGCTTTGGGAGGCGGCTGAGATTGTTGTGAGCGCCCAACTCGGCTCAACCTCGACTTTGCAGCGCAGACTTAAGGTCGGCTACGCCCGCGCAGGTCGTATCATGGATATGCTGGAGATGAAGGGCATCGTAGGGCCACCAAATGGCTCCAAACCTCGTGAAGTACTGGTTGATGACGTGCTCGATCTGGAGACTCTGCGCGCATACGGATAAGAACTCAAAACCCCTGCTCAGAGACACAGTTTTTGCAATATGCTAAACTTTCCGCATACTACAAACCCGGGTGGTTATATGCGGAAATAACTGCACAATATGGAGGCCTAGTTGGCTGAAGCAACCTTTGGCGAACGATTAGCGGAGGCAAGGCGCATAAAAGGGGAGACTATAGAAGAGGTCTCCGAACAGTTGCGCATTCGTCCTTCTATTATACTCGCCATGGAAACGAGCAATTTTTCTCACATGCCCCATAAGGGTTATGCTCGTAACATGGTGTCTTCTTATGCACGCTATCTTGGGCTGGATTCCACTCGAGTGACCGAGCAATTCCTTCGAGAGTTTCGTCGCTTTGAAAGCACAAGCAGACAGGGTAGTGGGGGTAATGCCAGCACCCTGACCTTAGCCACGAGGCGTTCATCTCTACCCGATGAGCCCGTTTTGGAGTCCGAACGCAAAGGTGATGGGCGCGAGACGATAACAGCCGCAAAGCGAAATATTGACCGCAGTTCCGTCTGGGGAAAAGATAATAAAAGCGATGTGGATAGAAAATTCCGAGAGCAGCTGCGTCAGGTGCAGGATGACAAAGGGGCAAGGCATGCTGTCTCTTCCAGACGGCCTACGCCGCGGCGGCAGGCAGAAGCAGACACGACTGCTGCAAATTCCAAACAGTTGCGCACCAACGACTATGTGGGCAAACCTCCCCGTAAGAAGTCGCTGTTCTCGGGTGTCTCCTCAAACCTTTCGAGTCGCCCGATACTGTTGATCATAGGTTTGGTCGTAGCTTTTGTAGCCATCCTTATTCTGTGGGCCGTCATTGCCAGTACCTGCGCAAATAACGATACCGCAACTACTCCTATAACGGGTGCCACTGGCACCGATGAGGGCCTGAGCGAGGATCAAGCCAGCAATAGCGTAGGGGACATTGAGGAGCAGGTTGCGGAGGACAATCGGTATGGACCTTTTGAGTTATTGGTTGAGGTTGTTGAGGGAGAATCCTGGTTACAGATCGATGTAGACGGATCAACGCCCGTTGGAGAAGTCTGTGTTGCACCTTGGTCCGGTAGTTACACCGTGTCTTCCTCATGCAAGATTGAGGCAGGAGCACCGGGTAACGTCAAAGTCTTCAGAAACGGCGTCGAAGTACCAATGGAGACGGTTGATGGGCTTGGGGTATTGGAACTGGAGGTTGAACAACGCCCCATTGTTCAAAATGCTCAGGATGCCGACTCGGCTACTGAGTAAGAGACTAACGAAGGTATGTACGTTTGCCATTATGAGTCAAAGCCGGAGCAGTCTGCGTCTTACCTGTTTTGAGCTTGATTGCTTCAGCGCATATGCCCCTCAAAGTGACGGGGTGCCGAGATTAGAAAAGGAAGTAGGATCGCACGTTATGGCTAAAGATAATAGTTTTGATATCGTCTCAGAAGTTGATATGCAAGAACTCGATAATGCCTGGCAGCAGGCCAGAAAAGAACTTGTGCAAAGGTATGACCTTAAGGACAGTGGTGCTCAACTTGATCTTGATAAGGCCGCCGGTGTTTTTACCTTGACTGCCCCCAGTGAGTTTGTTGCCTCTCAGGTGCAGGACGTGCTTAACACAAAGCTAGTGAGGAGAAGTATCGATCTTAAGGCATTGAGCTGGGGTGAGCCACAGGGAGCATCGGGTATGACCATCCGCATCCTTGGCAGGGTCATTGCAGGTATTGACAAGGATACTGCCGGACGTATCAATAAAGACCTCAGAGCCCTTAAACTCAAGAACGTAAAGGTCGCTATCGAAGGTGATAAGCTGCGTGTCTCCTCGCCGAGCCGCGATGCCTTACAAGACGTTATTGCCTTTCTTAAAGAACAGGATTACGGCCAGCCTCTGCAATACACTAATTATCGCTAGCAGCCAGGAGTTCTGTTTTGAGAAAAGGTGCGAGTGATACGTACGTTGTAGCTTTTGTGACGCTCGGTTGTGCCAAGAATGAGGTGGATAGCCGTACCATGCGCACCCTGCTGGAAGAGCAGGGTTTTGTAGTTACTGAGAGCACAGAACACGCTGACTTCATCATCCTTAACACGTGCGCTTTTATAGAGGCAGCAGTTGAAGAGTCATTAGACATGCTTCTTGAGTTGGCTGCCCTTAAACGGGTGATGAGCGGCGAAGCCAAACTTCTTGTGGCGGGCTGTTTGCCTTCTCGTTTTGGAGGCGAGCTTTTGAAGGAATTACCTGAGGTTGCTGCCTTCATACCTGTTGCAGAGGAGAAGGGTCTCGTTGATATTCTCTGCCGTCTGGTGGGACAGGATGGTTCACGTACACAGGCTTTTTATTCTGCCACCGCTTCAATGCAAACCTCCAGTACCCAGGCTCTGCCTTCACAAGACTCTCCTCTTGGAGATTCCTCTGGTCACATTACTTCGTCGCAAGCCATGTCTCTTGTGTGCCCTCAGACGCTCGAGACCACAGAAGCGGAGAGACAACCATGGGCTTATGTCAAGATATCCGATGGATGCTCACGTTTCTGCACCTACTGCACCATCCCTTATATTCGCGGGGCTTATCAGAGTTATCCTTTTGAACAGATAGTGT
>JAVBUQ010000114.1:0-13502 GCA_031555185.1 Coriobacteriales bacterium
AGAAAAGTGCTATCGCATTCGGTCTCGTTTATATCCCGGTAGAGCTGTACACGGCGGCAAGGCCTGAAGAGATCAACTTCAATCAACTCGCGAAAAATACCATGCAGCGTGTACGATATATCAAAACGTGTCCGAGCTGTAAAGAAGAGCTCAAACAAGATGATATTGTGAAAGCCTATCAATATGAAAAGGGCAAATACGTAACGATCAGCCAGGAGGAGCTCGACTCTATCAAAACCGAAAAGGATAAAACACTCAAAATAGCGCAGTTCTCAAATCCCGAGGAGATCCCCCCGGTTTATTTTCAGAAGACCTATAGGGTGGTTGCTCAAGAGGGCGGTGAAAAGGTGCTCGAGTTGTTGCGGCGGGCTATGGTGCAAGAGGGCAAGGCCGCTATCGGTACCACGGTAATGGGGGATTCCGAAGACATATTTGCTCTTATCCCCTGTGGCGAAGAGTTGCTGCTTGTCACTCTGTACTACGAAAGTGAGATTAAAGAGGCTCCAAAAGTCGTCAAACACCCCAAGGTATCGCGCCAGGAGCTGGATTTGGCAAAAGACATCATCAAGAACCTGGAGAGTCCTTTTGACCCTTCATCCTTCAAAGACAATTACCAGAAAAAGCTCAGAGGCCTTCTGAAGAGCAAGGTAGAAGGCAAAGAAGTGGTCGTAGAACAAGAGGATGCCCTGCCCACCAACATCATCGATCTGATGGATGCACTTTCTGCGAGCATAAAAGTGACTGCACCAAAGGCAAAACGCACGAAACGCGTCTCCTAGTTTGCCCTGCTCGATGAAGAAGGTACGATGATTGACGATGTGGCTGTCATGCGGATGGGTAAAGGTCGGCACTGGGTCTCCACGCTGTATGCGATGAAGCCTTTCTGACTCGCGTCGCTAGCAACCCATTACCATATCTACAAGCTGAGACACATAGTCGGCCGTCTGGTCGTCAATGTCATGAGCGTGATTGAATTCTACGATGTCATAAGCGATTATCGGCAGCTGCTTTGAGAAGGTCTGTACGATCTGGGCTACATCCTCTCTCATCAATCCATTGGCTGCCGGAACGGAGACGCCAGGGATTATCTGTGGATCCATGGAGTCCAGGTCAAAGCTCAGATGCACACCCGCCAGGCCAGACAGATAGTCACTACTCTGTCTCAGGCAACTGGTGAGACCATAATACCGTATCTCCCGGCACGTGTAGTGTTTGATGCTCAGCTCGCTGAGAAGTCGCGCCTCCGGTGGATCGATATCCCTGAGCCCTAACATAACGATATGCTCGGGCTTGAGCTTGGGACGCTCGCTCAGGAATCTGGTGAGGGCGGCCTCCCCCTTACCCAGGAGTGCCGCTACCGGCATGCCGTGGATGTTTCCGGTAACCGTTGTATCGCTTGTGTTGATGTCGGGATGGGCATCTATCCAGATAAGCCCCATATCCTCACCGGTGGTGTCATGCAGATAGGTACTGGAGGCCGAGACGGATCCCATAGCTGCACTGTGATCTCCTGCAATAAAGAGCGGTGTCATACCCTGTTGCAGTACAGCGTATTCCCTTGCGGCAATGTCATTACACGTTGCGATGATACTGTTCATGTTCCTGAGATTCGGCAGGCCTTCTTCCTCACAGGTCCGCTCTGGAATGATGTCGATATTCAGGTTCTGATAATGGTTTTTGAGATAGTCGACGCTGCCTATCAAACCTTCGTCACCAACCCCATGATGCATGGGGCACCCAAGTAGATAAAAGATAGCCTACCTCCCAGTACCTATCACTTAACAGAGCATCCCATTATAGGGCACCTCACTCAAGATATCCCCAGTAAACCACGCGGCCATAGTATACTGGACAGAGATTAAGGTGGTCTGGATATTCTTGGGAGGATACATCAATGAGCGGAAACCTGGAAGAATACCATCGAAAGCGACACTTTGACAAAACCAGCGAGCCTTCTGGCGACATGCCTGAGGAGGCGGCAACACGGCGCAGGTTTGTGGTGCAGCACCACAGCGCACGCAGCGACCACTATGACTTCAGGCTTGAGTTAGATCAGGTGCTAAAAAGCTGGGCGGTTCCCAAGGGGCCTTCCTTCAGCACACGTGACAAACGACTTGCGATCCAGGTTGAAGACCATCCCCTGGATTATCAAAACTTTGAGGGCACCATCCCCAAGGGTGAATATGGGGGCGGTACCGTCATGATCTGGGATGAGGGGTATTGGGAGCCTGTGGGCGACCCTGAAGAAGGCCTTGCCAAGGGCGACTTGAAGTTCCATCTCTTTGGCACACGTCTTAAGGGCAGGTGGGTGCTCGTGCATATCAAACCACGGGGTAATGAAAAGGATGTGAACTGGCTGCTCATTAAAGAGAAGGATCAGTACGTCGAAGACTGTGACGCAAAATCGTTTATCACGAGTGCAAGGACTGGGCGCACCATGGAAGAGATTACTCTGAACATGCCATCGCATACAATGGACGAGGCAGCTTTACCTGAGGCTTTACCTGCCGAACAGAGCAGGCCCGCAGCAAAACAGGACTACATCGAAGGGCTTACGCTTTGTGGTGTGACGATCACGCATCCAGAGAAGCCTGTCTTTTCTTCGAGCGGTCTTACCAAGGGTGATCTGGCCCACTACTATTTAAAGGTGGCTGACCGCATGATGCCCTATCTCGCAGACCGCCTGTTAAGCGCTGTACGCTGTCCGGAAGGAACGGGAGAGTCATGCTTCTACAGAAAACATCCTCTGGGGCAGAGTGAGGGGGTAGGCGTCCTTGCTGTGGAGAATGACAAAGGCAAAACAGAGGAGTACTTCTATATCAGGAATACGGTAGGCTTGCTGCATGAAGTGCAGATGAACACTTTGGAGTTTCACCTCTGGGGAAGCAAGGTTGAATCACTGGAGAGGCCCGATGTAATGGTCTTTGACCTGGATCCTGACGAGGGTATGGAATTGGCACAGATACGGCAAGGAGTGCGTGACCTCAAGTCTATTCTGGACGACCTCTCTTTGACCGCTTTTCTCAAAACGACCGGTGGCAAAGGCTATCACATCGTAATCCCTCTCAAACCAAAGGCTGATTGGAATGTGGTAAAGGGTTTTGCGCAGAACATCGCAAAACTCATGGAAGCGCAATGGCCAAAGCTCTATACCAGCAATAGCAGGAAGAGCGCGCGCAATGGACGGATATACCTGGACTGGCAGCGCAACATCAGGGGCGCAACGTCAGTCTCGCCTTATTCCGTGAGGAACAGGAAAAATGCGACCGTCTCCATGCCGATTCGTTGGGACGAACTTGATGTGGTAGCTCCCTTTAGTATCACCATAGTCGAAGCCCTCGAAAGACTTTGCCTGAAGGATCCCTGGCAAGGATACTTTGAAATAAGTCAGGAACTCAAGACCTGACTGGATTAAAGCAGGTAACCTTGTCTCCCCCTTTACTGCCTCGCAGAAGAGGGTGCTGGCGTTACAAGCATTTCTACTTCTGAATACTTTGCTTCAGATCTATTGCCTGAGTATAAGGTGAGCGATAGAGGTCACACAGTATCGCAGAAATCTGGTTGCCATTCCTTATTAGTTAGTTTATAGTTGTCTACGAATAATTCTTACTCATGGATAATATATATACTTAAGAAAGGATAGTAATGGCCGAGCTGCGGGAAGGCACATCAACAACGCCGTACTGTACTCGGTCACGATCCGCCCATAAAGCAAATCTGATAATCATAGGACTTGCGGTATTCTTGTTGATTGCTATGGGGGTGTCGCTCATGTTGGGGCGCTACCCCATCAGCCCGGACCAGGCCGTTGGTATGTTGCTGGGAATGGTGCTACCGATAGAGCCTACCTGGACCTCGCAGCAGGAAACACTCTTTTTCAATATACGCCTCCCCCGGATATTACTCGCGGTGCTGGTAGGTTGTTGTCTGGCTTCAGCGGGCGCTGCCTTTCAGGGCACATTTCAAAACCCGCTCGTCTCGCCAGACATCCTTGGAGCAAGCCAGGGTGCGGCTTTTGGGGCGGCACTCGCAATACTCCTTGGGTGCGGTGCCTTTCTCGTATCAGCTTCCGCCTTCTGTTTTGCCATAGTCACCGTGCTTCTGGTGCTTCTTGTGAGCTCACGAGCTAAAGGCAACCGTGTACTTGTAGTGGTCTTGGCCGGAGTTATGATAAGCTCGTTATTCTCCGCAGGAGTATCGTTTCTTAAACTAGTTGCAGACCCACAAGAAGGCCTACCCGCCATAACGTATTGGCTTATGGGCAGCCTCACCGGTGCAAAGCTGGACATGACCTTGGCATTGGTGGCAGTGCCCATGCTTGTTGGCCTTGCTGTTCTCTTTGTTCTTCGTTGGCAGATCAATATCCTTACCATGGGAGACGATGAAGCCTCTACCATGGGCATTAACACACGCAGGATCCGCCTGATTATTATCCTGGCCGCTACTCTGGTAACAGCTTCGAGCGTTGCGGTATCGGGCATGATAGGCTGGGTCGGCCTCGTGGTACCACACCTCTGTCGAATGATCGTAGGTTGCGACTACCGCACGTTACTCCCCTGCAGCATGCTCATGGGCGCAAGCTTCCTTCTTATCGTAGACGACATCGCCCGTCTTTTTACTACAGCAGAGATTCCCATTGGCATCCTTACTGCTTTTGTGGGCGCGCCCTTCTTCCTCTACCTCATAACCAGAAGAAAGCAGCAGCTATGAGTATTGAGGTTAAGGATCTGAACTTCTCCTATGGCAAAAGACCTATCTTGCATGATGTTAACCTTTGTATACCTGACGCTACGCTGGTCAATGTACTGGGCCCCAACGGCGTGGGCAAGTCCACCTTGTTCCGCTGCATCCTTGGCCTCAACGAACGTTATACCGGAAGCATCGCCGTCAACGGCAAGGATATGAAACACCTGAGTATTAAGGAGCGGGCTCGCGAGGTGTCTTATATTCCTCAGTCCCATACACCGATATATGACTATGAGGTGCTCGACGTGGTACTTATGAGCACAGGTACGGACCTCGGTATGCTTCGCACACCTGGCAAGCGCCATATAAAACTCGCATACGATGCACTCGAACGTATAGGCATCGCGCAATTGGCATACCGAACCTATACGCAGATCTCCGGCGGTGAACAACAACTCGTATTGATAGCTCGAGCGCTGGCGCAAAAGGCGAGGACCATCATCATGGACGAGCCCACCAGTGCTCTTGATTATGGTAACACCGTGCGCGTGCTTTCTTGTGTTCGTCAGCTGGCCAAAGAAGGCCTCTCGATCATACAGTCGACCCATCAACCTGACCAGGCATTTCTCTATTCGGATAAAACCCTTGTCATGAATCACGGCAGAGTGTTCTCGTACGGCGACCCCAAAGATGTGATCACAAAAGAATTAGTAAGTGATCTCTATAACGTGGAGGTAGAAGTCAACTCCCTGTATGGAGACAAGGTGCGGGTCTGTGTCCCGCTCCATGAAATAGAACGATAACAAAGAGAGAGGAAACGTATGGTAGTCAAGAAAATGTTCTTTCGACAAAAGAGACTCCTTGCGCTTATCTGCGCAGGCATATTGTGTCTGAGTCTGGCCGTGCCACTTGCAGGTTGCTCCCCTTCTGGAGAGCCTGCCAATGATCGGACTTCGACAGAACAGCAGTCTGAGGAGACCCTGGTTCGCACCTTTACCGATTCGCTTGGCCGTGAAGTGGAGATACCTGTAAAGATCACAGCTGTTGCTCCTTCGGGTCATACCGCGCAACAGATGATCCTCACCATGGCGCCTGAGAAGATCGTGACCCTTTCTCAGGAACTTACCGCAGATCAACTTAAATACTTCAGCGCCGACTTGGCAGGTCTGCCTGTTACCGGCGCCGCGTTTGGTTCCAAGGGTGATATGAACAAAGAGGCTGTTGCCGCTGCCGCGCCCCAGGTCATCATAGACACAGGCGAGCCTAAGGAAGGGCTTGAAGAAGATCTCGATAATCTCCAGATGCAGCTGGGTATTCCTGTGGTATTTGTGAATACACCACTTGAAGACTATGGCACTGCCTACACCATGCTGGGCGAACTTCTGGGTATGGAAGACCGTGGCAGGGAGTTGGCTGAATACTGCAGCGCTGCTTATGCTGAAACAGAAGAGGTTATGGCAACCATACCTGCCAGCGAGCGTGTGGATGTTGCCTATCTCATGGGCGACACCGGCCTCAACGCTATCGCAAAAGACTCCTATCAAGGCACCATCATTGATATGTGCGCCAATAATGTGGTGGTATTAGGCGAAGTCTCTGGTAGTGGTATGGGGCAGGAGATAAGTTTTGAGCAGATCGCTCTCTGGGATCCTGAACTGATCGTCTTTGGTTCAAACAGTATCTACTCGACGGTTGGTAATGACGCAGCCTGGGCAGATATTGCTGCTATAGCCAATGATAGGTACTACGAAGTTCCTGCTGAGCCCTGGACCTGGTTGAACAACCCCCCAACCGTAAACCAGATCATGGGCCTGCAATGGTTTCCGCGCATCTGCTACCCTGATGCCTTTGCTGATGATTTGCAGGAGGTTGTAACGGGTTACTACAAAACCTTTTATAACTATGAGCTCAGTGATGAAGAATACCAGGAGCTTACTCAATTCGCTCAGCCAAGCTAAGGAGATGCTGGTGTGCTTTTCATCGTAACAGGAGAGACCCAAACCGGTAAGACCCGTTGGCTCATGAGCCTTCTTGGCACCTTAGAGGATCAGGGTGTTGTGTGCTATGGTGTCGTTTCTCCTGGGAGATGGGAGGAGTGTGTCCATTACGACGAACATACCTTCTCAGAGAAAACTGAATTCGTCAAACAGGGAATAGACGCCCTTTTGCTACCAGAGAGGAAGCACCTGCTTTTTGCCAAAAAGTGTACAGAGCTCACACCACACGAGATAAGACCAAACCAAAGCAGCAAGCTCGGGCTCGGTTGGTATATTTTTGACGAGGCGATAGAGCAGGTGAATGCTCACCTGAAATCACTGATTACTCAGGAAGGCTCCACAAAAGGCCTGCTTGTTGTTGATGAGCTCGGAATACTTGAGCTTGAAGCCGGTGGAGGGTTCACCATGGCCGTCGACATGCTCAAACAAGGGCCGACCGTACTCTATGATACTGCGATTTTTGTGGTGCGGTCGGCTCTCTATGCAAAGGCGGAGGAGCTGGCGCGCCCAGGCTGGAAATCCATTCAGCAACTCGAACCCAATGACTCTTCGGCCAAACTGGTATTGAAAGCCCTGTGTTAAGGTGCCCTGTATCAAAGGAGTCTCCATCAGGACTATGGGTGATCTATGTCACTTACCTAACTCATAGGAAGAAAGCTGCATCGCCTTCTAGCTGGCTGGGTTTAAAGCGGCTTCACTCGTCTCTTCGAGGATTGTGAACTGCCGACTCGCTATTCCTCTGTCTCCCTCTTCATTAGCGATTGCCCATTGCACTTCGTACTCGCCCGGTTGCAGTGCAGCAAACACCGTGCGATCAATCACGGGTGTTGTACCCTGTGCCACGGCTGTGTCTTCAGCATCTACGATGGTCCATTCAATCGCCCTGCCTTCGCTCAACACAAGCTCTGCCATGAGGGGATTATATGTCTCAGGATACTCCGGATTGCTGCTGGGCATATTGATTGAGACACTGTCAGGAATAAACTGAGTTTCTACCACGGTCACTTTCTGTTTGTTCTGTGTGGGTTGTTCCGACGACTCGTAGTGAATGGTGCTGAATGCCGCCACGCCAATGCCAATAACAAGCAACGACGCTATGATCCCCCCTACAACCGTCTTGGCAACTGCCGCCATGTTTGAAGCATAGGCAACTGATGCTGCAGTTATCTCAGGAAATCTCTCCAAACAGTTGTGCCACAGAACATCGGCGGCCGCAGGATCAAACTCGTGCTCAAGCACTGAGGTAACGCCGCCAGTGAGAATTGCGTCCATCGACACACCTTGGAAGCTCTCGTCTGCTCCCTCGATTTTACGTACCTCTTTTTCGTGATCTTCCAGCATTTGCCTCAGGTTCTTCTTTGATCTGTTGATGTTTGATCCTACAACGGTGACAGACGTGTCCATCGCATTGGCGATGTCTTTATAGGGCATATCATAATAGTAGTACAGAAGCAGGGTGTAGCGCTGCTTCTCGGGTAACTTGCTGATGAATTCACGTACGAGTTCATTCCTATCCTTACGCTCTAACTCCTGGGGCGGTGCGGTAATCCTGTCTTTCGTAAGCTCCTCCTCGGCCTCATCCAAGGTCCTCTGCCGAAGTTTTGCCTTTTCCATATTTATTTTTTTACATACATTCACCGTAATGCGATACAAAAAGGAATGGAACGCATAAGGTGATTGCAAATTCGGTAATCCCCTATGTAATGCAATTACAACTTGCTGAACAGCGTCTTCCGTATCGCTCTTATCAACCAGCTCCGCGTTGACGTTATAGTAGATGGTTTTGACAAAAATGTGATACAACTGAGCAAAGGCTGTCGCATCACCTTTCATACTTTTCTTTATCAGACGCGCCATTGCGCGCTTTGACAATTTTTCGGTTCCGTGTCTGACAGTCATCTACCTAATTCCGTCCTATCATAAGGAGTCTCGTTATGCGAGTTTTATTGCGTTTTATCTAAATTTTTCCCACTTACTACCCTGAGAGTCCGAAAAGGCACCTTTTGAAAAACTCTACTGTTCTCCAACCAACAGTGTACCAAAACCCCTGCAGCGATTCTCGCCTCTTTCATACACTAACCACCTTTAATACACTAACCACCTGGAATTGGCGGGGTAGGACCAATTCCAGGTGGTTGAAGATTCCTCCGCTTGGATAAGGCTCCAACACGAAGGATGGTATGGCACTTTTGCATCGCCTGGGCATGGAGGGGTATAACCAGGCCCAGGCGACATTCTAGGATCCTTCGCTTGGCGGGGTAAGACCGAGACGAAGGGCGATTTGGTAAGTCGGCGTTTGTGTTCTCTAAGTGTGCAACTCTCTTTCTTTGACAGTCTTATCCTGTACTAATTTGGTAAGCGTGTATCCGTCACTTCATCAAACGTGTTAACGCGTTTTCTCCGTACAGCATTACTTATACCGGCACTCACGAAGAGCGCAATGACGCACACAATACCCGACACGGTAATGACCATAAACACTGCAGAATAGCTGTCGAATAATGCCATATCATTCGCAAGATCCTGGGTTGCTGCAAAGAGCAACACCCCTGTGATCGTGAGAGCGGTACTCAACAAGAAGAGAATTCGTGTTGCCCAGGATCGTTTAGGCTTCTTGACATCTCTCTCGGGATCGACTGTATACGCATCTTCAGGTATATCCTCGTCACTCTTTGGACGGCGAAGGAACCGAATGAGGCCTGCGAGGAACGCTATACCCAAAAGCAGAGTACAGATAAGATTGGCCAGCGACCAGAACTCGAGAGCATCTCTTGGCGTTTCCTGTCCACTAATCTCTACCTCTGGGGTTTCTGCAGGTACGCTGATTTCCACGATTTCTTTCTCGCCTGGAATAGGTACGTATACCGTTGGCCCTGCAGGCGGATACACTGTCGCAGGTGGATTAACGATGATGGGTGGTGGTGGTGTGGAGTCTTTAATCCATACCGCATACAGTCTTGTATCCTCATAGATCCTGAAGGTGTTTCCAGCCTGATAGGCCGCACCGCCGTTTCCGGTAAACGACCACCCGCCAAAGGTGTATCCCGTGCGCTGAAGAGCACCTTGGTCTGCCACAGTGGCAGTGGTACCTGCGGTATACAGCACCGTTGTTGGAGGCATACCAGTTCCACCGTTTGCATAATAGGTCAGCGCCACACGATCATCATTGACCCTGGCGTTGATGGTCATGGCGGAGCTTCTGTTCTCATCAACGGCGATACTGATAACAAAACCATTGGGCAATCCGGTGCTGGGGGTCTTGTCATAATAGCCCCCGTCATCAGTGACGACGACTCTCACGGTCTTACCAAAGTTAGGATTAGCATCTCCATTACTTAAGGTGCGTCGCAGGTCTACTGCCTTGGCGCGAGAATCTGCCAGCACTTCGGCTTCAGTTCCAAGAACGGCACTGAGGTTCTTGGTGAAGTTATCCGCTCTGAGAGCATACCCATCAATCACGACCCAATCCCCGATGAGGACCGCGCCTTTGGCGGTGGTGGTGTTGTGATCGGAGTCGGTGACGGTATAGGTGACTATATATACCGCCCCTTCTATCGAGGTGTCGACAGGACTATCGTGGCTGATGCCACTTACAGGAAGTGTTCCGTCTTCGGTGTCGGTTGCCGAGACCCCTTGCATATAACTTGGGTCGGTGTCGGCGTATGCGCCTTCTTGGAAGGTACCATCCACTGCAACGACCTTTATGGCCGGTACGTTAAGGACAGGTGCCGTTCTGTTGGAGATACGCAGTGTTACGTTCACGCTTGCGCTGTGGTCCTCATCCACCCAGAAGGTCACGGCAAAGCTGTCGCCTTCTTGAAGGCTTCCGGCAAGGGAGGCAAAACCCTCGCCTGTGCCGGTCTTTAAGGCAGAGACCAGTTGTCTCGTACCTTCTTGGAAGGACAGGTCACCCGAGCGTTTGTAACTCTCCACGCCCGCGCGGCTTAGGAACTGGGCTTCGATCTCAGAAGCGGCAGAGGCAGCGAGTGCGTTTGCGTCGGTGACGTTGATGGTGAAGTCCGAGGCGAAGATGGAGTACCTCTCACCGTTATCGATGATGATATCGTTACCGGTGACCTTGGCGGTGATCGCGCGGGTGAGGGTGGCGTCGTCTAAGAGGCCAAGCTCGATGCCGTAGTCACCGATTGCCTTTTGGTAGCCGCCCATGTCATTGACAGCGATGCGACTTATCGCCACTACCGTCCCGTCAGTCTTCCAGGCACCAGCGCCAGAGAGGGTCTTTATCTGGGTAGTGGGGTCTGTGGTAGAGACGTCTGAGACCTTGATGACAAAGGAATTGGCCCGCAGGATATAGGAGTCATCCCATTCATAAGACCCGTCATCTACTATCACCGCACGGGAGTTCTCTACTCTGTTGCCTGCCGAGTCGGTGACGGTATAGGTTACCTTGGTCACACTTGCCGCGTCACCTGCGATAGAGGGAGTGCCACCGACAATAGAGCAGACAAGCGGTATGGACGCCGCGTCATCTTCGACATCAGTTGCCGAGACACCGCTCATGAGCTGGGACTCGCTTAAGGCGCCTGGCGTGTCGGAGATATCGATGACAAGCGGTTTTGGCGTCACGGTGAGGACCGGGGCGTTACCTGAGGCCACGTTCACCTTGAGGGTCGTTTGGATATTACCCTCTTCATCTTCGATGACCACGTCATATGAGCCGTTGGCGAGCACGCCTGTTGGGCGGGTGTCAAAGCCGTTGTAGTCATCTATCCTGACCGTAAGCGTGGCAAGGCCGCCAGCAGCGTTTTCCTTCCTCGCTCCTGCTTCAAGGGCTTCGAGAAGCGCTGTTTCCATTCCCCGCACGTCTAGGGCGATAGCGTCAGCCTCAAGCGGGGTCAGTTCTATGTTGTTACCGAAGATGTAGTAGGTGTCTTCGTTGTCCCCATCAGGACCCGACTCGATCACCTCTGCGTCCACGACCTCTGCAACCACCTGGCGCTGAAGGACTGGGGAAGCTGTGGGGTGGTCCACCCCATCTACGGTGATGGTGTATTCACCTACCACGCCTGTGTAACCACCCAGGGAAGGGAAGCTTATCTGGTCGGGCGGCAAGACATCGCCTGCGGTGACAGAGGCCGACTCGTTAGAGCCTGCGATGAGCTTGGCTCCGGTCTGAGAGCGTACCTGGGTGAGTTTGGTGGGATCGGTGGGGGCCACATCGGCAAGGCGGATGACAAAGGGCCTCGCGTATAAGACACGCCCATCGCCTACCGTATAGCGTCCGTCGTTGACCACGACAAGGCGATCGGCACTCACGGTGTTGCCATCCTCATCGGTAACGGAGTAGTTCAGGTGATAGACACCTACCTTGGTGGTGTCCACCGCATCACCGACTGGTGTCACCGTGACATCAGAGGTGACATCTTCAGGGATGTCGGGGCTCTTGCCGCCTCCGTCAGGATCGATGGCACTCACGCCGTAGGTATCGGCGTATTCAGTGGCATCAAGGGCACCTTGGGGCTTGTCTGCCGGGCTGCCTATCCAGATATTAAGCGGGGTCTCTACGGTAAGCACCGGAGGCAGGCCGTCGGTGACGACACCGTTGATGATGACCTTTTGTGTCGTGGGCGGGATACCGTCGACAGCAAAGGTTATCGGATAGGTGGCCTGGAGGGCTGCAAAACCGCCGCGGTTGATGATGACCACGCTTTTTGCAGGAGCGCCCGGAACGAGGGGGACTACCTTGGCTCTGGCTTCGGTAACGAAGCTGTCAGCAAGCAAGATATCTGCCGCTTCTGTGGTATTTGCCATGAAGTGCGAGGCGTAGAGGGCATACTGGCTGTCTTTGGTGCCAGGGTCGAGCTCGTCGGCGATAACGACCGTACCGACGATGTCTTTGGTGGTGGTGTAGCCTTGGACACCCCAGGTGAAGTCATAGTCGCCTTCAGGGGCGGTGGCTGTGGTGTAGGCTGCAGGGATGGCTGCAGAAAGCGTGACGGTAAGGGCGTTACCCTCTGCGTCAGAGGCCTCTGCGTAAGACAGTGACTTGATGTGGGACTCGAGCCTTTGTACGGCGGACTGCTGCACCACGAAGTTACGAGCACCTATGATGATGTCGTTTTCTCCATCGCTGTCCTCGTCTTCGACGACATAGCGTCCATCACTTATCACGACAGCGCGGTAAGCGGTGGTGGTATTACCGGTGGAGTCGGTGGCGGTGTAGCGCACCTTATAGACACCGATGTTCTTGGTATCGATGGTGGTGGGCTGAGCTGCATGGTCAAGCGGGGTTACCACCAGAGAGGTATAGAGGGCCTTCGCATGCCCGTCTGCATCAGATACCCATGTGGGATAATCCTCAGCGTCGGTGACCTCCAAGGCCGCCTTGAGCTCGTCTGCCGTGAGGACATGGCTTGCAAGCGGGGTCTGTGCGATGATGAGGGGCTTTTCGCTGAAGGTGATGACAGGGCCTGAGCCTACGCCGACCTCGGCCTCTATATCTTTGGTGGTAGTCCTGTTCTCATCGACTGCCACACTGATGGTGAAGGTGCCTGGGGTCTTGTCATAATAATCCCCATCATCAGAGACGATGACGGCGACTTCCTCGCCGAAGTTAGGGTTAGGCTGTCCACCTGGCAGGGTAAGGCGTACATCTATCGCCTTGGCCTCGGAGGAGGCTAAGACCTCAGCTTCGGTACCTTCCACATCACCGATCTCCTTAAAGAAGCCATGGGCATAAAGAGCATACCCATCAATCACGACCCAATCCCCGATGAGGACCGCGCCTTTGGCGGTGGTGGTGTTGTGATCGGAGTCGGTGACGGTATAGGTGACTATATATACCGCCCCTTCTATCGA
>JAVBUQ010000014.1:0-16569 GCA_031555185.1 Coriobacteriales bacterium
CTCTCGCCGTGCACAGCAAAGACGCTCACGCCGCTCTCCGCAAGCGCGGCAGCAACATCGTCTTGTGTGGAGAGCACATTGCAGCCAGTTGCGCACACAGTGGCTCCTGCCAGTGCGAGGACCTGACAGAAGTACGCGGTCTTTGCCTCCATATGAATGGAGATGCTGAGCTTGACTCCCGCAAGGGGGCGCTCTTCTGGTGGCAGTGCCGTTACCCGCTCTTCAAGGGCACGCAGCAGCGGCATATGGTCACGCACCCAGGCGATCTTCTGAGCGCCGCTGGGAGCTAAGGTGATGTCTTTGACTTCGTAGTTGTTCATACGCTTGATCTTCCTGCTTCCTATTTTCCTGCTGCTTCAAGAGCTGCTTGCAAACTCGTCATTAATCCAGTTGAACTCAGAATTATAACGAAAGTCAGAGCACGTCAGACTACGGGAGGTAGCGGGAACACCAACGCTCTCGCTTTCATTGCACTGTAAACCATCAGCGCAAAGCTACTATGCTGTTTTCCTAATAGGGAATATTTGATGAGTCATCATTGAGTCTGTTACCCCTGCGTATGCACAACAGAGTAAAAAGACTGTGGAAGTGCTTTCACAACCAGACACTATCGATGCCCTGATTACCCTGACTTATGACTTTAAGCAAAGAGTTAAGAAGCTGGTAGATTTTGCAGGCAGCATGTAGGGAGAAGCTTTGCATATGCCCTTGATATCGTCATATCGCGTATTTCCATTGCAGCGAGACCAAACGATCGAGTGGAATGCTTTTAAAATAGTGAGTACGTCGTGCAGAGAAAAGCTCACTTTATGAGATAGACTGAAGGCTCTGTTTTGGACTCTACCTGAAGCTGTCGAAAGTCTCTACGAGAGAGAATTTGGGAGACTTCAGACTGAGGATCGTTAATGTCTCCAAAAAAACGAGCACGCCCTGGACACACCGGTATACAAGCCGGTTGCTCTCCTCTGTCAATACGGTGGGAACAAAAGGTACACTTCTCAACAGTATTTTCCTGGTGGCCAGGAATACCTATCCCACCAACAGCAAAATCAAGGTGATATCGCGGCTCTCCCGCAAGAAATGTGCGGACTCCCTCATAAGGGCATGCCTCAAGGCATAGTTTGCAGCCGATGCAGACATCTGCATTTTGCATGACGATGCCATCCGCCTCTCGTTTGTAGGCAGCTCCTGTAGGACACACTGCTGCACAGGCCGGCGACTTGCAGTGCTGACACGCAAGCGTATAAGCCGACATTTTTAGGTCAGGGTAAGTACCTTCAGGCGAATCTCGCTCGGTACCGCCCACATGAATAGCCCTATTCCACAGCACATCAACAGGGAGGTTGTTCTCGATCTTACATGCCATGACACAAGTTGTGCAGGCTATACAACGCTTTTCGTCTATCAGCATGCCGAGTTGTTTTGCCATGTGCCTTTGCTTCTTTCCTTGAGCACCCGCATCACTACGGAATGTTTTGTGGCGAGTCTCTCCTTACCAGGGCTCTTTTGGTAGCGCCATAAGTATAGTCGCAAAAACAATAAAGAAGGGTTCCGTGCTTTCCTCACACACTGCTTGTGCAAACTGCTTTGGCCAGTCAGAGAAGTGATCACGGTAAAAAGTATTATAGGACGAGTCATCGATAGAAACACCCTCAGGCAACTCTAAAACTCCTGCTTCGTTAAGGCAAAGATAACTGAGGAATTCGAGTTCTGAGCTGATATGATCGAGCGGTTCATTGAGATTCTCTGGACGCGTAATTCCGCAACGACGCATAAAACGCTCAACACCCATAGACTCCTTGTTGACGAACAAAAGAGGATCGAGTCCCTTGTCCCTGGCATACCAAATACCTGCATAAGGAGAAACGAGTGCTTTTGGGGCACCTACAAACAGACGAGTATACTCTGTCCTCATACGACGCAGAAGCACTTCCTCGGATTCTTTGGTGTAGGGGGCAAGTTGTGGTTCCACTTCGCCTTTCAAGTCAAATAGTGAGGCATCATGAGACGCAAAGAGACTGAGTTGCTCAATGTATTCCCCCTCGCGTAAAGCTTTGGCTGTATCAGGGGTGGTACACTCGAAAGCAGTAGCGAGAATTTCGTAGAGCCTCGCTTTATTTACCCATGTTTCCTGCATAGTAAATCCTTCATACTCATGGGAACCTGTTGGTTTCTCAGGCCCCTTCAACGATACGTTCTGATGCTCTGTCAAGCAAGCTTCTGCGAACGCGAAGCACTATATAGAGCGCGAGCACCACGCCATAAATTATCAGACTAGTCAAAGCATCAAGAGAACCTGCACTTGCGGGAACGATCAAAAAGCCACAAAGATGAATAAACACCAGGATAAAGAATACATAGGCAAATCGCTGGACGAACACCCAGTGCTTTTTGGTCATTTTTTTCTTGATGGTATTAAAAGAGGTAACAGTTAGGACTATCAAGAGAATCAGCAGAAGCAGTGCGATCAAAAGCGAAACGAGCATGCTTGGTCTCAAAGTCAAGAGGTTTCCGAGCATGCCTATATAGCTTTTAAGATAAGGAATAAAATGTCCGACAATGAGAATACTTGCAATAATCGATAGCTCTGCTCTTACCGGCGTAAGTCGCCTTCTTATTTTTGAATCTTTACGAAAAACTCCGATAAACATCACAACGATAAAAAGTGAGAACCCAAGCTGGCCTTTTTGGATTATAAAGGCCACGGTTCTGAGTATCTCCAGATTTGATGGATTCCACGTAAAGTACACACCAAAGAGGCTTGTTAACGCTGCCAAAACATAAAACAACAGATAGTACTTTTTCAAAACCTTTGCGACCGCATAGGAAAACAATGCGGTAAAAACAAGACTGATGGCAATATTCACCTAACATCATCCTTCTTATAATCCAGGCTTATGGCCAGCTATTGCCTGCAACAGTCATTGCATTGTCTCGAGCCAGATTTGCTCGAGCTCCTCCCGAATACATCACAGTACCATGAGCAGACCAAATAACATCACAGTTACCAGGAGTAGGCAACAGCAGAGCGGCTGAGGGCACATGAGCACCCTCAGCCGACAGAATCAACTACGTTTTCTACTCAAGAATATAGACCGATGGCCCTGTACCGTCCTCCACCTGCAACTGTCGATGGGCACGCGAAGCAATAAGTTGTGAGATTTCTGAGTCTGGATCTCCCACGTCTCCAAAAGTACGAGCCCTTCCTGGGCACAGTACAATACAAGCGGGCTCTTCGTCCCTGTCTACACGATGTGAACAAAAGGTGCACTTCTCAACCGTGTTTGGATAGTGTTCAGGAATACCATCATCGCCAATAGGAAAATCAAGATGATACTCGGGCTCTCCATCCAAGAACGTACGAACACCCTTATAAGGACATGCCTCTATACAGAGCTGGCAGCCGATGCATATTGACAGATCCTGCATGACAATGCCGTCTTCACGCTTGGTAATGCAATTGACCGGACAAACAGCCAGGCATGCAGGCATAGCGCAGTGCTGGCAAGCAAAGGTATACGCTGACATTTTTAAGTCAGGATAAGTACCTTCGGGGGAGTCACGCTCTGTACCCCCTACATTGACAACAGTATTCCACCACATATCATTTGAGAGGTTGTTTGCGATCTTACATGCCATTGCGCACGTAGTACACGCTATACAGCGTTTCTCATCAATAGCCATTCCAAGTTGAGTTGCCATTAGGACTCAGCTCCTTCCCAAAGTCGAATGTCGCAGAGTTCATCCATATAACTCTGATTCACCGCAACAGGCTCAAACGAAGATGACGAGAGCTCCGACCAACCACCAGCAACGTGTTGGTTCATTTGCCAACTCTTGGGATACACCAGAGTTCCCGGCCTGATTGCATCATTAAGGGATGCTGTTGCAACTGCTATCCCGCGATCATTGAAGCACTCAACAAGATCACCGTTATTGATGCCCTTTGCTGCCGCATCCTGAGGATTGATCTTTACTGTTGGATAGGGATCAAGCTCACGCAGATAGGCGTTATTAAACCACTGTCCATGAACTCTAAAGCGAGGACGCTCAGACATAAGAACAAAGGGATAGGTCGCATAGAGTGGATTATCCGGCCATGCTTCTGTGGGTGGGAAGAACCGCGGCAAACGCTCACGCTCAAGATCGACTTCCTGGCCCTGGTCAGAATTAGGCTGCGGATCTTCCAGATAAAACTCCATACGACCCGAAGGGGTAAAGAACTGATAGTCAGCCCAACGCACATAGGGTTCTTCGGAACTACCGGCAAGCCAACGGATGGGTCCTTCTTTTAAAGCAGCATAAGATATGCCAAGTGCTGCCGAGGCTTCTGTGTCAACATATTCTTCAAGCCACTCCTCATTTGTTCTTGAGAAGATGTCGAGACCCATCTTGTCGGCGAGCAAACGCATGATCTCGGAGTCTGGTTTTGCCTCACCGAGAGGTTCAATAGCCATGTCTGAATGAATGACATGATTGCAGGGGCCTTGCCCCACGACGTCTTCATACTCAAAGAAATGAGCGCAGGGTAATACGATATCTGAGTAACGAGCTGTGTCAGTCAACATCAGATCGACCGTTACGATAAATTCTATGTTGTTCATCATGTTGAGGAACCTGTTGCTGTTAACAAAGGTGCACAGGGGATTTCCCTGATAGCAATAGAGCGCCTTTATCGTAATGTCTTCGCCTTTGAATTTTCCGCTTTCAACTACATCAGGAAGCACCAGACTTGCTATGGTAGGTGAAGTCACTTCTCCTGCCACGGTCATCTCAGCATTCCAGCCATAGTATGCGTTCCAATCGGCAGTACCGTAAACGGCACCAGGAAAGCCAATTTGGCCTGTGATTGCCGCTAACGCTGCTCCCGCGTGGTGCGGATGTACGCCATTGTCATACGCCTGTGGGCCCCAACCGGCGCGATGGAACACCGGACCGTCGGTTGCCAGTTGTGACAACTCATTGATCTTCTCAACAGGCACGTCACAAAGCGGCGAAGCATACTCTGGTGTATACATTGCCACATCGTTCTTCAACAAGGTATAAGCGGTATTACAGACGATACCATCAGCGGTGAACTCACCTTCAAGTGAGGGATTCTTTGCGTCGTCGAGAGCGACCGCTTTATTCTCTGTTGCATCCCATACTGCTACCGGATCGATTTCCGTTGCTTCACCCGTTTCGGGATCTTCCGGACCTTTTGTAGGCGCAACCCCTAAATCGCTCATACGGAGGAATTTTCCGTTATCCTGACGAACCAGGAAAGGCGCAACAGTATGAGCCAGCATGAATTCTGGGTTTATCCTGTCTTCGGCGATAATGACGTTCATCATCGAAAGAATAAGCGCTGCATCAGCCGCAGGACGAATAGGAACAAACTGGGCAGCTTTCGCCGCCATCTGCGTGTAAATGGGGTCAATGACAATTGTGTTGGCGCCGGCTTCTATGGCATCGGCCACAAAATGCCATTCCTGAACCTGTGCATCGGTAACGTTGTTGCCCCAGAAAAAGACATGCTTGGCATTTTTCATATCAGCCGCCTCGTTGCCAAGCCAGAGGCCAGCCCAACCAACAACGCGATTCAAGCCTACAGCGTTTGACAGATCAAGACTCGCTGACATGGTTGATGAATTGATGGCACTTGCAAATGTTGAGGTGTGTCCTCCGTTAATGGTACCGTAATTACCGCTTACTTGGCTAAATACGATGGATTCAGGACCAAACTCTTCCTGATACGCCGTAAATTTCTCGGCAATCTCATCAATAGCCTCATCCCAGGTGATGCGCTCCCACTCGTCTGCACCGCGTTCTCCGACTCTTCTCAATGGATAGAGAACCCGGTCTGGATCATAGATATTGCCTACATGACTGAGGCCACGGTGGCAAATCCTGTTGAAAGCAGGATCAGGGAACGGAGCCATAGAAGTTTTTACTACCTTGCCTTCGCGCACGTGTACGTTCAGGTGGCAGCTTTCAAAACAATTGGGTTTACACACACACTGAAAAACCTGCTCTCCTTCTTCTGGTTGAGTTGCTATCGCATCATCAGAAGGAGCGCATGCTAGTGCGCTGCTTGCCCATAAACCGCCTGCGACAACGGCCGAGGTCTTAAAAAAAGTGCGGCGCGTCATGGACGGGCTGGAAAACATTTTTCGTTTTGGTTTGTTTACTGTTTGAGCTGTTTTAGGGGATAGTTTTGTTGGGTTGCTTACTTCTGCTGCGATGCTCTCATCAACAGTCTTTTTACTGATTGACTCAAGCGTTGCTTGTATAGCCTTCTTTTGCTGCGAAACGAGATGATCTGGAATCTTAGGTGCAAACATTGCTCCTCCTCTTCTTCCTTCTAACCATGTTTGTGGACACAGGGTAACCGGCCACTGTTACCTGGTGTAGAGCATGCTGCGCTTAGTTCGACTCAGGTGTTCGCAGTATGCACTATGCAAGCTCCCTTCTTATATGAATGATATAGATTTGGCCCGATCTTCTCTCTGCGGGCAGTGTAGCACAATTGTCATAGGACAATCAAGGATTATCCTATGACAATTTTTTCTTTTTTGCTAACTGTGTTGTTGTATCTCTACTTCTTACCCATCGCTTTGCTCAGTCCACTTAAAGGGTCATCCGACAAAAGATCAGAAAACCCCTCTGAGAAAGAACTCGGAATGACTACGGTGCCACCGGTGTCATGCACGCTCTCATATAACAGGTGCATCATGCGTAAACGCAAAGCATGGTCATGTTCGGTGTACGTCTTGTCAATCTCTGCAAGCATCTCAGAAATATCCTGCTCGGCTTCTGTGAGAATGATGCGCGCTTTCTTGTGTTGTTCGGCTTGTGCTTCAACAGACATCACATCTTGAAGTGATCTTGGCATACGGATATCGCGTATCTCAACGGAGAGAATAGTTATGCCCCATGGAGCTACCTTTTCTTCAAGTACCGCCCTGAGCTCACGGTCGAGCTGTTCGCGACGGATAGCTACCGTAGCTGCTGTTGCCCTGCCTATAGCATTTCGCAATGCAGTTTGCGCAGAGAATTTTGTGATGCGCGAGAAGTCGTTGACTTCGGTACACGCGAGTTTTGCGTCCCACACCATCCAGAACAAGACTGCATCAACATCAAGGGGAACAAGGTCTGCTGTCAACGCCTCTTCCGCATCAAAGGGAGTGGCTCGCACGCGCTGATCAATAACTATTGTTTTTGACTCCACAACAGGAAAGGTAAAGAATAGCCCCGGCCCTGCAACGCGCGCAAAACGTCCAAAACGAAGGACTACGACCTTTTCCCATTGTTGAGCAATATGCAACGAAGCAGCCAGAAAAAGGGCAACGATGAGCGCGACGATGAGCGCGACGACATTAAGACCGGGGGCAATTAACCACCCAATTCCTACAACAAGCGCAAACACTACAATGAACAAAATAACAGTAAAGAGCAGAGCGCCATTACGCGAAGCCACTTCACCAGTAGGGCTTGAATAGTAATCTGGTGCCACCGACAACCGCTTGTGCTGCCCGGCAGGGTCTTCGTGTGCTTGGGAGGTAAAGTGCTCGGTGCGCTCGCCTCTGTTTTGCTTATTACTTTTACTCATGATGCACCACCACTCTTATTCCTCTGTTTGTCCCGGTGTAGTCCAGCGCTACCTTCTACCACCCTCAGAGGCTTTCCAGTTGCGTTTTCTTCCTCCTCAGTTCCCCCATCATTCTCCAAGGCATGCAAACTTCTGGCCATCAATAACTTGATATCACTTGCAGAAAGCCCTAGATCAAAGCATGCGTCGACACAGTCGTTAATAAGAAGGGCGGCTTCTCGCGAAGACTCATTATCCTGCTCCGGCTCAAGCTCCATGACAAAAACGCCTCGTCCCCGCGTTGAAGTGATATATCCGTCATTGATCATGCTGAGATAGGCTTTATTCACGGTGTTGTAGTTTATAGCTAGCTCGGAGGCAAGACCTCGGACTGTTGGCAGTTGGTCTCCCGGTTTATAGTGTCCAGTATTAATGAGATGAATAAGCCGCTTGCGCAACTGGACCCATAGCGGCACATCAGTTGTTGTGTCTACCTCAAATGGAAAGGATTTCATAACGCTCCACCACCAACTCTCTAGCCATACTTGTCTCCATACTACGCAGGAGTGTCCTGCATGCAGCACTCGCTATACTGCCAATACAATAAGCCATCGTAAACAAAATCCACCTATCAAAATCCCCGCAGATGTAACCAGAAAAGAAAGCTGACCCTCTTGCTTTTGAATCCGTTTAGAACATAGTGCAGACTCAAAAATAAATGGAACTATCAGCCCGCATACAATAAAGCCAAGCCAAAAGAGAATTGACAGAGAACCTGAAAGCATCATCTCCATTGTTTTGGTAAATGCTGGAGTTAAAAGGCCATACGTAACAAATGCTACCGCGCTAAGAGCCTCCAACACGATAACAATCCGATCAAGGTTCATAAGTTGTCTTGCCGTAGTAATGAACCTCCTCCCTTCCTTCGAGCACACGCACACAGCAAGGACCAGCGCAATACCTAAAGAGAGCGATGACAGCACGAAAAGCACAGTTACAAAAGGTGAACCGGTAAGCAGCCCTGTCCTCATGCTTTGTATCAAGAGGCCGGTATAGAGCATGACCACCACTGCTGACAATGCAACAACAACATCAAGCACACGTATAACCCAACGAGAGAATGTCTTTGTATTGGAAAACCAAATGGCTGTAAGGGCAAGGCTGCCAAGAGCAAGTAAAGCTAATGCATAGGTACCGATGGTCACATAGGATGCGGTAGGAAGCGTGAACAACAGAAGTACACGATCCAGTCTGCCCAGGTCTGCTAGAAGGCAGACGACACCCAGCGCAAGCAAGGCAAAAGAAACAAGGAAGCCATATCCAAAGAGCCACTTGTACTCTCTTTGTGGCATAACACGGTACTTGAAGCGCGTAATAGGCTCTAATCCCCGAGTGTGATGCTTTGAAGACAGCTGATTGGCTGCAGGATGTACCTGGACGGTAGACGCCCAAGGAGAACGGATATCAAGAAGAACCAACAGCAAAGCTGCTCCCGCTCCCGCTCCGCCCAGGAAAAGGTATGTGACTACCAGCAAACTCAAACCTTTGTCATTCTCCTGCTTTTGTTATAGGGTAAGAACCGCTTGTCATAGGACAATATACTATATAATCACTTTTGCCGTATCCATTAAACAACTCGGCGCCTTTCGTCTGATCATCCAACAATACATGCCAGTATCAAGACACTGAGAAGTGATGGCCTCATTGCGGTAGTTGGGCCAAATGGTTCAGGCAAGTCATCATTGATTCAGCCAACCTCCTACATCCCAGCCCGCGGATGACAACTCATATATTCTTCTCTGAGGTGGCTTCGCCCTACATGCGTATAGATCTGTGTGGTGGAGATAGAAGCGTGCCCGAGTAGTTGTTGGATAGAACGCAGATCTGCCCCGCCCTCAAGCAAGTGAGTGGCGTAGGAGTGCCTGAGGCTGTGAGGATGCAGATCGGTAATGCCTACACGTTCTCCATAGGACACGACCAGGTCATAGACACCGTGGCGGCTCAACCGTTGACCGCGTGCATTGAGAAAAACCGCGCTGCCTTCAGAGGGAGCTTGTTGCTTTTTAGTGTGTAAAAGGCCTCGAGCCTCCCGCAGATAGGTGTTAAGTGCGCGTAAAGCCGCGCCTCCGATAGGTACCATGCGCTCCTTTGATCCTTTGCCATACACACGAATGAGGCCACCATCCAGATCACACTCCGCCAGATCAAGCGCTGTAAGCTCCGATACGCGCAGACCGCAGCCATAGAGCAGCTCCAGGAGAGCCCTGTCACGATGTCCAGCAGGTGTAGGCTCAAACGGCTGCTCTAGTAACTCATTAACCTGATCGATACTGAGCGCTGCAGGCAGGTGGGCAGGCACCTTGGGCATCTTAAGCACCGCAGCGGCATTACGTTTGGCCAGTCCATCCTGTGCCATAAAGCCGCAGAACCCTTTAATAGCCGCTACCGTGCGCTTAAGTGAGGCTGGCGCATAACCAAACTCCACGAGCTCGCCCAGGTAGTTGACTATATCCTGGTACTCCAGCGAGTCGGCGTCTCGCCAGGAGGCTGCTGCTTTCATTGCTGTGGCGTCCTGCCCGCTCATCGTCCCCACCTTTGAAGCGACATTTCGCTTGACGACTGTTCCCTTACTTAAGTCGACAACATGCTGGGAGACTGTACCCTCCCCCACTGCATTGATAAAACGAGAAAGATCGCGTTGATATGCCTCAAGCGTCGCCGGAGCGGCGCCTTTTTCCACTCTCAAGTAAGAAAGGTATTCTTTAAGAGCTCTGTTGAGGGTTGCCATGGTTATCAAATGCTGGTGAGATCAAAAGCGGCCTTGATTCCTGCAGCAAAAGCCGCCGAGAAAAAGGCAGGGTCTTCGTCTCTGCCTCTTCCCATAGTGGTAACGGTGACCCGCTTTGTGCTGATCGTATCAAAATTGTAGTTGATAGGCACGATGAGATGTTTCTTGGAGATGCCGCTCTCCTCCATGCCTTCCATCACCTCGCGTCTTTGCTCGTCGCTTAAGTCGCCGGGGAGCGGCACAATAGCTTTGCAGAGGCAGACTTTTCCAAGCGCTGTTTTACTATGATGACTCAGTGCATGATGACGCTGGCGCTTGTCTTTCCAGGAAAGGCGAAGGGGGGCAATAGGTTTTCCCTCCAGTGATGCCACGGCATTCAGTGCCTCTCCCTGTGCAATGCCGCTGTGTCCAAAGGCGGTACCACTGCCCACAATGCCTGGCCCGGGTGCCACAATGACTACCCCTGCTTTGCATACGGCAAACGCAGCAAGCAGGGCACTGTGGAGATTGATTGCCTCGTATTCGCCACCAAATGCCTGCCCGCATGTGATGGTTTGGTCAATCAAGCCATCCGCAGTGCTTTTTTGGACAAGCTCGGAGAATGCCAGAGGTAAGGCAGCTTCGTCCGTCATGATATAGGCCACGGTCGTGTGTGGCTCCTTATGTTTTATGGCCGCGGCAACAAGAGGCATCTGTGAGTGCAACTCACAACACACCACCGGCATACCTTCGATGCTCCAGGCATCCTGCAGGATTCTGTGAAAGGGAGAGTCCTGTTCTTCGACACTGTCCACTACGATCTGCAGGGGCGTGTAGCGAAGTTTGACGATGTGGCCGTAGTGTTTTTGGGTAGCACCGTCTGGGGTGACATCTTGAGACGTTGAGGCAGCGGCTTCGTGAACATCGGCACGCTCGGTTGTGTCGCCGGGCACCACAAAAGCAACACCTCCGGTACCAAGACCTAAGTCTATACCGGTGGTGTTAATACGTACGCTCTGATCGGGGGTAATGCTGGGACCCAGGGCAAGATAGTTATAGGCTCTGACGCACTCGCCGGAGCTATCGATTCTCGTCTGGACGATCTGTAGATCATCCCGGGATTCGACGATTTCCAGGACCGTTGCCCGCTTGAGGCTCATTCGTCCAGAGCCGCCGCGATCTCGTCGGTGATATCCATGGAGTGATAGACATTTTGCAGGTCTTCAAGCTCTTCCAGTTTATCCACGAGCTTCATGACCTTCTTTGCATCAGCAACATCTACCTCGGTAGGCGTCGTAGGCTCCATAATGAGTTCGTACCCTTTGATCTCCAGACCTTGTTCGGCAAGAGCGTCACGCACACTGGCAAGCTCAGTAGGCCCGGTAAAGACAATCCATTCATCCTCGGCGTCTTCGTAATCTTCAGCACCCGCCTCGGCCACCGCCAGCATGAATTCATCCTCATCGGGCATCTGGGTTTTGTTTAGATTGAGTTGGCCCTTGCGCTCAAACTGAAATGCCACCGACCCGGTGGTGCCCAAATTGCCGTTGGTGTGCGTAAAAGCGGCACGTACATCCGCCGCTGTGCGATTGCGGTTATCGGTAAGGGCTTCTATATAGATGGCAACGCCCGCTGCGCCGTATCCTTCATACACAACATTCTCAAAGACCGCACCATCGGAGCCGGAACTGAAGGCCTTTTTGATGGCGGTATCTATCTTGTCCTTGGGGAGGCTGTAGCTTTTTGCCTTGGCAACGGCCGCAGCCAAACTGGCGTTATTCTCCGGGCTGGGGTCGCCCCCCTCCTTTGCCGCAACGGTGATATTTCGAGAGAGCTTTGAGAAAAGGGCGCTGCGTTTTTTGTCCTGTGCTGCTTTACGATGTTTGGTGGTAGCCCATTTAGAGTGTCCGGACATTATCATCCTTTCAAAAGAGTTTCTCGTAGTATTTTAGCAGTTAGGGCGCATCCCTGTATATTCGCCCTCTGCATACAGTGAGAAGACAGATCTGTTATATGAAGTCACACTCCTTCGAAACGTTCAGATAAAATTAACGCGGTTTTGTAAAAGCTTGGTCATGGTTGTGCTGCGGTTGAAAAGTTGAAGATACAATAGGACAGTAGTTTCTGGTCACTCCCCTCTGAGGCGGCCAGGGTATTGAAAGCCGAATGAGTGAGCAGCGAGGAGATCCGCTCGCTTTCCACAAGTTTTCAGTGCTAGCGTAAGCTATTCAAGCTAGCTCCGAGAGATAGCAAGCTCAGAGCCTTGAAATGCCCTGACCGCCTCAGAGGTGAGTGACCAATAACGGACAGTATGAGCAAGCGTAAGGTTACCAGCTTTTACTCTTGACTACGAACATGTGTTCGTATAGTATTGCACCGTAATCGAACACTGAATGGAGCAGACATGGACCAGGATAAAGTCCAAGCGTTAGAACTTACCACGGGTGAAATCGAAAAGAAGTTTGGCAAGGGTTCAATCATGCGTTTTGGCGAGGGAGGACCAAAACTCGGGCTTGAGGTTATCCCCACCGGCGTCTTAGCTCTCGATGCTGCGCTGGGTATCGGAGGTGTGCCCCGTGGTCGTATCATTGAGATCTTTGGCCCAGAGTCCAGCGGTAAGACCACCCTGGCGCTCCAGATCATTGCTGAAGCACAGGCTCTCGGCGGCATTGTCGCATTCATTGATGCCGAACATGCGCTTGACCCTACCTATGCCGCGCGGTTAGGTGTGGATATTGATGAAGTGTTGGTGTCTCAGCCAGACACCGGCGAGCAGGCTTTAGAGATCTGTGACATGCTGGTGCGCTCCAATGCTATCGACTGCATCGTTATCGACTCAGTTGCCGCTCTGGTCCCCCGTGCTGAGATAGAAGGAGAAATAGGTGATGTGAGCGTTGGTCTGCAAGCCCGCCTCATGAGCCAGGCCTTACGTAAGCTGGCCGGATCACTCTCCAAGTCAAATACCACCTGTATCTTCATTAACCAATTGCGTGAGAAGATCGGTGTTATGTATGGTAATCCAGAAACCACAACCGGTGGACGTGCTCTGAAGTTCTTTTCTTCGGTACGTATTGACGTCCGTAAGGTCGATACCATAAAAAAGGGTACCGATATCATCGGAAACCGCGTACGAGCCAAAGTCGTAAAAAACAAGGTGGCTCCTCCTTTCCGTCAAGCTGAATTTGATTTGATGTTTGGCGAAGGTGCTTCCAAAGAAGGATGCATTGTAGACATGGCTGTAGAGGAAGGTATTGTCAAACGCTCAGGTGCCTGGTACACCTATGGGGAGCAACGTTTAGGACAAGGGCGTGAGGCCGCCAAGGAGTATTTGAGAGAAAATCCCAGCATACGCAATGAGATTGAGCAGAAGACACGCGACTCTCTGGGCATGAATGCTGATGCCGAGGCCGCTCAGAAAAAAGAGCCAGTTGCATCTGAAGAAGAGAAGAGTGAATAGCAAACGCGCAAAGGATCTGGGCGCAAAGGCGACTGACGCCGATGCTGCCATGGATTCTTTGGCGCGTCTTCTTGCCGTGCGCGAACGCTCAGTTCAGGAGGCACAAAAACGTCTCCTTGAAAAGGGCTATGACGAGCAGGCTGTTACGTGCGCAATAAAACGCGCCTTGGGTTGTGATCTGCTTGACGACCAACGATTTGCCCGCGGTTTAATCAAAGGCAAACTCTCTTCAGGTTGGGGACAACGCCGTATCGAACAGGAACTCTACCGTTTTGGCATTCGTGTCACAAGCATCGAAGGATACCCGGAAGAGTTCTTTAAAGAGGAAGAGCAGCTAAAACGAGCTCTACATGCGCTTGAGCGACATCGTTCCAGGGCAAAGGATCCGCGCGGGGCGGCATATCGCTTTTTAGTAAGTAAGGGATACAGCTCGGATATAGCCTCAGCGGCCTTGAGAGCCGTAGAGACAGAGCAGCAGGCATAACGCTGTGGGTGGTGCTTCACTTCTGAACCAGCGCAACTTCCCGATGATTCAGCTGTCAGGCAGTGCATCTGGCAGGAGCTTGACTGCCTGATGGTTAAACTGCCGGTCAATTTAACAGTCTGCTGTGCTGATGGCTCACTAGCTCTTATGCTTTAACTGAGTATGCAGCAGCGAGAGCGCTTCGTAGGTAGCTTCGGTACGGATCTGCTCACGACTACCACCAAAAACGAATCGTTGAGCAGAGGCTGTGACGGTGTGAGTAGTATGTGCATTTCTTAAAGCCAGGCCAATCCATACCGTTCCAACCGGCTTCTCCGTGCTGCCCCCGGAAGGCCCAGCTATTCCTGTTGTGCTCACTGCAATGTCTACATCAAGTGCTACTAATGCACCTTTTGCCATTTCAAGAGCAGTCTGCTCGCTTACAGCGCCATACTGCTCCAAGGTCTCCTGTTCAACGCCAAGCTGTTTCTTTTTTACCTCATTGGAATAGGAAACGACACTACCATTAAACGCGTCCGAAGCACCTGCAATATCCGTGAGACACTTGGCAATAAACCCACCGGTGCACGACTCTGCTGTACCGATCTTAAATCTGCAGGTAAGTGCTTCGGCAATTACCTCGTCAGCGAGAGAATTGTCGTCAATCCGTACTACGGCTTTCTCGCCCTTTTTCATGGGGATCGCCAGTACTTTACTCGCCTTATAGAAATAGTCTGCCATAGAAAAGAGTGTCAAAAGCAGGGCAATGATCATTACGGTCCATGCACCATAATAGAGAATATTGTAGTAACTACCCATATCTGCCACGAGCTCTGGGTTGGCCTTAATAATAAAAAGTATGATGGCGATGATCTGCGCTACCGTTTTGACTTTGCCCCAGGGGCTGGCAGCTATGACATGACCTTCTGCCGATACAACCATCCTGAGCCCGCTTACCAGAAACTCGCGAGCAATAATGACCAATACTACCCATGCCGGCAACTCGTTAAGCTCAACAAGAGCAAGCAAAGCGGCGGTAACAAGGATCTTATCTGCCAAGGGGTCGAGGAACTTACCCAAAGTAGTAACCTCGTTACGTGACCGTGCGAGATAACCGTCCACACTGTCAGTAAATGCCAGAAGTGCAAACACTGCAGCGGCGATCCATGGTTTGAAGAATTCGAGTGTATCCTGCATTGCCAGATCGGGGAACCAATAGGGCCAGGGAGCCAGGAATACCACTACAAAGATGGGGACAAGGGCAATACGTATCGTGGTAACGATATTTGCAGGTGTAAGTATCTGTTTATAGGATTCGGTTGCCATGTATCAGACGACCTCTGCATACAAATCGTAGAGAACTGCCTCGGTAATCCTAACATTAACAACACATCCTGGCTCTAACATATTCCCGGACGGCTCATCGTTCTCACTGAGTTCGCACATTTCACCCTGTGTCACTAGACAGGTTATGCCATCGACTTCAGGGGCCTGGCCCTGCGTACGACCAAAGACTCCCTCTTCGTCCTGCCCACAGACAAGCAGCGCAACAACCTTGTCTACCTGCTCCTGCGCACGTTCAAAGCCGATTCTATCTGCGTTATCTCTGAGTACTTGCAGACGTTTTATCACTGTTTCGCTCTCCACCTGTTCGGAAAGCTCTGCGGCTACGGTCCCCTCTTCACGCGAATAGGCAAATATGCCGGTATAGTCAAAGCGTGCAGTGTCTAGGAAGCAAGAGAGTTCATCAAAGTCTTCCGTGCTCTCTCCTGGAAACCCAGTCATTACCGTGGTGCGAAGAACAACGTTGGGTATTGCCTTGCGAATACGCGCTAAGAGCTCCAGGTATTCTGTACTTGAGCCTTTTCGGTTCATAGCTTTGAGGAGTGCAGCACTCGCGTGCTGCAAGGGAATATCCAGGTATCGGGCAATGTTCTCATGTGCGGCCATCACCTCAAGCAACTCGTCGCTGATGCCCTCTGGCTGCACATACATGATGCGGAACCACGTTTCTGGGTACCGTTTTGCCAGAGCATCAAGCAATTGGGCGAGATTCTGTGGGGTATACGCGGCAGATTCTTTGCTGTTCCCCGTATGTTCGTCATCTCCAGTGTCTTTTCTGACGTGATCTTTTCTGTCTTCTCCAGCTTGTGCAGCGTCTCCAGCTTCTGCAGCGGCTGTAGCGTCTCCAGCTTCTGCAGCGTTTGCAGCGTCTGCAGCGTCCCCAACGTCCCCAGCAGCGGCTGTGGTGTGCGCAGAAGGATCGCTCCAGATACCCGTATCCTGACCAATAAGGATGATCTCACGTGCTC
>JAVBUQ010000059.1:0-10826 GCA_031555185.1 Coriobacteriales bacterium
GGGCTTATCTATTTTGTTGAGGAATACCTCGATTCATACAATGACGACTTCAGCGGTAAGACGATAGCTGTGTCCGGTTCGGGCAACGTGGCCACCTATGCCACAGAAAAGGCGCAGCTTCTGGGCGGTAAGGTTGTCACGATGTCGGACTCAAATGGATGGATTTACGACCCGGAGGGTATCAAGATCGACTGTGTCAAGCAAATCAAAGAAGTACGGCGCGGCCGTATCTCCGAATATGCCAATGAGGTCAAGGGTTCCGAGTACCATGAGGGCACCGGCGTATGGAGTGTTCCCTGCGACATAGCGCTCCCGTGCGCAACGCAAAATGAGCTCTTCCTCGATGATGCCAGGTTGCTGGTCGCAAACGGCTGTAAGGTCGTAGCCGAGGGAGCAAACATGCCTACTACTCTGGATGCAACTGAGTATCTTATCGAGAATGGTGTGGTTTTCTGCCCAGGTAAGGCTGCCAATGCCGGCGGCGTAGCAACGTCCGGTCTTGAGATGAGCCAGAATGCCGAACGCCTCTCCTGGTCATTTGAAGAGGTCGACACCAGATTGCAGAGCATCATGAGAAGCATCTATAAGGAGACTTCCGAGGCTGCGCTTGAGTATGGCCATCGCGATAACTTTGTGATAGGCGCTAACATAGCTGGATTCTCAAAGGTAGCCGATGCAATGCTTGCACAGGGTGTAGTATAGAAAAGTGCTACTTTACTCCTGGCACGCGCTCTACATTGATCTCGCATTGACGGAAAGAAGGCAGGTTGTGCATAGAATTGACGATTACGCGAGAAATTTGGGACTCAACTGAGAGTATAAATAAGAGAGTATGACTAAAGCCCTGTTCATTAAATTGTTATATACAATGACATAATCATGGCGTTACGCAAAGAACACCAAAGGAGGCCTAATCCTCGCGAAAGCGACATTTCTTAGCATTTCAGAGATAAAGCTCTGCTGAAGAGAGAAGTCTGTATATAAAAGGCCGAAACTGTATTGCACAGATCTCGGCCTTTTACTTAATCACAGTTCTCTAGCGCATTCTATTGGTTATCGGTCCTTTTGTTTATTGGGGTTAGCCGGGAACCATCCCTTTTCTACCCGTTTCTTTTGATCGAACAGTTCATGGATACTCCAAAGCAGAGAAAAACCCAGAACAGCAAGAAGTGCGGAGACAAGATCGATGGGAACAAACAAAGCGCCTATGATGCAGGCGAGACCCAACACAAGGAAAAGTGGCCAGATTTTAGTTCCAAAGTAGTATTCCGCTTTAATAACAATGGGATGAAATACTCCGATGATCAAGAATGTACACGCTCCGATTATGATGCCTACAAAGTTCATACAACCTCCTCCGACAAATCAGAGCAGGGGGCGCTCTGCTCAAATTGTCGCATTGTTTTTGCAAACGAGTTTCTGAATGCTGAGTATACTATCATGAAGTTTGTCAGTAGAAACGAACCTTTTCTGGAAACGACCCCACAAAAGCACTCTGAGGCTAGTGTCTCTCATTTATTTCTTCTATGAGGCTTTATTGTTGGGTCGGCAGTTGGTATTATTGCATGTCCCTGTCAATATAATGTCCCTGTCTACATAATCACCACAAAGCATCAAGGTATTGAGGAGAATTCATGACAGATATCAAGGTCTATGAAAAAAGCCAGGTGCACCAAGCCATAGAGTCAATCTATGATCAACTTGGCGGCCGCCTTGCAGTAAGTTCTATGGTGTCCTGTCCAGTTGAGTTTACAGCGGCCTTTGTCAACCTCTGCGCAACGCAGAGTTGTGGAAAGTGTACTCCCTGTAGAGTTGGACTTGCGCAACTCTATCAGCTGCTTTCCGATGTTTTGGATCATCGTGCTACCCTTGACACACTCGACCTCATTCGTGAGGTAGCCGAAGATATCTACTACTCCGCTGACTGTGCCATCGGGTTTGAGTCGGCAGCTATGGCGCTCAAGGCCTCTAAAGCATTTGCGGATGATTTTGAGGCGCACATCCTTACCGGCACGTGCGGTGCCGGTAACATCCCACCGGTTCCGTGTCGGAATGGTTGCCCTGCAAACGTTGACGTGCCGGGATACCTTGCGCTTACGGCAGCAGGACGTTACAGCGATGCCATTGCACTTGTTCGCAAGGACAACCCCTTTGCCATCGTGTGTGGCCTTGTATGCGAGCATCCCTGTGAGCTGTACTGCAGGCGTGGTATGGTGGATGATCCTATCAATATCCGTGCCATTAAGCGCTATGCAGCCGATCATGATACAAACCCGGAGGCTCCGCAGGTAGCCGATACCACCGGTAAGAGGATTGCTGTGATTGGCGGAGGGCCAGCCGGACTCACCGCAGCCTATTATCTTGCGCGCATGGGACACAGTCCCCTCATTTATGAACAACGTGCTCAGTTAGGTGGCATGCTACGTTATGGTATCCCGTCCTATCGCTTACCTCACGAACAGCTACAAACCGAGATCGACTACCTTCTTTCGGCAGGCATAGAGGTACAGTGCAACAGTCCTATAGATGCTGATACCAGCATAAGGGAACTACGTGCAAGCTACGATGCTGTTTTTATTTCCATTGGAGCTCATGAGGACAAGAAGCTCGGCATAGAGGGCGAGGACGCTGAGGGTGTATTATCCGCAGTAGAGCTTTTGCGCAACATGGGTGATGATGTCAGACCTAGTTTCTTTGGCAAGAAAGTGGTGGTCATCGGAGGCGGCAATGTTGCCATGGATGTCGCCCGCACGGCGCTGCGTCTGCATGCTTCAAGCGTGACCATTGTGTATCGTCGTCGTATGGTGGATATGACAGCGCAGCAAGAAGAGATTCACGCCTCCATAGCGGAAGGCTGCCGTCTCATCGACCTTACGGCTCCGGTGCGCATTGAAGAGGAAGATGGCAAGGTCAAAGCCCTTGTCACGCAGCCTCAGATTATCGGTGAGATTGTGGACGGACGCGCTACAATGCGTGATTCCCAGGATGCTGTGGTCAGATTTGAATGTGATGCGGTCATAGTGGCCATTGGACAGGATACTGATTCGGGAGCCTTTAAGGATCAGGGCCTTCCTTGTAACCGTAATTGTCTTATTTCCCGTGAAGACACATCTGTCGAAGGTTTTGAAGGTGTCTTTACCGGTGGGGAATGCGTAACAGGCCCTGCAACTGTCATCAAAGCGGTCAGTGGAGGAAAAGCCGCCGCCGCCGCCATTGATACATACCTTGGATATGACCATACAATCGAGATCGATCTGGACATACCGTTGGCGCTTAGCAAGGGACGTATGTACTGTGCTCGCTCCAATACTAAAGAGTTCATCTTTACCGAGTTATCCTCTTCGTTTGCCCAGGTCGAACGTGGGCTTGATCCTGCTGAGGCTCAACAGGAGGCAGAGCGATGCCTGCGCTGTGACCATTTTGGCTTAGGAGCATTTAGAGATGGGAGGTGCCGGGCATGGTAGAACAAGTGGCGGTTACCGTTAACGGCAAAACCATCAAAGCAGACAGCACCATGACCATCCTCGCAGCTGCCCGTAAAGCTGGATATATTATTCCCACCTTGTGTTTTGAATGGGATGTCAATGCGATAGGTGCCTGTCGTGTCTGTGTTGTAGAGATCGAGGGGTGCGATCAGCTTGTTTCCGCCTGCAATAACCAGGTTGAAGAGGGCATGATCATATCCACCAACAGCCCCAAGGTAAGACGTGCCCGTAGACTCAATGTGGAGCTTTTGCTCAGCCAGCACGATGTTCAATGCGCGAGCTGTGTACGCGGTGGTAACTGCGCTTTACGAAAGCTTGCCAATGAACGCAATATCAATGATGTACGTTTTACCAAGAGTATCACCGAGAATGCCTGGGATCTGGAATTTCCTCTGATACGCGACAATGCCAAGTGCATCAAGTGTCTGCGTTGTGTACAGGTCTGCTCAGGTATTCAGACTGTGGATATCTGGGACCTCAAAAACCGCGCCACCCGTACTACAGTGGGGGTATCGGGAGGTATTGATATCAATGATTCCCACTGTACGCTTTGTGGACAGTGCATTACCCACTGCCCTGTTGCAGCCTTGCGTGAGCGAGATGACACGCTGCGCGTACTTGATGCCCTGGCCGATCCGGAATATATATGTATTGCCCAGATCGCTCCTTCGGTACGGGCATCGTGGGGTGAGGTTGTGGGTATGACTCGAAACCAGGCCACAACCAAGCGACTGGTGGCGGCACTTCGACAGATGGGTTTTGACTATATCTTTGATACCGACTTTGCTGCTGACCTCACCATAATGGAGGAAGGAAGCGAATTCATAGCGCGGTGGAGTAATAAAGATGAATACTCCTGGCCTATGTTTACTTCTTGTTGCCCTGGCTGGGTACGTTTTGTAAAAGGAGAATATCCTGAGTTCGTTGATAATCTCTCCACTGCTAAAAGTCCTCAGCAGATGTTTGGGGCTGTGGTCAAGAGTTATTATGCCGAGTCCACCGGCGTTGATCCTGAGAAGATATTCTCGCTCTCCATTATGCCGTGCCTGGCCAAGAAATCTGAGTGTGATATTCCCGTGATGGATTCCGCCGGAGCCGGACAGGATGTGGATGCCGTTCTTACCGTGCGCGAGTTGGATCGACTCCTGCTTTCCGACTTTATTGATTTTGCACGATTGGAAGAAGAGGAGTTTGATGCACCACTTGGCGTAGGTACCGGTGCCGGAGAGATCTTTGGTGTCACGGGTGGCGTTATGGAAGCGGCGCTGAGAAGTGCGTATTTCCTTGTGACCGGCTCAAACTCCGATCCTGATGCCTTTAGAAGTGTCCGAGGTATGGACGGAATAAAGGAGTCCACCTTTGAGCTTGGTGACGCCACGCTCAAGGTAGCAGTGACCAATGGGTTGGGCAATGCGAGAAAACTCCTTGAAGCACTGAAGAGCGGCGTGAAACACTATGACTTTGTAGAGATCATGGCTTGTCCGGGTGGTTGCGTAGGAGGCGGTGGTCAGCCTATCGCTGAAAGTATGGTAACCAAGGCTGAGCGCGCAAGAACACTCTATGAACTTGACGTTAACAATACACTTCGGTTCTCACATGAGAACCCCTGCGTACAAGCGGCGTATACTGATTACCTGGGCGAGCCGCTTGGTGAGCGCTCGCACCATTTATTGCATACCGATCACCATGCCTGGAAGATGCCCGGCGAGGAGTAACAACTTGTAGCGACAAAAGCTGCTCGAAGTTGAGTGTGCACTCAATTGAGCGTGTATACACTCTATAACCTCTTAAGAAGAAACATGAGCTTACCATGAGTAAGAGTTTGTGAAGACAGGTGTTTGCCAATGAAAAAGCTCTCTTTCTGCAGATCCATCGTACTTGCTGTTTTACTGGCACTTTCTGTTGTCCTGTGTGCAGGTTGCAGCACAACGGAGCCGGAGGCAGATGCGAGCTCTGCTAATGGTGACGCTCAAGCGAGCGCTGTAGTCAACGTGGGCTCCCTTAAAGGCCCTACAAGTATCGGCCTGGTCAATTTCATCGAAACAGCCGGCCAAAATCCGGATACCCTGCAAAACACCTATGAGTTCAGCATATATGGTACGGCTGATGAGCTTGTGCCAAAGCTGGTCAATGGTGAGTTGGATATTGCGCTGATACCGGCTAACCTTGCCGCAACACTCTACAACAGAACCGAGGGTGAGATACTTGCCCTCGATATCAATACGCTTGGTGTCTTATATGTGGTAAGCGGCGACGATTCCATTACCGACATGCAGAGTCTGGCGGGCAAGACAGTCATAATGACCGGCAAGGGCACAACCCCTGACTATGTATTCAATTACCTGCTTGATCAAAGCGGCCTGAGTGGGCAAGTCACCCTCGAGTACAAGTCCGAGCCAACGGAGGTCGCTGCCCTTCTCGCTGCCGACCCCCTGGCAATAGCTGTATTACCGGAGCCATTTGCCACAGCTATCACTACAAAAGATCCGCGTATCACCTACCGAATCAGCCTTACCGAAGTGTGGGATGAAGTTGCAGAACAACTGGGCGAGGACAGCCAATTGGTAACGGGCGTAACGGTTGTCCGAAGGGATTTTTCCGAGAATCATCCCGAGGCAGTGTCGGAGTTTGTCGAACAGCAGACCCTTTCTGTGGAGAGGGCACTTTCTGATCCTGCGGACACAGCTGAGCTGGTGGTAACGTACGGGATCCTCGATGATGTGCAGATCGCCGAAAAGGCTATCCCACGCTGTAACCTCACCTGTATTACCGGCGAGGAGATGCGACAGGCTCTTGAGGGTTATCTCCAGGTGCTGTATTCCTCTAACCCCGAGTCTGTTGGTGGCAGCCTGCCAGGAGCAGATTTTTACTATCGTTAAACCGATAAGCGGTAGGTGCTATGAAGTACATCAAGCGCCTTGCTCTTACTCTTGTCTGGATCCTTATCTGGCAAGTGATAGCGCTTGTCGTTAATAACCCTATCATCCTGGCGGGGCCGATAGAGGTTGCTGTCACTTTAGCCAGTGATGCTCTTACTGCTGAGTTCTGGTCAAGTATCGGTTTTTCCCTGGTTCGCATTACTGTGGGGTTCCTGGCTGCCTTTATCATGGGTATATCCATAGGTGTATGGGCAGGACATAACAAAGCACTCGCTGAGTTCCTTGAGCCGGCTGTTCAGTTCATGAAGAGCGTACCTATAGTCTGTTTTATCGTCATTCTGCTTATTTGGTTTGGCTCTTCGTATGTCAGCGCTATCGCGGTTTTCCTTGTTGCCTTTCCGGCACTCTACGCCGCCGTGCTTGAAGCCCTTCGTGTACGAGATCAGAAGATGATGCAGCTTCTCAAGGTTTTTCGTGTAAGCGTTTGGCGTCGCACCTTCGCCTTCTCATGGCCTTCATTTCTGCCCTTTTTACTTTCGGCGAGCAGGATTGCCGTAGGCATGAGTTGGAAAGCGGGAGTTGCTGCCGAACTCATCGGCTTGCCACTCGGCAGTATCGGCGAGAACATCTATCAGGCCAAACTTACCTTTTCTTCTGCCGAGCTTTTTTCATGGACCATCGTGGTAGTGGTAATCAGTCTTATCTGTGAGAAGGTTTTTCTCATGGTGCTGAGGCGTTCAGAACGATGGGCATGGCAGGCGGCTATGCCGAGTTTTGAACGTCAACGAGAGCAGAAACAGAGAGAGCCAGGCCGAGGGAGTAAAAACGTCCCTAAAAGCCAAAAAGAAGGGGAGGGCATAGACCACCGTCTCTCTAACAGCAGTGGTGAGAAGGTCTCCGCTCCCTCCGCTGTCTCTCCAAACGACGCGGGTGTTGTGCCGGAGTGCTCTGCCCTTGGCAGGCCGGACGAGCCTTCCTGTCTGAAGCAGATCACTGTTTCTTTTGCGCAACAGACGGTATTAAAAGAACTTACGGTGCAGCTGGAGCCCGGAAAACGTTATGCACTCCGAGGAGTAAGCGGCAGTGGTAAAACTACCTTGCTTCTGGTTTTGGAAGGACTTATTGTTCCGGAGTCGGGCGCGGTTGAGGTTAACGGAAAGGTTGCTGCCGTATTTCAGGAAGCCCGGCTCTTTGAAAAGCGCAGCGCCATTGAAAACGTGCAATTCTTTGTAGGGCATTGTGTGAGTCGTATACAGATAAGCCTCATGCTTCAGGAGTTGCTCCCCTTGGAGTCTTTACACAAGCCGGTGAGTGAGCTTTCTGGTGGCATGCGCCGCCGAGTGGAGTTGGTGCGTGCCTTACTGTCTCCCACACAGCTTGTGTTATTGGACGAGCCCTTTGCAGGTCTGGATGATAAGAGCAAGGCGCAGGCTCAAAAGTTCCTTGATCGAGAGCTCAAGGGCAGGACGTTGGTTGTATCAACCCATGATGAACAGGACGAACTCGATCTTTGCCTTGAGGTTCTGCAGTTGCAGAGTTTAATGCGTTGCTGAATGTGGCATTATAGGTGGAGTCCTTTGAATAAAACGATCTTCCAGAACTTGAAAGGGGAGAAAGGCATGAATGTACCAGAGACAGGTGCACCCATTGCACCTCAGGTGCCCACCATTACCGCAGAACAGGCACACGAGGAGATTGAGACTGAAAATCCGATCATCGTTGATGTACGCCCACAGGAGTATTTTATCCAAGGGCACATCAAGGGAGCTCGTAATATTCCCCTTTCCAGCTTTGCAGATCGCGCTCTGCAGGACTTGCCTGATAAGAACGCGAGAATACTGGTGTATTGTTTCATGGGACATCTCTCTGCGAGCGCAGTTGAGTATCTCATAAGGCAAGGTTACACACATGTCGCCAGCATGGGTGGCATACAGGGCTGGCCATATGGGGTGGAACGTTAACCTGCCAACGTCAGCAGCTTAACGCGTCTTCCACAACAAAAGATGAGTCTGCAAGAGATGACAGAGCACTGTCATGTGTGGCGATAACGACAGCCTTATTACGTTGCCTGGCTGCCTTGAGTAACAGTTCTGCCACTTTCTGGGCACTGGTGTTATCCAGATCATTGGTAGGTTCATCCGCCAGGATGAGAGGGGCGTCACAGATGAGCGCACGAGCAAGCGCCACTCGTCGCTTTTGCCCTACACTCAGCTGATGCGGATAATGAGAGAGTCTGTCGGCAAGACCGAGAAAAGTCAAGAGCTCCTGTGCGCGATGTTTCCAGGCACCCAGACGCCTTTCAAGCTGGTCTCTTTCAGGAGCTGTGAGCAGATTAACCGGAAGCAAGACATTATCAAGCGCACGCAGGGAGCTTACTAGTTGAGTATGCTGAAAAACGAAGCCAAAACGTGTTCGGCGCAGCGCTGCACGTTTTTCGTCGGAAAGCAGAGAGCAGTCCTTACCTTCGACAACCACGCTTCCGGCAGAGGGAGAGAGTATGAGGCCAAGGAGGGCCAACAAGGTCGATTTTCCGCTGCCTGAGCTACCACGGACAGCCAGAATCTCTCCTTCGGAAACCGTGAGATTCACATTCTGTAGGATGATATCCTCTTTGAATACCTTGAAGAGGTGTTGTGCCTGAAGCATCATATGCTCACCCTATATCCACCTGCCGCATAGCCAAAGAGGGGTCTATCCTGGTTATGCGGCCCAGGCTCGCCAGGATACTTAACAGGGCGAGCAGGGCAAAGCCACCTATGATCGCACCATCTATCAGGGCTATTTCGCCCGCGTCCGGCGTTATGAAGGCAAAGCTGTACCCTGTGCCCACGGTAAGTCCAAGAAGGAGAGAAAACAGAAGATACGAGAGCAGGATGCCTGCCAGCAGGCCACCTGACACCAAAAGTCCGGCCTCCAGGCCTACCAGTTTGAATACTGTTTTCCTGCTGGCTCCAATGGCCTCAAATAAGGCAAACTCAGCCCTTCGGTCCCATACCATACTGTAAAAACGTGCAAAGAGCTGCAAGAACGACGCTATGGCCAAGACCACCCCTGCGCCTGCCAGAACCGTGAGCATGGAGTTAAGGGCGGCGGCGGACCGTTCCACGATTTCGCTACGCTCGATGACCTTGACGCCGCTGAGGCTCTGAAGCTTTGCAACGGCAGTGTCGCGACTGTCCTCGTCAAAGTCAACCAGAATTGTCGAGACCAGGGTCTCAGGCTCTCCGTACCTTTCCCAAAAATGCTCATATCCCGCCTGGCGGGCGGAGATGGAGCGGGCCACCTCAACACTGACGATGATCGAATGATCTAGGTCGGTGCCCGTGGATGCCAGGACGGCACTCACTACCTGCGGTGCACCCAGAACCTGTCCTCGGCCACTCTCATAACCGTTTACCTCGGAGCCTATGAGCATGCTTCCTTCCTGAAGCATGGCAGTAAGGTCGCTTCCGTTGGGCAATAACGGGGTGATAACAAAGTCGCTGGCGGGATCAATGCCGATGAGCCGGGTAGGGTTTGCAGAAGAACAGCAGGAGGAGTCCAGGGTCTGACTGTAGAACTGGTACGTAGCTCTGCTTACGCCCTCCAGCTCCAGCACCCTATCGTAGTCGCTCTCTGGAAGGTATATCGTTGCAGGAGCCCCGGTAAAGAGCAGATCCTCGTCGCTGAGAAGCTGCTCGGATTCTACCGGGATCACGACATACTCAGCGCCACCACACTCAGAGGCTTGCTTGCGACCCTGCTCGGCGCCAAGATAGATCTGCGTAAAGGAAGCTATGGCAGCTGCGGCAAGCGCAACGGTCAAGACGACGGAAACGCTTTGCACCAGGTGAAGACGTATACTATGTAATACGAGTTTAATCAAAGAGCCTGGGTTTGGTTTTTTCAGAGGTATCGGAAGGTGTGGTAAGTACTTGAATAACCAGGCATACCAAAATAAGGGTTGCCATGACCCAGACAACAGCAGCACTGATATGACAATCCATGGTGAGGCTGCACCAGGCAAGTTCCTCTGCTGACGCTCCCGCCTCAGCCAGAGGCGAGCAGCACAGTGCCGCTCCTTCCCAGGAGCAGACACCCACGACAAGAGGGCTGGGAATGAGGGCAGCCGCCAAAACGATAAGCCCGAGGCTTAACGCAGCAAAGCGCCGAGCCTCGGTATTTTTAAGAAAGAGGCGGACGATTGCCAGGATAAGCCCGACGCCAAGAAGGAGCGACACACTGTTGAAGCCCCCGATACATTTCATAGGTACAGAGCCCGTCTGAGTGGGAATGAGCATCTCGCATCCGCCGACGATACTGCTTGCACAGAGTCCGGCAGCAAACAATAAAATGACCACCAGGTTAAGAACTTTGTTAAGCATACGTACCTTTCTATGAACCGTAATAGGCAACCATACGACCGCGGAGACCGTCAATATACTCCTTTAGATCAGTCTCATTCTGAGGTGCTTCCTCAAGG
>JAVBUQ010000142.1:0-5825 GCA_031555185.1 Coriobacteriales bacterium
TCACGCCACAGATCATAGCTGCCCATTCGGGGGTCTTTGGGGTGCCGTCATAGGTACCCAGCACATAGTCTTTGAAATTACCTTCTGCCGGCATACCTTCAGGCATGTGCTCCGCGTCAAATCCTACACAGTATGTGTCGAGGAAAGCCTGATCCTGCAGATTATTTGAAATCATATGATAGGCCATACCAAGCACCAGAGCGGTGTCGGTTCCCGGCCGTACCGCGACCCACTCATCCGCAACACCTTGGGCGGTCTGATTAAGCCACGGGTCGATAACGATGACTTTGCCGCCAGCCTGCTTGGCATTATAAAGCTGCCAGGCAGTATTGCCGGCTTTGTTGGCCTGCCAGTTCATACCAAACATCACATGAAGCTGTGATTCCTGAATTGCCAGACTGTCCGGGGCACTGTTGATTCCGCCCATCATAAAGAGCTCGGCGAGGAACCAGCTTCCAAAAGAAACAGTACCCCATTCATGATGCACAGCACCACCGAGTGCATTGAGCAAACAAATGAACTGGTCAAAATAGGTGTCGCCGATATCCGAATATGCAGCGGCCAGGATACCCCGGGTACCCACATCATCCAAAATCTTCTGCATCTCTGAGGAGATAATCTCAAAGGCTTCATCCCAGGAAATACGAACCCACTCATCCCGACCACGCAGGCTCTTATCGCCACCACCTGGCTCCCAGTTCAAACGCTTCATGGGATACTTGACACGATCGGCAGAAAGCATGTTGCTGATCTGTGCACGTCCACGCAAACAGGCACGTTTTTGTGGATTCTCCGGTGTGTCCTCGCCTGTTTGGTCAGTGGTGATCTTGACAGGAACACCATCCTCCACGTAGACCTTAAGCAGACAACGTGAAGAGCCGCATGAACAGTTGTTCATACAAGCGCCTGTCTTCCATGCTCCTGCTCCCTGCCCATCTGCGGCATTTGCTGTGTCACTTTGCATGCCACAACCAACCAGGCCTGTCGAAAGCGCAGCAGTTCCTCCTACCATCGCGCTTAGTTGTACAAACTTACGCCGCGTGATGCCGGAAGTCGTCCGATCCTGAATCTGACTCATACTACCTCCTTCTCCTCCACATAAGAAACACTGCTGATAACGCCACCTCATAAGCAACAAAACAGCAACGGTGGCGCAATACTCAGTGTAGCAAGGCTCCAAGAGTAACTGAATTACCTGTATCTTAAAGTTACATTAATACTTGTTAAGATTGCACCAACATCAAGAAAGTGGGCAGTTGAAGTGCGCCTTTAGCTGGAACCCCTTTTGTTTTCATACCGCCCCTGCGAACAACATCCCCCTCAAATTCTTATTGTATCTTTAAGAGGAGCATGTGCTGTCATACCCCTCAGATGCGGCCAGGTATTACAAGCCGGTTTATTACGTAGGATCAACTCAGTGTGGCTTTTGCAACACGAGTCAATGCAATCTATTCATGTCCAAAGATAAACCCCACGTTGCGCATGGTGCGGAGAAGTTGTGGGCGAGAGGGATCCTCTTCGATCTTCTCTCGGATCCTACGGATGAACACCGCCACGCTGGAAGATTCATCACCATACTCCTCTCCCCATATCTCTTTTATCAGCTGCTCACGAGTGACGATCTCGTTGGACTGCTGGGCAAGGAATGCCAGGATATCAAATTCCTTGGGTGTAAACGCAACTGTTTTACCATCAAGCTCTACGCGTCTGCGGCTCAAGTCGATCTTGAGCTTGTCAATCCTGATAACCTTGGATACCTCTGTTGCCCTCTTAAACTGCCTCAAATGAGCATTGACGCGCATGACCAACTCGTCTGGACTGAAGGGCTTGACCAGATAGTCATCTCCTCCAACATTAAAACCAACACTCTTGTCCACAAGGTCACCTTTTGCGGTGATGAAGATGATAGGAATCTTGACACCCCTGTCTCGCAAAGTAGCACAGACCTGAAACCCATCGACCTTTGGCATCATGACATCCAATAAAAGAAGATCAGGTTCTTCCGCCTCAACAAGTTCGATTGCCTCGGCTCCGTCCCCTGCACAGGTACATTCATATCCTGCGTCAACAAGAACACGTTTGACGAGTTTTTGCATACTGGGCTCATCGTCGGCAAGCATTACTCTCATGTACTACTCTTTCTCCTGTACTGATCTTCCTTGCGTGCGATTCCTGCTCGTGCACGACTCCTCTACCGTACCACTCCTTATCGCTCATGCTCTTTTTTCTGACAATCCTTCTCTGTACTGCTTTTTACCTGCTCTACTCCCGCTCCTGTGGATTATTTACAGGGATCCTCACGATAAAAGTCGACCCTTGCTTTGGCTCGCTCTTTACCTCGATCGTTCCGCTGTGCGCCTCGGTGAGATCCTTTACCACAGCAAGTCCGATTCCGGAACCACTGTAACGTCGATAGGAAGACTTATCAAGTTGTGAGAATTTCTCAAAGGCGTAGGGGATGCGGTCCTTTTCAATGCCGATACCGGTATCCTCAACAGTAATGGTGATCCAATCACTGTCTGCGGGATCATACGTAACGGCAATACGCGCATTGCCTCCCCGCTGTGTGAACTTGATTGCATTTGAGGCCAAATTCTCAATGATGCGACGAAGCTTTTCCCAGTCGGCACGTATGAGAGGCACAGCAGTGCTGACTGATGTTGAGAAGTGTATGTCACGACGCTCGGCAAGAGGCAGTATCGCTCCTTCAACGGTGCTGATCAAATCCACCATGTCAACCACTTCGTATCTAAGTTCAAGCCTGCCGGCCTCAGCACGAGCAGCCTCCAGGATATTATTGACCATGGCTAAGAGAACAACGCCGTTTTCCTTGATCTCTTCAATAGCATCAAGCTCGTCCTCAGAAAGCGGGATATCAGATTGAGTGAGGATATCTGTATAGGCAAGAATCGAAGTCAAGGGTGTCTTGAATTCGTGGCTCATGATGGCAAGAAAGTCGGACTTATACTCACTCTCTGCCTGAAGGAGTTCATTTGCCAGCTCCAGACTTGCTCGCTGGTCATCGAGTGTCTTGTTGACCTCAACGAGCTTGCTGGTTCTGTCCTGAACCTGATCTTCAAGACTCTCATACAGTGTCTGCAAACGCTTGGCCATGCCTTTGTATTTGTCTTGAAGATCAAGGATCTCTTTGGATGACCAGGGGTCATCCAACTCGATGTCGTCAAGATGCTCTATCTCCATTTGTTCAAACGCTGTCTCCATCCTTCTCAGTGGACGGGTAACAAACAGTGAGATCGCAACATACACAATGACGATGACGGCACCAAGTACGATAAAAAAGAACAGAGATTGCTCGATGATATTTGCCTGGACGCTACCCATATACAGATCAATGGGCATGATAATACTTGATGCTCCGGCAATATCCCCTACCCTATAACCTTCTCTGCGGTGCCCCGTTACATCAACTTCACCAGCAGGTTCACCATGGCAACTCAAACAACTTTCCTCAACAAAGATAGGAGAGACGTATCTGAATACATCACGTTCTTCAAACTGGGTGATGCCGTAATACTCCTTATTGGCAGTGTCCTCCGCAAATTGTGTGAGTGCCGCACCTTCAAAATCATCAGGATAGGCGTTGCTGTACCGTGGCTGATAGCTTACATATCTGATTATGTAGTCGTTCTCCTGCATGAAAAGCTTTGCAACACTCTTGCCGACAAGCGCGCAATAGATATTCTTAAAATTGTACTCGCCGTTGGCATCGGTATCGATACGCGCCTGATTGATGTCAACATATCTCCAGACAGCATGCATTTGCTGGTTGAGGATCTGCGTCTTCTCCAGCATCTCCATCTCTGCCTGTCTGGTTTGTGAATACCTGGTCCATAAGATATTCAAAAAGAGAGTAAGTACAAGAAGAGCTACCAGCACAACGGTTATCTTTACCTGAATATTTGTCTTAGCAAACATGGCGTAAGGATATAGTCATGCTCGCGCAAAGTCCAGAGGTATTACAAAATGTGAGTTCCTGCTTCTGTCATGAGATTACAGGACTGCCACCTCTGTCCTGTAATATCCGAAGCTGAAAGTCATGCAGTGAGCACATCACGTTCTCGCTCGGTTCGCATAATAATTAATGAGGCAACCATCGACGAGTATCTGACGCTCAATCTCATTGAGGCCTTGGCAATGGAGTTTGATGCTTGTAATCTCACCACCGCTGATGATGTGGGCATCAAACCACTCCCTTCCTTCGAGCAAGCCGGCACGGATGTCTGGGATATAGATAAAGTCTCCGTGATCATAATCAAATGACACCGTCTTATCGAGGGTAAAGGGCACCAGCCCCCAGTTTATGCAGTTGGAGCGATAGCGTTTTGTGGCATATTCATACGCGATATTTGCGGCGCCACCAAGCACTTTCTGACACGAAGCTGCCTGCTCGCGTGCGGAACCGTCACCAGGTTTCGTAGCAAAAAGAACGGAGCCCAGTTGAAGCCTCGTAATATCAGCATCAAGCCTGGTTAAGAGGTGAGAAATATCTTCGGTGGGGGTGCCTTTGGCCAGCTGCTCGGACTTAACCGCTATATGTTTTGCGCGTTTGACATAATCCGGTACTCTGCGCGAGAGCGTAAACTCTGCCAGAGCCAAAGGGTTAGAACGATACGATGAGGTCTCGCCAGAGGGAATAAGTTCATCAGTCGTGGTGACCGGATCATGGATGACCGCCGCAAGTTCCAGTAAGAGATCTTCTCCCAGTGCCGGCATGCTTGGCCAGTCCGCGATATTCGGACCAAAACGTAACTCATAGTCTGGTTCTGGTCTACCAAAGCCAAAATAACAACGTTTGTCAAAGATTGCGCTATCGTAGGTCTCGACCCAACTTGGGCGCGCACGATGGCTGATGGACTCATAGTCCAGCTCTGTAGCTGCAGTAAGACGTCCCTGATTAAGCGCCGTTGCCGCAATGGAGCGGGCGTCCATAAGAGCCACGCCGGCCACCTGCCCCAGTCCAGGTTTTGCTCCCTCCCTGTTGGCAAAATTACGGGTAGCATGACGGATTGAAAGCGCATTGTCAGTTGGGGTGTCCCCGGCTCCAAAGCACGGCCCGCAAAATGCAGGCTTGAGAATGGCACCCGCCTCCATGAGTTTGGCGGCCGTGCCATCTTTTGTGATGGAGAGATTGATCGTCTCTGAAGCGGGAAAAATCGAGAGATTAAAGTAGCCACTCCCCACGTTGCCCCCTCTGAGGATTGCAGCTGCCTCAGTAAGATTTTCATAGAGCCCACCTGCACATCCAACGATAACCCCCTGATCGCACATGATTGAACCATCTGCGTCAAGATGACGAAGAAGGTCAAGTTTTACCTGCCCTCCCAGCTCAACATTGGCCTCTTCTTGAATAGTGCTAAATATCTCTCTGGCGTTTGCCTTGAGATCGGCAATCGGATAGGCCTTGGATGGATGAAACGGTAGCGCTATCATTGGCTCGACTGCGCCCAAATCGATCCTGATAAGGGCATCATAATAACTGTCGTCATGCACATGCATGACCTCAAAACTGCCCGAACGACCGATCATATCGTAGTAAGCAGCTACGGTTATATCTGCAGGCCAAATGGAAGAGAGACAGCTGGTCTCGGTGGTCATGACATCAATGCCAGCGCGAAAATCCATGCTGAGATTGGCTATGCCCGGGCCGGCAAACTCCAGAACCTTATTTTTGACTCTGCCATCGGGGAAAGTCTCTCCCACCAGGGCAAGTGCTACATCATGTGGACCCACGCCCGGTCTGGGTGTGCCCGTAAGCCACACCAGGACTACTTCTGGCTTGGGGATATCGTAGGTGTTGGAAAGCA
>JAVBUQ010000091.1:0-11508 GCA_031555185.1 Coriobacteriales bacterium
CAGCAAGGGTATGGAAGAATATCCAGCGGAGCTCTTATGTTTTTTTTGCTTTGATCTACATACATATGCTGTTTATTCTCTATCCCTCTGCAGTGAAAGGCTCAGGCGACGCACTGCTCACCTGTGTTGTCAGTAGCATCGTGTTCGTGGCGTACTTCATCGTGCGTTTTATCAAATTTGTAACAGACCGCAAAAATACTACGGTACGCCAGACAATCAACTTATGCTCCGAGGAGGCTCATGATGTTAAAGGTAATTGAGCAGAAAAGTATCGTCCAACCAGAGCAGCTGCTCGACTCGGAGATGCGCCTGCACGACGGTACCCATACGGTTTTTGGGTATTGCAGCGTAAACTGCGAAGGACGTTGTATCCTGAATTTTCATATGAAACAAAATGAGCTCATCTGGGTCGATACGGACCATTCTCTTGAGGATACAAAAAACGCCCGACAGATTCGTGCCTGTTTAAGAGGCCGTTCGATTCGTGAATGGATCAATCATCCAGAGAGACTGTCCTTTCCCCTGCGGAGAACAGGCAAACGCGGAGAAGGTAGGTTTGAGCGCATCAGCTGGGATGAAGCACTGGATGAGATCGCGCATGCGCTCTCTCGCATTGTTAAGACCTATGGCAATGAGGCGGTCTACATTAATTTTGCCAGTGGTGTTATGAGCTCTAATATCATCGGTTTCCTGTTTCGTTTGATGCATCTTTATGGTGGATGCCTGGATGCTTACGGTGATTACAGCCACTCTCAGATAGATGCCGCTTTGCCGTATCTTTATGGTACGCGGGATGCCAACACTCCTGCAGACATCAGGAACACGAAGTTACTGGTGTTATTCGGAGACAATACTTTTGAGACTAAGATGTGCGGTGCCGGTGCCTCTGTCTACCTCAAGGACGCCATACATGAAGCGGGGGTACGCACCATAGTGATTGATCCACGATATTCAGAGACCGCGGCGAATTGCGCTGACAAGTGGATTGCCATCAAGCCTGGAACAGACGGTGCATTGGCATGCGCACTGGCCTATGTGATGATCACCGAAGACGGGGTCGATCAGGAGTTCCTGGATGCCTATACTGTGGGATATGATGAGAATTCGCTGCCTGAGACGGCGTCTCCAGGGGCTGATTACAAATCGTATATCCTGGGCAAGGGCGATGACGCAACGGCAAAAACACCTGAATGGGCAAGTACAATAACCGGTATACCTGCCTCGGAGATCATTAAACTCGCTCGCGAGATTGCGGGAGCAAAACCCTGCGCTATCTACCAGGGAAAGGGGCCGCAGAGACAGGCAAATGGGGAGCAGACTGCTCGTGCTATCGCCATGTTGGCGGTACTCACAGGTAACGTAGGCAAAGTTGGCGGTGGGACAGGATCGGACTTTGCGACATTCCGTTTTTTTGAGGGTGATGTGCCTATGCCCGACAATCCTGTTGAGGTGGCAATACCTGTTTTTCTCTGGACCGATGCCATACTTCGTGGACCTGAAATGAATGCTGCCGACGACGGTGTTGTTGGTGCCGATCATCTCAGCACCGGAATAAAGTTTCTTTGGAACTATGCCGGTAATACCCTTATCAATCAGCATTCAAATATAAACCGAACGCATGAGATCCTGCAGGATGAGACTAAGTGCGAGTTTATTGTGGTTATCGACACGTTCATGACAGCCTCTGCACGCTACGCTGATATCCTCCTGCCCGACCTCATGCCTGTTGAGCAACCAAGTCTGATTGCAAACGACTGGGCCGGCGAGGAGGGCTATCTGCTCATGAACTCCCAGTACTTGCCCACAAAGGGGGAGCGAAAGACGCTGTATTGGATGCTGTCGCGTCTTTCTGAACGTCTTGGTATCGCCGACAGTTTTACAGAAGGAAGGACAGAAGAGGAGTGGCGCCGGGCCATTTTTGAGGATGCCCGGGAGCTGGACCCCGCACTCCCATCCTATGAGGAGATGTTGAAGATGGGGGTATATCGTCGGAGCAATCCAGACAGGCTCCATATTGCGTTCAACGACTTTCGCAATGATCCCAAAAACCATCCGCTTGACACCCCCTCAGGAAGGATAGAGATCTACTCAGACAAGATTCTTAAGGACACAGCCCATTTTAATCTTAAGTCTGGCGAGGTTATCAGCGCCATCCCCGCATACGCTCCGCCCTATTTTGAGCCGGGTGCAAAAGACTGTGAAAAGTATCCACTTATGCTCATTGGGTTTCATCACCGCAGCCGTGCGCACTCTTCTTACGGCTGCCTCGATGTTATCAAAGAGCGTGCCCGACACCAGGTATGGATTCATCCTCTTGACGCAGCAGCGCGTGGTATTACGGATGGAGATCGCGTTGAGGTGTCCAGCCTGTATGGGACGTTATATATCGAAGCCAAAGTAACAGAGAGGATTATGCCTGGCATTACCGCAATGGGAGAAGGTGCCTGGCATGATGCAGACATGGATGGCAATCGCGTGGACAGAGGTGGATGCATAAATACGCTCACATCCAGTCGCGCCACGCCTCTGGCGAAAGGCAATCCACAGCATAGTAACTATGTCCAAGTCTCAAAAGTAGGGTGATTATTGTGAAAGAGCAGTATGGGTTTCATATAGACGCTTCCCGTTGCACAGGATGCAAGACCTGTGAAATGGCATGTCGCGATGCGTATCACCTGGGAAAGACCTCCTCGTTTCGCAGAGTCTGCGAATCATCAGGAGGTTCCTGGATAGCAGAAGGACAAACATGGTGGCACGACGTGTTTGCCTACTATATCTCGGTTGCCTGCAATCATTGTGATGACCCTATCTGTCAACAGGTATGCCCGTCAGGCGCCATGCGCAAGCAGGAAGACGATTTTGTTGTGCTGGACAGCAATCGATGCATCGGCTGTGGCAGCTGCGCTTTTGCCTGTCCCTACAAAGCTCCGAGTTTCAGTAACGAATTACATGCTATGCGAAAGTGTGATGGTTGTCGTGCACGCGTTATCTCAGGTATCGAGCCTATCTGTGTGGCAGCATGTCCAATGAGAGCCTTGGGTTTTGGGAAGATTGAGGACTTACGCGCAGAATTCGGAACAGAATGCGATATAGCTCCCTTGCCCAATAGTAGTTTTACCAAGCCAAACATCGTCATCACACCCCATAGGCTCTCACGTCCAGCGGATTCCACATCCGATTATCTGTCAAATGCTAAGGAGATTTAAAAATGAACAGCATCAGATCCGAATTGCCTTTGGTGGTATTTACCACGCTTGCCCCCTTGTGTGCAGGCGCATGGATAGTTGCTGCAATTCTTGTGCTATCTAATGCATGGCCTCAGTCGATTATTCTCGTTACAGGTTTGTACGGTTCTATACTCTGTGCACTGCTCATCGCGGCGTTAGGTTGTTCGATTCTGCATCTTGGTAAACCCCTTAAAGCCCTCCGTGCATTTATGCGCCTGGGCAATTCCACTGTTTCAAATGAGGTGTTCATGGGAACACTTTTTACTGTTTTTCTGATTGTCTTCCTTTTAATCTCTCAGAGCATGGTAGTCGCCACAATCATCTGGAAAGTATTGCTGGTAGCTGTTACCGTTCTTGCTGCCCTCTTCATATTCTTTCAGTGTCTAGCGTATCGAATGCGAACCATACCAACGTGGAATAGCACTTCATTTTCACTTGAGTTTGCCGTCATTGCGCTCTTGGGTGGCATGTGCGTCGAAGTCATGCTGATGTGCCTGGCGTTACCTGTTCCGTATAGTATCAGACTTGCTTTGGTCATCGCGGAAGCTGCCTGTTGTATTGTTATGGTATTTGTCATATACGCACAGGGAATCTCAGTGGCACGGAGCGTCTTATCGCTGCGCAATGCTCATACGGTGCTTGAACGGTGGCGTGTCTTCAGTGTAACGAGGGCTCTAGCTATCGTGGTTGGCTCGGTATTATGGGGGTGGGGCGTATTGTCGAGTGAGCCGGTGCTCGCACTCGTCATATCAGGCGCTCTGCTGGTTGTTGCTGGTATCGCGATTGGAAGATATGCATACTACCGCTTTTATGTTAACGTTGGTTTGCCTCAGATATAATGCGCAACGCAGCGGTTTTCAGCAGGTTTTGCGATGTGTTGAGAGAGAGGCCAAATTCACTGAGAGCGTTTTTTCGTGCTATAGTGTTGCGTGATTGTCTCAGGGAGAGCTTCGTATGAAGGTGGGTATAATATCAGCTGCTCATTGTTGCCAAGGGCTCACTGATCACCAGGATGACAGGTGAGCGAGCGGCTCTCATTGATGCAGTTCGTAATCGTAGTGTTTTCGGTGCCTCCTCAAAGCGGACGAAACAATATGCTCAGGAAATGGGTTCATATGGTGATGATAATATGATGTCTGCCAGCGGGGACAACAGGCACACTCCTCATGGCACGACTTCGGATAGAGCCGGAAGGCGGCACCGGCATCTGGAAGATGTGGGGTTTGGTTCTCTTGCCAGCTATTTCTTCTGTCTGGTGATAGCGGGTTTTATCAGATCCGAAGGCATAGCCACAGATATGGCTAACGACAGCTTTCTCATTCTCCTTCTGACCTTTATGGGCGCTACGTGTCTCTCACTCCTCTTTCTGGCCATAATAGGTCCTTACATCCTGCGACACGATAACCAGAAACTGCTTGCGCTGCTGTCGGCCTTGCTGCTAATGTGTGGACCGCTCTTTTGCGTCGTAGAGCATGTGTCTGGCATCTTCTTTCTGCCTCTCGGGTTTTTCCTGTTCTCCCTCTCTGGCTGTGGTTATGCCTTATGCATATTGATTTGGGGCAGGATCCTGTCGATAAAGGAGCCGGGCAAATCCTCGCTGCAGGTTGCTACCGATATCTGTGCATCGATTATCGTGGTGGTTTTGGTATCCGCCTTGCCAAAAGCAGTAAGTTTTTTGATAATCGCTGGTTTTGGACTCACTGCAGGGTTAATTGGTTTCAGAAGAGCGGTAAGTGCGAAAAGTGGAATCGATTCCGATGAGCAGATTGTGGTGAGCGACACTCGAACAGCAATTCCTCTGGCCTCGTGTTTTGCGGGAGGTATACTCTGGATGGCATATGGTATCTCCCTGGTACTTTTATGGGGTGTTTATGTGCTGAGCGAGACACTGAATATAGCAATGATCGCAGTGCTTGTATTGGCAGCAATTGCCTGCATTGCCATAGTGAGACTGCACCGGAGGCCGGGTATTAATCTGTCCCGGATCTATTGGGCAACCGTGCCTTTGATTGTCGTGGGACTTGCGATCTATGTGTCGGGTGAACAGCAGCTCCAGTGCCTGGCAGTAGTTTTGGTTGTCTTGTCGATGATAACCTCATACCTGCACCTGATGTCGCATTTTGCCGCTCTGGCAAACCGACCTGATATCCTTTCTGACCAACTGTTCTGTTGGGGATGGCTGGCGCCGTTTGCAGGCATTTTTATAGGAATTTTTGCAGGCATTGGTTTTCAGCTCGTTGAGAACCCGATATTGAGTCTGGTACTGCCCGTTATCACAGGCGTTCTCGTTTTGACGTTGATTATTACCATGCACAGTATTGATAAGGCTACGGTAAAACGACGAAACCGTGAAGCAACCATGGAGCAGACCGCAGAACAGGTGACGGTAGATCACGAATCGCACATAGATGACGTGCTCTCCGAGATAGGACTCTCAACGCGTGAGAGAGAAGTAGCTTCTCTCATATTACAAGGGCGTAGTCAGGCGGTTATCGCCAATCAGCTTTTTGTGGCTATAAGCACGGTAAACACCCATGTCAAACATATATACAGAAAAGCCGGGGTGCGTTCAAAGCAGGAGTTCATCGATCTTATTCAGCAGAAACTGCAGGTACATGACCAGAGAACAGCTGAGAGAGGATGAATTCAGGAGGATAATCTCCTGATGCCTGAAGGACTAGGGGATCTCTGCGTGAGTAAGGCTTATAAGTCATGACTCATGACTCATGACTTATCACTTATCACTTAAGACTTAAGACGCAAGCCGCAAGGCACAGGCCGCCAGATGCAAGACGCAAGTCTTATGGCGCAAGTCGTATGGCGCAAGTCTTATGGCGCAAGGCACAGGCCGCAAGATGTAAAGTTTAAGTCGTATGGCGCAAGACGCGCACTTCCTCAGGTATGTTCGTTCTCATCGACTCGTTTCTGGTGATACCCGGTAAAGACCCCACCCAATGTTATTCCTGCAATCGCCCCAAAAAAACTGAGTGCTACTGAAAGAAGCACCAACAAAGCAGAATAGAGAATTGCTTCAAAGGAACCACCGGTTACGTAACCACCAAAGAGAAAGCCTCCCAGTAACGTAGCAGGATAGACTACTGCACCATACAGAAAGCCAGTGATCAAAGAGGTTTTTTCTCTGTTCAGTCTGCGTGTGACGAGAAAAGCAAGCGATGAAACCCCTGTCGAAGCAAGAACAGGAACTGCCATGATAACCTGCAGGGAGCCCAGCACGGCTCCAAACACGAGCGAGCCCACCACCACGATGAGAAAAGAACCACCTGCTCTCAGAAAGAGCGAGACAGATAAAGCGTAGAGAGGTGCGGCGAGGATTGCATGAAGTCCGTATACCTCAGCGTACTGAAGAGCCGGAAATCGTGTTATGAGTGCTACGATAAAGAGGACAGCAATAAGAGCTGCCAATTGCAGGGCTGCTCTACCTAGAGTCTTCACGTACACTCTTCCGCATCTGATACTCCTTCTCCCTGGGCTTACCGGGATTTACCGGGTCAATAGTGCTGTTGGTGCCTTCAGTCCCCTTCAAAGTTTAGACTAAAGAAGCGTATAATGAAGCAACTAAGAGCCCCGTATGACCGTCTGGCCTCCCTAATGGCGCAACTATACCGTGTACCTGCGTATCTACCTCATTTTGACTCCCGGTCTTGCTCGGTTGCAGCGGTTGGAAGACCCGCCGGCAGGGGTGATATTCAGAGCATTGGAGACGTGCGGTATATGCGAGGTTATCTCTCATCGTAATAATATTTTAGGCTTTCGTAACACAAATGAGCCCGTCCGCCTCATTTGATTTGCCGCTTAGCTGGGAGGGCGCAAAAACTGATAAATAGTCTGCGTCTAATCGGTGATTATGGTTTACGAAGTACGCGCGAAGTAACGCGAGGATGTAGTGAGTAAAACTTACTCTCACCATAGTTCTATTGGATGTTGTCAGCCCGTTTTACTACGGGCACACAAGGAGGTGTACATATGACAACAAAGGAGACCTGCGCAACCAGCTTTGACGAGCTGCTGGAGGTACGTGGCGTCAACAGACGTGACTTCCTCAAACTCTGTGCAGGAGTTGCCGCAGCACTGGGGCTCTCCCAAACTGCGGTGCCTAGGATCGCCGAAGCTTTAGAGGAGAATGTCATCGGTGCGACATCAGGAGCTCTCGCTCCCGCCATTTGGCTGGAGTTGGCGTCCTGTACCGGATGTACGGAATCATTGGCTTCAGCGGAGACGCCAGACATTGCCACCATAGTCCTTGAGTTGGTCTCGCTGAATTATGCCGAGACCTTGAGTGCGGGTGCCGGCTGGTCGTTGGAAGAGGCAAAGGAGCAGACCATCGAGGCGGGTAATTACCTGCTCTTTATCGAAGGCGCTCAGATGGAAGGCTGGAACGGCGACGCTTTGCGTATTGCCGACGAAAGAGGCACTGACATCGTCAAGCACGCTGCTTCAAATGCAGCCGCAATCATCTGCTGTGGCAGCTGTGCGGTGGATGGTGGCTGGCAGGCTGGTTATCCCAATCCCGGCGGAGCCATTGGTATTCAGCCCTTCCTGGAAAAGGCAAAAGCTAATGGTGAGATCGACTACGAGATCCCTCCCATTATCAACGTGCCGATGTGCCCTTCAAACCCGGAGCATCTGATAGCCGTACTGGTTGACTACCTGTTGATAGGCACATTACCTGCGCTCAATGAGTACAACATGCCTTCATTGATGTTTGATCAGTATATCCACGATAATTGCACACGCCGTGGGCACTTTGAGAATGGCGAATTTGTCTATAAGTTTGGTTCGGTAGAAGAGGTCAAGGGATACTGTCTGTATCCGGTTGGCTGCAAAGGCCCCCAGACCAAGTCAAATTGTCCCAGTGTGCGGTGGAATCGTAGAGTGAACTGGTGTGTGGATGCCGGTGCTCCCTGTGTGGGTTGCGCGAGCGCCAATCCCACCAAACAGGGTTTCAATTGGGTCGATCTCAACACCCCCTTCCTCCAGCGTTTTAAGAATATTGGCATTGGTGGCCTTGCCATCGATCCTTCGCTTATTGCCTTTGGAGTTGCTGGCGTGGTAGCCATCGCTCTTGTTATCCATGGCTTTGGCATGAAAAAGACCGGCCGCACCAAAGGTGGCGCCGACTTTGAGCTTGAGCGTAAATGGGACAGGGAACATCCCGACCAGGCGCTTGGCGCTGCGGCGGCAGCTAAACAAGCTGCGGCAGTAGAGGGCCTGAAGGTGCCTGAGGATATCGAAGTTGAAGCCGAGGCCGAAGAAAGAGACAAAACCGAGGAAGGAGGTGGCAACTAATGGCTGAAGAGACTACACCAGATACACAAAACGAGACCGAGTCTGGATCACAGTCATCGGGAGCCGCAACAGATTCTGCTGCTGCTACCGAAACAGCTGCAACTAACGAGGCTGTAGCTACTGCTGAGCAAAGCTCAGTACCATCAGAAAAACCGACGACGACCGTCAGTGGTCAGTCGATCATCGATCCCGTCAACCGTATTGAAGGTCACCTTCGTATTGATATGGAAGTTGAGAACGGCGTCGTTTCAGATGCCTGGGTCACTGGTGGACTGTTTCGTGGTATGGAGCTTGTACTTGAGAACCGCGAGCCAACGGATGCCGCCATTATCTCCCAGCGTATCTGTGGCGTCTGCCCGGTAAGCCATGCGCATGCTTCCAGTTTTGCCGGTGAGGCGAGTTATGGTATCCAGATCCCCAATGCTGCCCGTATTATCCGCAATATTCTGGAGGGCGCACAGTTCCTGCATTCTCATATCCTCTGGTTCTATAATCTGGCGGCTTTGGATTATGTCAATCCGCTGCATGCTCTTGAGGCAGACCCTCAGGCTGCGCTCAATCTTGCCTATGAAGCCGGTACGGGCATATCTGACTTTGGTGCCGTGCAAAAACGCCTTGAGGCATTTGCGAAAAACGGACAGCTTTCTATCTTCAGTGGAAACTGGTTTGACACCAAGGACGAGGCTTACAATCTTCCGGCCGAACTCGATCTTATCTGCACTGCTCACTATCTTGAGGCGCTGGAGATGCAGGCTGTGGCCTCGGAGATCAGCGGTCTCATTGGTGGCAAGATGCCTCATGTCATGACCTCTCTTCCTGGTGGTACCACCTGGATGCCCACTGAGGAAAAGCTCGATGATATCCTCTTCCGTGCCATTCAGATTCGGGATTGGGTCGCAGGTACGATGATTCCTGATACCTATGCCATCGCTCCCTACTATCTCGATGTGGCGGCCTATGGTAAGGGCGTAGGACAGTATGTGGCCTGGGGTGTCTTTGACAGGCCGGACCGCGATCCGTCCGACAGGTACCTTCCTGCGGGCGTGTGGGGTCTTGGAGAAAGCACCGTCGAGGTGCCTGATGAGAAAGCTATTACCGAGACGACCATTCGTAGCTTTTATGCTGACGATGGCACTCCAGTCAATCCTCGACAAGGTATTACCGAGCCGGAGTATCCGGCCGAAGGTGCCAGCAGAGATGGACGCTACACCTGGGATAAAGCACCCCGCTACAACGGTATGCCATATGAGGCTGGCGGACTTGCCCGTTTGATGGTCGCCTATAACAAGGGCGTTGATTTCATCAAAACAGAGCTTGACGCATTGCTTCGGTATCTGTCCAGCAAGGCTGGCGTAACCCTGGGCGTGGATGCGTTGGCCTCGACTCTCGGGCGTACCGCTGCTCGCAATGTTGAGACCCTCTATGTTGCCAACAATATGATCGATTGGATCAAGGAGCTTATTCAAGTCATTCAAGACAGCAAGGATGATCCTTCTGCCCTGGAGACCTTTACTCCGGCTGTCCGTTATGATGGAGAAGGTGCCGGTATGTGGGAAGCTCCTCGTGGCGCACTTTATCACTACGAGAAGATACAGGGTGATGCAATTCAGAAGTATCAGATCATCATTCCTACGACTTGGAATATCTCGCCACGCGATGCGGATGGCGTACGAGGACCTATGGAACAGGCGCTCATCGGCGTACCCGTTGCCGATTTGGAAAAGCCCATCCATGCTCTCAGGACCGTGCATAGCTTTGACCCTTGTGTTGCATGCGCGGTGCATATTACCGAACCGGCTACCGGCAAGACCTTTTCTACGGTCACGAGCCCTTGGGGGGTGAAGTAAGATGGCACATCTCGCTCATTATAAAGAGGCCCATCCTCTGCCCTTCGTAATAACACACTGGATCAATCTTATTGCCATGGTGCTGCTCATTATTACCGGATTCTATATCCACTTTCCGCTCTTTGGCGGATTTATGGGCATAGCTCGTGGAGTACACATCTTCTGTGGTTTTGTGCTGTTTCTTAATTGTCTGGTTCGTGTGGTCATGGCATTTATCGTTAAATCGTCGCCCTATGGCGGCAGCCATGAGGTCGCACCTGACTACAAGTCCTTCTTCCCGCAAAAGGATAACCGTCACCAGTTTGGTGCCTGGATCAAATACTATCTTTTTATCAAGAAGGACCATCCACTGGGTGGCAAGTACGGCGTGCCTCAGAAACTCTCGTATTTTGCTATTCCTTTCCTGATCATCATTATGTTTATCTCCGGTCTGTGCTTGTGGGGCCCCACGATGAACGTTGGTCCGTTCCTGGGAATCACAGAATTCTTTGGCGGGGCGATGGTCATGCGCATCATCCACTACTACCTGATGTGGGTATTCATCATCTTTATGTTCATCCATATCTACCTGGCGAGCATCGAAGGTTCTGCCCCGCTTAAGATCATGTTCCTTCACAAAGAAAGCGGCGGTCTCACCTATGACGGCAAAGTCCACAACATCGTGGGCGAGGACGACAGGGGAGAAGAAGGCGGACACTAGCCTGTTCTTGCATAAATAAAAAGGACTGTATCATAGCCCTGAGAAGGAGGTCGGCTTGCCGACCTCCTTCTTTTTGTGTGACATGCCGGCGCTTGCGTGAAGAGATAAAGGCCTATCAATATCTTTTTGCTTCAAAATGACCCAAACGCGAGGATAAGAAAAACTCTCTCTTTCAGTTGTATGGCTCTGACCAGCAGTTTCTCTCAATCGAGTCTTTACTCGAGCTTTTGAGAAGGAGATCCTGAACATAATTGAGCTCCAAACCTCGCGTAATCGTCATTTTTAAACAATGAGGAGGTGACCCTAAGCAGAGAACATCCCTGAAGAGAACATCCCTGAAGAGAACATCCCTGAAGAGAACATCCCTGAAGAGAACATCCCTGAAGAGAACATCCCTGAAGAGAACATCCCTGAAGAGAACATCCCT
>JAVBUQ010000084.1:0-4184 GCA_031555185.1 Coriobacteriales bacterium
AGAGCAAAGCCGCCGGGTGCAAGCGCACGATTGAAAGCATCCAAGGCCTCTGGAAAGTGGCCCGCAGAAGTAAATGCCTGGCCAAGGCTCTCATAGGTTTTCTGGGCTACACTCTGAGAGGGGTCAAACTCAAAAATCGCATTATACGATTCAATCGCGTCTTCAGGCCGCCCCAGGGCCATGAAACAACTGCCCAGGCTCATAAGCGCTTTGGAGGGATTGGGGTTTCTTTCGTCAAGTGCAGCATTACGATAGGCACTGCCGGCATCTACGATCATCCCCAGTTTAGTGTAGGCATTGCCAAGGCCCATTTGCGCCTGATACGGTTTAGCATAGGTGCTGTCAGATAAGGCGGCATTAAAAGACTGCACTGCGTCGTCATATTTTCCCAGACCGAGTTGGGCCTTGCCCAGATTAACCTGTGCGGCCGCCTTGGAGGCAAAACCAGCGTCCTCCAACGCCTTTTGATAGCTTATTGCCGCTTCGTTAAAGGTATGCATCTTGAGCAGGCAGTTACCAATGCGGTAATACAAAAGGCCTGCGTCGCCTGCGACAAAACCAGCGCTATCCTCTTTAAGGGCAGCATAGTAAGACTTAAGTGCTCCTACATAATCACCACTCTTATAGGCTATCTCCGCCTGATTGAAATTAGTACTGTTCAAGGAAGCTGCTCCTCTCAAAACCTCGCACTCTTGTTCCCCATCCCAAAGTGTTGTTACGCCGTCTTGTTGACGATCTCAACGGACTCAATGACATCACCCTTGCCAAGAGAGTGAATGACTTCACGACTCTTCTCGTCAATAGGATCACCAAAAACCGTGTAGTTTGCATCAAGGAAGGACTGTGGACCCAGGCAGAAATAGAACTGTGAGCCAGCGGAGTCCGGCATCTGAGAACGAGCCATGGCCAGAGTGCCATCCTGGTGTTTGTTGTGAGGATTGGTCATCCACTCACCCTTGATGCTGTGGCCAGGGCCGCCGGTGCCGGGGATACCACGGCTACGATCCTGCATGCCGCTGGCCAGCTCTTCGCTGGAGTATTCGCGGGAGTTAGGGCAGCCGCCCTGGATGACAAAATTGGGCTCATAACGGTGAAACTTAAGGCCATTATAAAACCCACTATCGGCAAGCTCGACAAAGTTACCTACATGGATAGGTGCGTCCTTACCGGCAAGTTGCACGGTGATATCGCCTTTATTGGTATGAAATATTGCCTGTTCCTCACCAGAGGGAACATACTCAGGGGTATAGAGATCGGACATTATGCCTCCAATATGCTATATGGTTACACACGAACCAACAATTTTAACAAAAGAAGGCACAGAGGACAGAGTGCAGCGCTGATTAGTTTAACGAGGAAGGACATTCGTTACAGGTCACTCCCTTTCCCCTTCTCGCACGTTAATGCAAGGTGTGCATTAACGCACCCCATGCGGGAACCTCCCTTTATGAAGTGGTCTACGAGATATGCGATGTACTACTCGTGCTGTTGTGCTCCTGCACGAGGCTGGCAGCGCTGGTATCCTTGTGATCTTGTGAAGCGCTTTGTAAACTCACACTCTCACGATTGTGCGGCGTGCCTTTTGGACGCGCGTTCTCGCGGTTATGCAAGCGCTCTGCGAATTCTCTTCTGACCCTCAAGACAAGATATGCCCCAAAGATAAGCGTGTAGACCAAAACACTGATAATCGCATCAGAAGATCCTTCTCGCATCGGAACCAGAAGATACCCGAGCAGATGAAAATACACCAAGGCAAAAAACAGATAGGAGAACTTCTGCAGACGTTTCCAGGTCTCGGGCTTCATTGCGTTCCTGACTGCCTTGATTGAGGTCACAGCCAACGGGATCAACAGCAGCATCAGCGCAAAGGACAGGATGAGCGAGAACATAACACCCAGCTTGAGTGACGAGAAAAAAAGCAGCATCAAAAAATAGTTGGCCAGGTAAGGTATGAAATGGCCGCAGATAAGTATGCTTGCCATAATCGACAACTCGCTCCTGATGGCAATAAGCTTACGCCCGTTCTTTGCACTCCTGGAGAGGGTACCTATGAACATGACAAGAGCAAAGAGCGAGAATGCCACGTACCCCTTCTGGATAATGGTGGCAAACTCACGGAGGATAGGGCTTGGATTTGGGTTGAAGATCAGATAGACTCCCGCTGCTACGATAAGGAGGGACAGCAGATAGAATACTATCGGCACTCTGCGGATGGGCTCCCGTAGCAACATGATCGCACTGGTGCAGATGACGAGGGTGATCACCAGGGCCATTAGCCACTCACCTGCTTGCGAGAGACTTTCTTGGTTTTGCTCATATCAAAACCGGATTCCGAAGAATAGAGTGAGAGCATCCCTGCCGTTATGAGCGCAAGGCCTTTATAGTAGTTGCTGACCTCAGCACCGCAGACTTTATGCAACCAAAGCGCTATCCAGGGGTCGATAAAGCGCTGTATGAACTCTTCCTGTTCGCCTGCGTATCTGGTGGCCGCTTCGCTCTCGTCGGCCTTGAGCGCCTCGCATTCCCTTGAGACGAGCATCGAGAGGAACTGCAGCATGAGCCCCAGATGGTCGTCGGGCTCATTATTCTTTCGCTCCAGGGCAAGGTCATAACGGGCGTACCATCTGCGCACTTCAAGTGTCCATTTGCTAAAGAGGATCGCCTCGCGCTCCAGATAATAAGAAGCCCACGGAGCTGCCAACGGATCGCCTACCCCCACAAACAGCTTAAGCCACTCAACGTCGAGTTGGTCAACCGTATCCTGTAACGTCTCTTCCTGCACTCCGTCTGCCCACATGGTCAGGAGTTTGCTTCCTTCTGCAATATTCTTCTCATCCTGCGCAAAAGGTTGTTCGGTATAAAAACCCGCTTCAAGAAAGCTGCCCACGCGCTCTGCGGTTGGTTCTTCATAAAGCAAGATACCAAGCGCCGCAAAAACCACGGCAGCGTCCTCAAGAAACGGGATCCTTACGTTATCCAAGATAGTCCCTTCTCCATCCTACCGAAGACATGGCTTGATCCCCTGATCGAGTGTGTGCACATTCGGAACGTAAATCGAAACAAACACGGGGAGTGTCCGTATCGAGTAGGAAGTGCCTTCAACTGTGAATGCCCATGCCGGGCATACCATTCCTGGAGCGGGGCAGACGTCAAAAACGTCAGCCCCGCTCTTAATAAAACTAGTACTCCTCAGGTAGGTTGACGATCATACCGGTGCCAGCACCCGTCTTCTGTGCGTTGCGATTAGGATTCAATACCAGCGATGGAGTGGTGGAGTCCACAGGTAGTGGCTCAACCTCGACATCACCGGGACCATACTTACTCTGAAGCTCTTCGATCTCTCCAAAGTCCAGCGCTCTCATGTTGCACGCTGATACGCACACTGGTATATCGCCTTCGACAACCATGTCATAGCAGAGATCGCACTTGGTGTAGATACCGTCTGCCTCCTGCAGGCTCGGAGCATCATAGGGGCAGGCGGTCAAGCACGAACCACAGCCGATGCAAAGCTCTTTATCGATACGCACGATACCGGTATCCTCATCCTTCGATATGGCCTGTACCGGACATACCGCAAAGCAGGCAGGCATTGCACAGTGGTTGCACGCCATGGAAATATAGTAGCCAAACACACCATCGGGCTGATAGGCACCAATAGCCTCATCAAGCGTCCAGTTGCCACCCTGGTAGTTGAGGACCTTGCGCCAGAGCGTATCTACGGGGAGGCCGTATGTCTCTTTGCACGATACCTGACAGGTCTTACAACCGGTGCAATTATCAGAATTAAAATAAAAACCATATTGAGCCATCTCTACCTCCTCCTATTCTATTCCCTCGGGCAAGACAAGAGGTCTTAACTTGTCCGGCTCCAACACGATATCACCTGTGTACTTCTCAACCTGGCAGATCGTACCGGTCCACGACTGCGAACCCTGTCCGGATGCCGCAGGCGCTTGAAGGATATTGGGGTTGCCGGCAATATCTATGCCCGTAGCCTCGTCAATGTTGGTCCAGGCGCCGTCCTGCAATGCCACCGCACCGGGAACCACCGTAGGCATGACCTTGGCAGGCCTGATGACCTGCCCATGAGGGCTGCTCATCAAAACGATGTCGCCATTTTTAATGCCGCGCGCTTCAGCGTCGAGTGTGTTGATAAAGCACTCCTGCGGATATGCCTCGCGCAG
>JAVBUQ010000133.1:0-14935 GCA_031555185.1 Coriobacteriales bacterium
GCTTCTGAGACTGAGACCAGACCTCTGCTGTGTTGATATCCGCGGTAATGTTGACACCCGAATACGCAAGCTCAAGGAGTTGCCAGAGCTGGCAGGTATCATCTTGGCCGCCGCAGGAGTTCGTCGCATGGGACAGCTACATCGTATAACGCAGTATCTCAGGTATGAAGACTTTCTTCCTGCTCCGGGGCAAGGTGTTATTGCACTGGAAATTGCTACTGAACGCAAGGATGTTCGTAGCATAGTCGCAGGCATCAATCATGAGGCTTCGGAATATGAGGCACGCGCCGAACGTCAATTTCTCTATAGCCTTGATGGAGGCTGCCAGGTGCCCATTGGCGCGAGGGCAGTCTATACGAAGGGTATGTTGGGTTTCCATGGGATGGTGGCAAGCCTTGACGGCAGCAGGGTTGTTAAGGTTGCCACAAAAGGGGCGATTTCACGGAAAACCGATGCCGAGGTGCTTGGATGTCAGACAGCAGGACTTGCCATAAGAAAAGGTGCTGCTGAGATCTTATCAGAGTTTGCCTGGAACAAACAAAGGGCGAGCAATGAATGAGAGCATGAACGAGACCAGGATTGAGACTAGAAACGAACACCTGGGCTCAGTATTTCTCGTGGGTGCTGGCCCCGGCGATCCTGGACTGCTTACGGTTAAAGGCAAAGAGGTGCTCTCGCGTGCAGACGTTGTCATCTATGACCGGCTTATCCCAGAAGAGGTCCTCAGCCTTGCTCCGTCAACGTGTGAACTCATCTATGTAGGCAAATCCCCAGGCAAACACTACCGTCGGCAAGAAGAGATCAACGAAGTTCTGGTAGAAAAAGCACGTGAGGGATCTCTTGTTGTCAGACTTAAAGGCGGTGATCCTTTTGTCTTTGGGCGGGGAGGAGAAGAAGCTCTCGCTCTCAAAGAGCGGGGCATCGCTTTTGAGATCATTCCGGGGGTGACCTCCGCGGTTGCGGTTCCGGCATATGCGGGGATACCGATAACACATCGCGGAATGGCTTCATCCTTTACGGTTATAACCGGGCATGAAGACCCAGAGAAAGAGGAGTCTTCCATAGCCTGGGAGCAGTTGAGCACAACCATGGGGACACTTGTGTTCTTGATGGGTATGCATAACCTGGCTCTTATTGCAGAAAAACTCTCGGATAACGGCATGGACGATGACACCCCTGTTGCTGTCATTGAAAAGGGCACAAGCCCAGAACAGAGGACGGTCTGCGGCACGCTTAAAACAATCACTTCTCTGGCAGAGCGGCAACACCTTAAAAACCCTGCTGTCATTGTGGTAGGCCAGGTCGTATCGCTTCGAGATGAGCTTCAATGGTTTGAGCATAAGCCGCTCTTTGGCGAGCGTATCATGGTAACCAGGGCTCGCCACCAGGCCTCCAGACTCTCAGCTGCGCTGGCAGATCTTGGGGCAAGTGTGCTGGAGCTGCCGGTTATAGCCTTTTGTCCACCTTCTCATCCAGAGCAGCTCAGTGAGGCTGTCAGAACGCTCCCGTATTTCAACTGGCTTTTGTTTACCAGCGTTAATGGAGTAGATGCCTTTTTTACGGAGCTCTACTCACAGGCTTTGGATGTGCGACATCTGGCAGGGCTCAAACTTGTCGCTATAGGGTCGGCTACGCAAAGCGCCCTGGAAAGCAGGGGGTTTCGGGGCGTGATCATCCCTGAGGAATACTATGCAGAAGGTCTCGTTAAGGAAGTAGGTGGGCAGATTGCTTCGGGAGACAAAGTTCTGTTGGTGCGTGCTGAGGAAGCCCGGGACATCCTTCCTGCTGCGCTTGCGGAGCGAGGTGCACAGATTACGGAAGTCGCTGCCTATAAGACTGTCCCTGCAGAGGTTGACAGGGAGGCGCTCATCGCAGCTCTGCAAGCTGGGGATTTTGATGCCATGACCTTTACGAGTTCTTCAACCGTTCACAACCTCATGCATATGATTGGCAAAGACGCTGCACTGCTTGATGAGGTAAAGCTCTTTTCGATCGGCCCTATTACGAGCAGTACTTTACGGACGTATGAATTGGAGCCCACTGCAGAGGCAGAATGCTACTGCATCGAAGGGCTGGTACAGGCTCTTGTTGATCATACGACCAGACGGTGAAGTGTTATGACATCGGACAAAACCATATGAAGCGATAAAGCTTAAGGCATAACAAGGTGAAATGATATGGAAACAGCTATATTCAGGCGCATGCGGCGTCTTCGTACAAACCCAGCAATTCGTGCGCTCGTAAGGGAAAACCAGTTGAAATGCACCGACCTCATCTATCCGATGTTCGTTCATTCGGACGATGTACCAACAAAAACTATCACCTCAATGCCAGGGATCTATCAGTATTCCCTTGATGCCTTTGAGGAAGCTTTGGATGAGGTCGTTCACCTTGGTATACCGGCAATTCTTCTTTTTGGGCTTCCAGCAAGCAAAGACGAACAGGGTTCAGAGGCATGGGCTGATCAGGGCATAGTCCAACAGGCGATCAGGCGTGCCAGGAACCGCTATCCAGAACTCTATATTATCGGGGATGTCTGCCTCTGCGAATACACCAGCCATGGTCATTGTGGTCTGGTTGAAGAAGACAAGATCCTCAACGACGAGTCCGTTGAGCTTCTGGCAAAGGTTGCCGTATCACATGCCCAGGCTGGTGCGGATATGGTGGCGCCTTCCGACATGATGGACGGGCGGGTACAGGCAATCAGGACGGCACTAGATGCAGCAGGGTATCAAGGCATCCCCATTATGTCTTATGCTGCAAAGTATGCTTCGGCCTTTTATGGACCTTTCAGGGATGCTGCTGACTCCTCCCCTCAATTTGGCGACAGAAGTAGTTACCAGATGGATCCTGCCAATGGTGAAGAAGCGGTACGAGAGATCCTTGCGGATGCAAACGAAGGAGCCGACGTGATACTCGTCAAACCGGCACTGGCTTATGGAGATATCGTTTACCGCGCAAAACAGGCTGCAGGCATGCCCATAGCCGCCTACAATGTCAGCGGAGAATATGCGATGGTCAAAGCCGCGACAGAGCGAGGCTTCATAAACGAGAGAAAGATCGTCCTTGAGATGCTGCTTTCACTCAAAAGAGCCGGTGCTGACATGATCATCAGTTACCATGCGCTTGAGGTTGCGCGCTGGCTGACGGAAGAATAAAGAACGGTAAAAATTGAAGTAGTGAGCTAAAAAGCGGGCTGAGCAGGACTATCATGGGATTCAAGGACAACAAGAGTAACAAGGCCTATCAACTGGCCAGCCAGCTGATACCGGGAGGGGTCGATTCTCCGGTAAGAGCGGCACGGGCCGTTGGCCGTGACCCACTGTTCGTAAAAAAGGGGAGCGGTCCGTACATATGGGATATCGATGACAATCGTTTTATCGACTATGTGGGATCCTGGGGCCCTTTGATACTGGGGCATGCGTTTCCTGAGGTCGTGAGCGCAGTGCAGCAGGTTGCCGAGCGTGGCCTGAGTTTTGGCGCCCCTACTGAGCTTGAGACGGAGCTGGCAGAAGAGTTGCTGGCTGCCTATCCCTCGATGGACAGGGTGCGGCTGGTAAACTCCGGCACTGAGGCAACGATGAGTGCTCTCCGCTTGGCACGAGGGACAACAGGGCGGGACCTCATTGTGAAGTTTGAGGGATGTTATCACGGTCATAGCGATGCCCTGCTCGTTAAGGCTGGTAGTGGGGCGCTCACTGTGGGCATTCCTACCTCGGCAGGAGTACCGGAACAGACCATCGCGACCACTCTGGTAGCCAGCTACAACGATACCAAAGGTATCAAGGCTCTCTTTGAGGATTGTGGCGAGCAGATTGCGGCAGTGATCGTAGAGCCGGTTGCGGGGAATATGGGAGTCGTGCTTCCTCAGAAAGGATTCCTTTCCTTGTTGCGCGAGCTTACCTCTGATTATGGCAGCCTCCTGATATTCGATGAGGTCATGACAGGATTCCGTGTTGCTCTTGGTGGCGCACAGGGGGTCTATGGGATAGATCCTGATATAACCTGTCTGGGCAAGATCATCGGCGGCGGCCTGCCACTAGCCGCCTATGGAGGCAAGGCTGCGCTTATGGAGCAGATCGCGCCCTTGGGACCGGTGTATCAAGCGGGTACACTCTCCGGCAATCCACTTGCGGTTGCCTCAGGGCTTACAACCATCAGAATGCTCAAGCAGGAGGGATTCTATGAATCTCTGCAGGCAAAGGCAAATGCGCTTACCCAGGGCATCTTAAGGATCGCCGAACAGCAGAGTGCGCCGCTACAGGTAAACAGCCAAGGAGCCATGTTCTCGGTATTTTTTACGGATGAGAAAGTCACAGATTTTGAGAGTGCCTGTACTTCGAACACAGAACGCTTTGCGCAATTCTATCGGGCCATGCTTGAGGAGGGGGTCTACCTGCCGCCAAGTCAATATGAGGCGTGGTTTCTCTCTGCAGCGCACAGCAATGAGGACATTGAAGTAACGCTACAGCGTGTGGAACAAGTCCTTCAAACGCTGCGGTAACGCAATTCTTTCTATGAGATTCGTTTTGAAGAGGTTCCAGGCATCGGCGGTAAAGCAGGAGGCAGAAGCGTCCCACACTTTTGACAGAATTTTTCGCTGGCTCCCGCTTCCTTATTGCATGATGCACATTCTCGCTTGCCTTGTAAGCCTGTAAGCCGTGTGACCTTGCCACATTTGTTGCATAAGGAGCATCCGTAGCACATTGCGTATTATCTCCAACTAGTCTGACCCATCAGTATCGGGTATCGGATATTTTGCCTTGTAGGAAGTGTGCCTGAAAGAACACTGCAATGGCAATAAGTAAGTAGATTACTGCGTATATGAGAAAGGGATCACGACCTCCTTCGAAATCGAGAGAAAACAGACCGCACAGTGGCTGGACAATAGAGACCATCAAAAGACCGCCCATCTGCTGAAAGGCCACCAACACTGAGGTTGCGGTAGCGGAGACAAGGGGATCGATACGTTTGCCCACCATTTGGTACAGAGCAGCCATAAAGCTGGGTACCGAAAAACCCAGTAAGCCTGCTCCGACACACATCCACAGGGTATTTTGAGCCAAGACAAAACAAAGACAGGCCAGGGATGCGACGAAGCAAGCCAGAAACAAAAGGTAGTCCTTGATTCTCTCATAGAGTTTGCCAAAGATCAGAGAGAATACCAAGCCTGATCCTGTATGTACATTGAGCACTAATACGGCATCCCAGGCATCACCAAAATCAGAAGTCTCTATCATGATCGATGTATTGACAAAGAGGACAAAAATACCCGCAAAGAAGAAGAGTGCCTCAATGCACCATGCAAAGAAGATGGGCGGGTATTTTGTAAAGAAAGAGAGAGCCTTGATCTCCTTTTTAAGCAACATGCGTTGTTCCGCGTCATGCATTCGCTCTGTCCTGCTCTCCTGAGGCAGGGTACAAAGTCCGATTACGAGGACGGGTATGCAAAGAAGACCGAGAAACAGGGCATAACGCCAGTTGCTTACACCTAAAAAGCCGGCCCCCGTCTGAAAAACGATCATAGCCACACTTTGAGCAAACACCAGATATCCCATGAAGTTGGCACTGCGTTTCTCATTAAAGTTACCAGCGATCAAGGCAACTGACATTGCCGCGAAAAGTCCACATCCAAGTCCCATACAGATGCGAACTATCAGTATGGGTATGAGCAGATGGTCAAGCAAGACCGGGAGTATGCTTGCGAAGATATAGAGACTGCTTGCCAGGACCAGAATGATCCGGTTGCTCACCTTTCGTGTGAGCGCACCATAGAGTAGTGAACCGCATACCATCCCCAATGAAGGTAAAGTCTGAATCATAATGACCGACGTTGGCGCTTCACCTGGAAAGTCTGCAAGAATATTTGCCATGAGTGGCGAGACTATATTAGCGCCGTTTTGCAGAAAGGCAAAGCAGATAGCTGCAAGACCTATAAGGGTAAGATTCAGTTTCTTCTGGGAACTCATAGTTGGATCCATTCTGGTAAAGGTAGAGTTGGGGTCGAAGCATGCAGGTATGCCCAGGGGGCTCAACATGAGACGTGAACGCATGCCAATAAAGTGGTAGAGCTCGTAGAATGCAATACGCCTTACAGGCAGCATGGGCTGTCTTATGAAAGGCAGCCCATGCATCGGTCGTTCAACAATTATCACCAAAAGAAACGCTAAAGGAACAAGGCCATTCGGCGATGATTCATCTTAGCAGCAAGCTCCTCAATCGGGCCATAGAACATACAGCCCGCCTGACAGTGGTGCACGCAGCTTGGTAGTTTGCCCTTTGCCACTCGCTTTGCGCATCTGTCGCAACGATCTGTGGGAGTAGGAACATAGTTGAGATCCCACGTCCGTTCATCCAGCTGGTCCGGGCCAATCTCCGTAATCTTGATGCCAAATTTCTCCGGAGGAAGATCATGTTCCTGCTGACATGCGACCTCACAGGTATGGCAACCGGTGCAATACTCATAATCAATTAGCAGTGCATTAGCCATCGTTACTCCTCACACTTAGAAATCCTGCAGAGCTGTGACTTGTAGGAGTTTCCCAGTCCCGACTTTCCTGGACGCATGGGAATGAGCTGGTTCACATTGGATTCGAACAATCCAAACATAGTCCCGTCTCCTTTATCGCGCTCTGGAAACCACCAGGCGTGGTCTGTTGAGACCGTATCTTCACGCAGACCCTCATAGAGTTCGGCGTACATCTTGCATGAACCATACATGTTCTCAATAAGGATATAGTCACCCTGTTCAATACCGTATTTCACTGCCGTGTTGGGGTGAATACGCGCAAGAGGTTTAGGGTGAATGCGGCGCATCGAAGGACTTTGGCGGTGTTCTGAGTGGAAAAATCCCCACAGTCGTGCTCCTGTGGATAAGACCAGGGGATAGGTCTTTGAAAGATCACGAGTGGTTACCGGTGACTCCGGTGGCTCTTCATATACCGGTATGGGTGGTAATCCAAAAAACGCCATTTCCTGGCTGTAGAAGTTATAGCGGCCGGTAGCTGTAGCAAAACCAACCTTGCCATCAGGTCGAAGCTGGCCTTTTTCATGTTTGTAGTATTCAAAATGAGGATAAGCCCAACTACGCTCTTTCAAGTCATTAAAGCTGAAGTCTGTCTTTTCCAGGCAAAAATCATAGAACTCCTCTTCAGTGGAAAAAGGAAAGTCAACGCCCGTGAATTTCTGACCCATTTCAAAGATAATCTGCTGATCACTCTTAGATTCACCAACCAGATCGATACCTTTTACAATAGAGCTGAGAGCATAAGGCTGATGGCCAGTAAGGCCGTTTCGCTCAACAAAGGTGGACGCCGGCAATACCACATCAGCAGCAGCCATCACAGTAGGAGTGACAAACAGATCAACACAAACCACAAAATCCATACTTTGCAATGCAGGCAAGAGACGCTGCGGAGCGGCGCTCATACAGGAGAGTGCATTGTTAGTTTGCATCCAGAGTGCTTTTATAGGGTAAGGTTTCTCAGTCTCCATTGCATTCAGGACCATATCCTGGCTTAATGCATGCATAGCAGTAAGAGCAGGGTAGTCCTGATTCATGATCTCATCTTCGTCTTCTACCTTGTTTGGCAAGCTGGACCAGGCATCTGGATCGGGCATCCAGGTAATACCCATACCAAAGCAAGCTCGTGCAGCAAGCATAGATCCTGGCTTTTCAAAGTTTCCGGTGAGTGCCAGGATGTCAAACTGTGCCATGCCGGTGATAAAACCCTCGCTCTGCTGGTCTATAGGTACGCCCCATTGCAGGGCGACGCACTCCGCTTTTCCTATCTTCTCTGCCGCCTCAATAATAAGATCGGCATCTACGCCACAGATCTCTGCAGCTTTATTGGGGGTAAATGCCTTAACACTACGGGCAAACTCTTCATATCCATAGGTCCATTTGTCTATAAAGTCAGCATCAGTGAGCCCTTTGTCGATGATGACGTTGGCTATTGCTAATGCCATGGCTGTGTCTGTACCAGAGCGCAGCTGCAGCCATACATCCGCACGCCCAGCCAGCCAGGTGAGTTTAGGGTCAAAGACTATGAGTTTACTGCCTCGTTTCATGCACTCAACAACCCAGTGTCCCAGCAGCCCATCGGAGTTTGAGACTACGCAATTATTGCCCCAGATGAGAATATACTCAGGTGGTCTCCATTCTGGATTCTCGTAGCGATCTATATGAAACTGTGAGAAATCACACACAAACATGTTGCCTGCTTTTAAGCTGGCAGAGAACATTCTTGGAGCATAACAACCCTCGCCGGAGTTAAAACCCATACCATAGTTGGGTGTACCGAAGAACTGCGCAGCTGCAGGTCCGTATCCATTGATATCGCGCCCTGTACCCTGAGTTACATGGATGGCTTTTGCCCCATACTTCTCGATGACCGCTTTCATTTCTCTGGTGATGAGATCAAATGCCTCGTCCCAGGAAACTCGCTCAAAGGTATCCAGCCCTCTCTCTGTCTTTGCGCGTTTCATCGGGTAGAGAAGTCTATCGGGATGATAGATCATCTCCTTGGCAGCAAGACACCTGGGGCAGAGCCTACCTTGGTTGAAGGGGTTTTCGGGGTCGCCTTCAATTCTGTCGAGCTTGCCATCTTTGACATACAGTAATACGCCACAGTTATCATGACATCCCGGTCCGGTACGCGCGCTTGAACGGATAACCGTACAATCGTCTTCTTCCCATGTCCACTTACGGGTTCCAAGGCCGGGATCCTCTTGTGGCTCCATCCTGGTCAGGAACTGATACGCAGTAGACATACCTCCTCTTCCTTCTTCATGCTCAGCCATGCTTTACCTCCTCATAATTCTCTCGATCTCTACGGACGCCATCGTTAGTGCTTATGTACATAAGGCTGCCCAGCCTTTTTCAGCTCCTGCTCACGCAGGTTCGTTATGCTTCCGATCCTTCTTCTCGTACCCTATCCGCCTCAGCCTCTCTTTCTTCCTCTGCTTTGTTCTCCGCAAAGATCTTCTTGTCGCTCTTTGTCACAACAGCAATAGCAATGGCAAATACTGCAGCAATAGGCATCAGAATCATTAATGCTGCCGTTTGCCACCCACTTGATGCCGCGAGAGCACCATAGGGACCAGCTATCATATTACCTAGATACGTGGTGAGGGCCATGATTCCCAGGGTATAATCCATGCGTCGAGGTTCGGTGACAAGAACCGGAATGAGTGCCCTGGTTGCAGTGGGGATAGCTCCTGCGAGAAGACCCATGACAATGGCAAAGATCCAGACGGTAGTGGTTTCTCCGCCACCAACCCAGGCAACAGCTCCCATCATTGTCGCGAGAATCGCGTAAGCAATGACCAACACCCACTTACGCGTATTGGTTCTGTCCATGAGTACGCCAAAGGCAATGCCAAAGGGAATGGTTAGAGCGCTCATGATAAAGGTCGGTATCGCGGACAAAGCTATATCAAAACCTTTCACTGCCTGAAGGAATGTTGGGTAGAAAATATTGACCATGCCATAGATCATGCACCAGGCTACAAAGGAAGCTCCTACGAGAATTCCTGCTGCAAGATAATTATTATGCTTTGTACGCTTTTTCGTTACATCTCCGGCAACGATCTCATTCTCTGGAACCCTGTTGAATTTGACACTGATGAGCAGCCAGATAATAGCTATTACTTCCAGCACAATACTGAGCCACCAGAGACTCTGCCACCCAAAATTCATGAACAGCTGTGGCCCTACGACTGAGGAAAGCATGATTCCTCCACAGACCCACTGTGACCAGATGCCCATTACCAGACCAAGTTTTCGCAAGGGAAACAAGCGCGGCATCACGTTTGGCCCTATTACAGAAATCATGCCCATGCCTGCGCCCTCCAGAACTCTGGAGAATAATATCATGCCAGCTGTTGTAGCAAATGCTCCAGCCAGCGAGCCAATAATGGTGATTACTGCCGTGCAGATCAATGAGAACTTAATACCCAGATTACGCATAAGCCATACTCCAGGCATGGATATAATGAGTCCTGCTATTGAGAAGAACCCGGCGATGTTTCCCACAGAGTCCAAGCCCATATTAAAAACAGCACCAATTTGCTCCAAAGCCGGAGCAACTTTTAAACTGGAGTAAACAGTGACCAGGCCAAAAAAGAACATGGCGGCAAAGGTCGTCCAGCGTTGTGTTTGAGTGAGCTGTCCGTCGGCGACACCCCAGTCAACCACTCTTCTATACAGTGATTTCTCCATAGTCGCATCCCTTTCAATACAATGGTGATTACCTTGTGATAGTCTTGGCCGGGCAGCGGCGTATCATCATCCTACGATGAAAAGAGAGGCTTTGGTGTTTCATGTTGGATATGTGCTATTCCATAATTGATTTAAAGGCTTTTTAAGAGTTGCGTTATGCGATGTCATCGTGTGGTACTATCGTTTTGAAGGGCTTCTTCGCTTGACAACCACAAAACACGCCATTCAAATGACTCTCTTAGAGCAGCGGTACACCCACAAACGGAAAAATTGGGTAAAGGGAGTGGTAGATATGCAGATCAGCGTTCTCAGAGAGTTTCTTGCATTGTCAGAAGTGTTGAACTTTTCCCATGTCTCGAAGAGTTTTTATATTTCGCAATCAGCATTGAGTAAGCATATTGATGCCCTGGAAAATGAGATTGGCGTCAAACTTTTTGTAAGAGATAAGCACTCGGTTCGACTTACTCAAATGGGCAGGATCTTCAGCAAAGACATAAAGTCGGTGATGAACAGATATGATAATGCTATTGAGAACCTGTCAAATGTAAAGATGGGATTTGAGCAAACTCTTAAGGTCGGATACCTCTATGGGGCTGCAAGAACCTTCCTGGCCGACACATCAGCTACCTTTGAGAAGAAATACCCTCATACACAGCTTAAGTTGTACGCAGAGGAAGCTGGATCTCTGCTGCCGCTCCTTAAGAATAATAAACTAGATATGATCATCGATATGAAGTTGCCTGGTGAAGACTATAGTAATTTCCATTTTGTGAATTTGTATAAAGATTGTCTCGGCGCAGCAGTCTCAAAGCATCACAGGTTGGCAAAGCGAGGAGACATACTATTGCAGGATCTGGCACATGAACGTGTACTTGTACCAGGACGTGATACCATGTCAAATGTCCATAACTTCTATAGGAAAGTTTTGTGCGATCAGCTGTTCTGGAAAAATGCGGAGGAACTTATACACGACATCAATTCTCCGCGTACCTATCTTCAAAACAACGCAGGAGTATTCATCACCTTCCATCACTTGAAGTCCTATTACGGAGACGATGCGACTTTTTTGCCTATCAGAGGGATCGAGTCGAGTTTTTCCATTGCTGCAATATGGAAGATGGCTCAGGAAAATGAAAGCATCAGGGGTTTCGCGAACATTCTTGCGCAGGTGACGCAGGCCAGGCGTACTCAACTGGAAGAAGGCATTCTCTAGTAGAGAGATCCCAGTAAGCGGAACGGTTGAAAAGGATAGCAACATGGGGAGCCTGGATGAGGAGTTTACGGATTATACGAAGGTAATCAAAAAGGCCAGACACTTAGCCTGTTACTACGTCTATGTAGGAGTCTTCTCTGAACGTATGTGGCAAGACTGGGCAGGAGAGGCACTTGATCCAGGCGCAAATACATATCCACATCCACGACACTTTGGCGCGCCCACTTCATTCTCAATACCACACTTAATACAGGTCAGACTTGATCTGAGCGTGCGGGGCTTTCCGCATTTACCACAGCCGACACAGGCATAACCACACATACAGGAACCTCTCACAGAGTAAAACTAACAACGAATCTATTATAGCTGGTAATTGCTTTTAATCCTGTCGAGCGCCAGGTCGTGAGGGAAACGCAAAGCCGCAGGCTGCGCAGGTTTTGCTCTCCGGCGGATTGTCGTGTTTGCAAAGAGGGCAGCGACCAAAGGGTTTTGGTTTACTCTTTTCGCAGTTGCCACAATGCTTGCAGGGATAACACATCAGTTATGCTCGGTTTCTTCGGTCTCAATAATAGTGATGAGCTCAACACGCGATCCAATCTCCATCTTCTGATAGATATGATAGATGTGTGTTTTTACTGTTGATAATGATAGCTGCATGGTGGCGGCAATGGAAGGTGCGGTGTGCCCTTTTATCAGATAGGTGAGTACATCGCTTTCGCGACGCGACAATCTATAGCGAAGCGCCAGGATATCGCGCGTCTCATTTTTACTCTGTGGCACAAGAGGGCAGCCCTCACAGGGATTTGGACTGGATCCATTAACAACTGAAGGCAGTGGTAGTTTAAGCTGGGCAGTACTCATCTCGAGCGGTTCAAAGGAGCCGATAAACGCCACGGTGAAGAAGAGGAGCACCAATAGCACAGGTGGAAAATACAGGCTATACTGCGCCAATGGGTCTATAATGACCACAAGGATTATATTTATCGCCGAACCCACGAGCATTCCCAGTTGAATAAACATCCTTCCCCGTGCTATGACCATTATCTTGCTCTGCCCTTGTAGTTTTGCGTTATTGGCCAAAAAGGAAAAACTTGCTGTATCAAACATGGTGACCGTCATAATGAGAAGCAAACACAAAAGCCAGCGAATATTCTCATCTACAAAGGGGATAGGTACGAGTTCAATTGCCAGCAAGGGGAGTATATAGCGCGCAATATCGATAAAGGCAATACTTCGTCTGCGGAGTACTTCCAGCACCAGTAGCACTGCCACTCCACCTGCCAAAGCTATTCCTGTAGCAAAGTAGCTCCAAAAATTGCTGGTAGCAACGATAAGATTAGAAAGCCCAAAACCAAAGACTATACCATAGACCAGAAACAGTATGACGTACGTCCTCAGCTGCCTGGTTCTTGCTTCGTTTTGCAGAGGGGCAATTGTAGTGGGGGACACTTCTGATTGAAGCACTGCATCCCCATCAGCTTCTTTCCCTTCATCCACCTTTGTTTGCAACGAGTAGTTCTCTACAATCCGGGTATGAGGAATTACCTCTTTTTGCATCTTGTCCTTTGAGCCTTTTGTTTTGAATGAAGGGAGGTAACTGTAAGACACCCAGAGACAGATACTCGAAAAGACCACCAGTAAAAGTGCAATGAGGGGAATACTCAAAGAGGTGCCTGTCAGAGTAACGAAGATAAACACCAGGGCACCTACTACAACAGATGCGTAGAGATTACGCGTGGAATGGCCTGTGTCGCTGAGTGCGAATGCCTCGCCCCAGAGGGTATGGAACACACCCTCCCAAAGTCCCGGCAAAAAAGCCAGAACCATTATGAGGGGTGTTGGAATAGCCTGATATTCCGACAACACCAGTCCGGCAGCCATTATTACCACACAGGCAACTGCTATCAACGCAAGACGCAGGCGAGCAACTCTTCCTTTTATGTGGTGGTAGTTCTTATAGACGGCCAGTTCGCTCACAACAATACCTAATAAGAAACACAGACCAGCGAGACTGTCACTGGGATTACTGGCAACAAAAGAAGACGACAGAAAAAACCCGTAGGAAAAAACAAACACCGCTCCCCAGGTAAGGCCAAATCCGCAAATCAAGAAAGGTAAGACAAGAGAGGCCTGAGGTGTCATGGTTGGTTGCATACGTGCCACTGATCCTTTGTTCTGTCTGATACTTATGAATCAAAACAATGAACACTGCGCCTTTTGCTAAGTGTCAGGGCCACAGAGAGGCTGAACCGCAGTTCACACCACCTTTGACCCTGACACTGCATATTAGCATATTTTGAACACTATACCTTGAATAACGAACCCAGGGTATCACTACTTTATAAAATACATACCCCCCCATGCATTTCAAAGTGGCAACACATTAGGCGTCGGCTGGCGCGCTACTTTCTTCGACGGCAACCGGATCGGCCAGAAGAGCATCGTCCTTGGCGACTTTATGGTCGCTCTTAACAAAGATCAAGGCAAGTACGGCTGCTACTGCTGCGCAGGGGAGGAGCACATACAAAGCGGTATTTGCCCAACCGAGGTCAGCCACAAAGGCACCATACGTACCGGCAAAGAGCTGGCCAAGACCGGTGGTAAAGGCCATGACTGCCAGCGCATAGTCGGTTTTAGTGGGATCCTTTGCCAGCATAGGAATAATGGAACGGGTTGCGGTGGGTATTACGCTTGCTGCGAGACCCATCAATATTGCAAAAATCCAGGGAGAGATGTCGTCACCAAAGGCAGTATAGCCAATCAGCATTGCAACACAGACAAGCGCATAACCGCCTACGACAAACCATTTGCAGGTGCGGGTCTTACCCATGACCATGCCGGCGAGAATACCAACAGGAATGGTGAGAGCGGCAAGAATCAGTGTAGGCAGAGCTGCCATCTGGATATCCCACATCTTGACCTCTTGGAGGAAGGAAGGATAAAAGCCGTTGATGGCATCCAGATAGATAAAGACCCAGATGGTAAAGATGAGTGAGACAGCAATGCAGGCGCCAAGATAGGTTTTACCTTTGATAACACGCTTCTTGCCTTCTCCGCCACCCAGGGCCAGAACATTCTCAGGCACTTGAGAGAACTTAACACCGGTGAGAAGCCATACAAGAGCAATGACCTCAAAAACTATCGAGACGATCCAAAGGCTCTGCCATCCAAAGCTGGTAAAAAGAAAGGGAGCCGAGAAAAACACGATAACGGTACCTACTGCTACCCATTGACTCCAAATGCCCATAACAAGACCCTGCTTTTCGAGCGGGAAGAGGCGAGGCATGATGTTGGGCCCGATAACAGCGATCAGGCCAAACCCAACGCCCTCAAGGACGCGTGAGAAAAGCAGCATCTCTCCGTTTACCGCAAAGAGGCCAAGGACCGTACCCAGCATCGTGATTATCATGGTAATAAGAAGGGAAGTCTTGATACCTATGTTACGAAGTAACCAGGCACCCGGGAAGGCCAGAATCAGGGTAGCAAAAGCAAACACGCCC
>JAVBUQ010000103.1:0-6777 GCA_031555185.1 Coriobacteriales bacterium
GCTCAAACCGGAGGGGAGCTCGCCGGTCTCGGAGGACTTACCGCAACCACAACACCTGAGTTAGAGCCAAGCATGCAACCGGATGGAACGGTAGCGTACGGTGCGGGAAATGTTCCTACTGCCTATGACACAGGTTTCTTTGACGCTACGGAATCCGACCTCGTTGACCTTTCAAAAAAGCAGATGAAAGGCCAGCGCAAACTCAAACATACAGGCCTCAAGGTAATCCTTACCATTGTCATATTGCTTATTATAGTCATGGGCGTCGGCGTCTTTGGTTATACACAAGGGTACGGCTGGCCTACGCAGGAAGCAGTCATACAGGATCTCTTTACCGCTAACGCGGAGGGTACGGATACAACGCAGTACTGGATAGGTACTACCGATGAAGAAAAAGAGGTCATTGAGCGCATCATGGACATGGTCGCTCCTACAAGTACTATCGACATCATTTATATGAACAGGAGTATGACCAGCTCAGAGGCCATTGTTACGGCCCATCTGCAAGAAGGCGGCACCATCCATTATCAGATCAGTTTGGAGCGAAGTGGTATTGGCTGGAAGATAAGCGGCCTTGACTTCTACTTTGCATCAGAGCAGGACTCTTCAGGACAGACTTCAACACAGTCTCAGTCGCAGAGCCAATCCACGGATACTCCTGAGGACACAACAGCCAACGCCGAAGCCGACACCGGTACAGACGCTACGGTTGATCAGGGCGCCGATCAGGCTACCAGTGAGACAGGCGATCAGGCTGCCAACCAGGCTGTTGAGTAGCAGCACTATCGCACACTGCGGTAATGCTGTGGTAGTAAACAAGCAAACGACAAGACCGAAAGGTACGATATGATTGAAAAGACCTATGCCATGCTCAAGCCCGATGCAGTAGCGTCAAAGCACGTTGGTGAGATAATCACACGTTTTGAAAGAGCGGGCCTGGTCATTGAGAAGATGGAGCTAGCTGAGGTAACAGCTGAGCAGGCAGCAGCAAACTATGCGGAACACGAGGGTAAGCCTTTCTATGATGGCCTTATTCAGTACATCACCTCTGGCCCGGTAGTCAAGCTGGTGCTCTCTGGAGAAGGAGCTGTGGCTATTACCCGCAAGCTGATGGGTGCTACTAATCCGGCCGAGGCAGCGCCGGGCACCATCCGCGGTGATTTTGGCCTTGTTATGGACGCCAATGTCATTCATGGATCAGACTCGCCTGAGTCTGCCAAGCGGGAGATCGCCATCTTTTTTGGGTAGAAAGGAATGCACAGGGCACGGCCTGGTCGTGTCGCGTGCAAAAGATGCAACATGGCTCAGCAGCACCTGTGCCATGAAAGAACAATAAGAGTAGGAGCTCGGACAGAGATGTCGTTTTTGGATAATGTATTCAGCCAGTGGAGTTGCGACCTGGCTATCGACCTTGGCACCGCAAACACATTGGTGGCTGTTGCTGGGGAAGGCATCGTTTTGGATGAGCCCAGTGTGGTGGCCATTGACAATGAGGTCAACAGGGTACTTTCGGTGGGCACCGAAGCGCGGGAGATGATCGGTCGCAATCCGGGCAATATCTCCGTAGAGCGTCCTTTGGCCGACGGAGTAATTGCCGATTATGATGTTACCGAAGCTATGCTCTCGTACTTCATTAACAAGGCAAACCCCAAAACACGTTTGTGGCAGCCCAAGCCGCGTATTGTGATCTGCATTCCCTGCGGTGTGACCTCAGTTGAAAAACGTGCGGTGTTTGAGGCTACCATTCAGGCGGGCGCCCGTCAGGCATTCCTCATTGAGGAGCCTATGGCCGCTGCTATCGGTGCCGGGCTTCCGGTAGAGGAGCCCACCGGCTCGATGGTGGTAGATATCGGTGGTGGCACCACGGAGATCGCTGTTATCTCTTTGGGTGGTATCGTCACCTCCCGCTCGCTGAGAACCGCAGGGAACGAATTTGATGAGGCTGTTGCGCGACATGTCCGCGAGGTCTATGGCCTTAATATAGGCGTACGCACGGCAGAAGACATCAAGATCGGTATTGGTTCGGCCATGCCCATATCCACAGGAGAAATGGATATGGAGATTTCCGGACGCGATCTTTCAACCAATCTTCCTCGTTCTGAGAACCTTCAGAGTGAGGACATCCGCGAAGGCCTCAAAGCCCCGTTACAGGAGATCCTCATTGCCATTAAGGAGACTTTCCTGGAGACCGACCCGGACCTTGCTGCTGATATCATCGTTAATGGCATCTTGCTCACTGGAGGGGGAGCGCTTCTCAAGGAGATGGACCGTTTCCTAACTAATAACCTCGATGTTCCCGTATATGTTTCGCCCACGGCGTTTACCAACGTCGTTGTTGGTTGTGCCATGGCCCTGGAGAATCCTCAGGCACTGCAGCGTTCATATACGCAACGGTAGGTAGAAAGGTCGCGTGCTCTTGGCGCTTCCCACACACACACCAAAAAGGATAACCGGTGGAATCCTTGCCATTGTCCTCAGTATTATCTCATTAGGGCTCATCACTCTGTGGTCTTATGAAGGCGGAACCGGGACAGACGCCTCGGGTGTCCTGCACAGTACCCGTAGCGCGATATCTACGGTCATAATGCCCTTTGATCATGCGAGTTCATTTCTCGGCCAACCGGCAGAGGCGATAGGCTCTGCGGTTGGTGATGCGACGGCAAGTGCCGAGACCTTGAGTGAACTTCAGTCACAGAATGAGGAATTGTCTGCCCTGGTTATGCAACTGGAGGAGTATCGTCTTGAAAATGAGCGTCTCACAGGGCTCCTTGAGCTCTCCGACGCTTATAACCTTGAGACTACCGCTGCCCATATCATCAAGACGTCCACTGACTCCTGGAACCAGGTCATTACTATCGATAAAGGTACGGAGGACGGACTTGCTGTGGGTATGCCGGTCATGAGCCCTAACGGACTCATAGGTCAGATTGAGTCTGCAGGCCCGTATACCTCGCAGGTTCGTCTGCTCACCGACCCAAACTCCGGCGTGGGGGTCTTTTTACAGGCAAACCGCTCCGAAGGCGTGGTCTATGGTTCTCTCGAAAGGCTTCTCTATCTGAAGTTCATCCCCCTTGATATTAATGTGGTGCCCGGTGATGTCGCCGTAACCTCCGGATCCGGTGGTGTGTATCCCAAAGGTATCGTTATCGGCGAGGTCACTTCAGTCGACTACCGACCTTCAGATGTATGGCAGACCATTGTGGTTAAGCCTGTGACACGGGTCAAGTACTACGAAGAAGTCCTGGTGCTCACGGGAAGGCAGAGTGAGGTCACCTATAACACTCCAAGCAGTGATACAACCGACTCGTCCGCTGATACCAGCTCAGAAGAAGATTCCAGCACAGGCACCGATTCGAGCGGCGAATAACGATGGATACCACGCAACAGCCCCCCATCAGCGTTGTTATCGTCAGCGCCCTTATAGCTGTCATATTACAGTTGGTCGTAGCTCCGGTCATTACCATTTTTGGTGTGGTGCCCAATTTCATTTTAGTCACAGTCATCATAACCGCAATGCATAATGGCCCGGTGCGCTCGACCATCCTGGGTTTTGTGCTCGGCCTTGTTTTTGACTTCTGCTCACTTGGCCCCATCGGAGCCATGGCACTTGTGCTCACCATCTTGTCCTATGCGGTGAGCTCGCTTAACAAAGGGGTTTTTACCGGCAGCATCGTGGTAGATATGATCATTTTGGTCATAGCCATTGCAGCAGGTGAGTTTTTGGTGAGCATCATCTACGCAGTTGTGGGTGCAAACCCCGAATTCTTGCTCAGTCTCGTACAAAGAGTGCTACCTGCTATTGCCTACGATGCTCTTATCGGTTTCATACTTATGCTCATCTATAACGCGGTTACAGGAGGTACTTCCTCCAGATCGGGCGGAGGCCCAGGAGGCCCCGGGTCTGGCCGCTCGCTCACCCGGAAGCTGAATATGTAATGAATGCCTATGTTCTGGCAGCCATCATTGGGGTATCCGTATTTGTTCTGGTCATTGCGGGGTTTTTTCTCATTCGGTATGTGCTCAGGAACCGCAGAAAAAAGACAAAAAGTATCTACACACCTTCCTTTGTCAGGGCGGATGCCAACAAGGTCAAAGATACCGAACAGATGCGCGGCTCAGGGAGTCTGAGAGAGAGAACAAGCAAGCAGGGGAGAGGCCGCTTTTATGCATTTGGAGTCTTGATCGCTGCTATCTTTGGTACGCTTGCCGTCAAGTTATGGAGTCTGCAGATCCTCGGGCACGAGGAGTATGTCGCACTCTCCAGTGAGAACATGACCAAAGAGGTCATCATACTCGCAAATCGAGGTCGTATCCTCGACAGGAATGGTAATGAGTTGGTGGGCAATCGACCTTCCATCACGGTAACCGGCAAACGTACTCTGGCAGAAGATACTGCCCTGGTTCATCGTCTTTCACTGGTATTGGGTATCCCTATCGGAATCATCCGGCGTAACCTACTGGATGATACGGCGGGGGTGCAGTCAGACCACACCATTGCATCTGACGTCTCAATGGAGTCGATTGCCTATATCAGCGAACATCCCTCGCTTTTTAAGGAGGTTAACGTTGAGTCGCGCACCGTGCGCTATTATCCCTACGGGTCTCTGGGCGCGCATGTGTTGGGGTACACCGGCCCGGTAACAGAGGACTTTCTTGCAAGCCAGACCGGCGAAGAGCCTATCCCGTATCATAGCGGCGATATCATCGGAAAAGATGGGGCTGAACTCACCTTTGAGAGAGCGTTGCAGGGCATGTATGGCACCAGGACCTATAAAGTCGATGCTTCGGGTAATCCAACCGAGGTCATTTATGAGACGGTGCCGGAGAGTGGCGACGATGTGGTCCTGACCCTCGACGCCGCGCTGCAGCGCGAGACCGATAAGATCCTTATGGATATCATCAATATGGTACGTGGCGATGAAGAGAATAAAAACTGCAATGCCGGTGTCATTCTTTGCATGGATGTTAAGGATGGTGGCATCCTGGCGGCTTCAAGCTACCCAACCTATTTTCCGGCAGACCTTTCTGGAGGTATCTCCATTGATCTCTGGGAAAGCCTCAACACAGAAGAATCCTGGTATCCACTTACCAACCGCGTAGTAAGCGGGCTTTATCCAGCAGCCTCCACGTTCAAGCTGATCACCTCTCTTGCCGGTCTTACCAATGGTATGATCGATGATGACACGACCTTTTACTGCGATGGGTACTGGGATGAATACGGCGAGGAATGGGGCCAACGATGCTGGATCCATCCTGGCGGCCACGGCACCATGGATCTTGAAGAGTCCATTAACTATTCCTGCGATATCTTCTTCTACTCAGTAGGGGCGGCGTTCTATGAGCAGTGGAGAGACTACCGCGACACCCACAAAGAAGAGCTTGAATCAGAAGATGACGTCCCCAATCCCTTCCAGGACTACATCGCAACCTGGAACTTTGGCACGCCTACCGGTGTTGACATGCCCGGTGAAGCCGCCGGGCTTATCCCCGATGCAGCCTGGAAGCGCCTGACCTTTTCTGATACTCCTGAGGAGGCCCTGTGGCAACCGGGTGATATGACCAATATGAGTATTGGTCAGGGTGACCTGTTGGTCACCCCGCTGCAGTTGTGTAATGCCTATGCTACCTTTGCCAGAGGCAAGGCGATAACACCACATGTCTTCAGTCATGTCATCGATTCTGAAGGTAACCCGGTAGTTGAATACACTGCTGAGGAAGTGGAGTTGCAACCTACCTATGAGCAGGTACACCATGACCGGGTCATGGATGGCCTTAAGCGTGTCGTTGCTCGTGAAGGCGGTTTTGGTGCGATACCGGTACAGGTAGCTGGTAAAACGGGGACGGCAGAAGTGGCAGGAAAAGACGACTACTCCTGGTTTGTAGGTTTTGCCCCTGCCGACGACCCACAGTATTGTGCGGTCTGTCTTGTTGAGCAGGGAGGCAGTGGCTCTCTGGTAGCTATGAATGGTGTCATACAGACCTTTGCGCGTGTCTATGGTGTGGATGCGGGAGAGATTACCATCTGGCAGAATAGGAACGAGCGATAATGGCAGTCTCTCCCAAAATACAGTCGTCTCCCAACAGCGGTTCACGCTCCTCGAGCGGCCTGCGAATTGGCGACATCCTGCGTACGCTCAACATTCCTATCGTAATGGTTGCTGCCATCATTGTGTCGTATGGCCTGGTAATTGTATGGTCTGCCACATTAGGTTCCACAGAATACAGTTTTAACCGACAGGTGCAATTTGTGTGCGTAGGTTTTGTGCTGATGCTGGTACTGTGGCGCATTAATTACAGCAAGCTCTCTGGCTTTACCTATGTCCTCTTTGGAATCTGTGTTGTTCTGATACTCATGCCGTTGCTTCCGATCATAGGTACCGAAGTGAGCGGTGCGCGAAGCTGGATAGTCATCTTTGGGCAGCAGCTCCAACCAGGAGAACTGGCAAAGGTCTTCTATATCCTCTTTGCCGCGTCGATGATCGCCCGTTATCGGGGGCGCATTGACTCTGGTTCCGAATACCTCAAATGCTTTGCGCTCTTGATGGTTCCCATCGTAGGTATCATGCTTCAGCCCGACTTAGGCACGGGTATGGTGTTCTTTGTCATTGGCATTGCCACTTTGTTTGCGGGAGGTGCAAACAGACGCTGGCTGATCATCACCGTGGCCATAGTTGTTGGGCTCGCTGTTCTCGCGATAGCCCTCGACGGCGTATTGGATGCCGCCTTTGGAAGAGATGTACTGCTCAAGGATTACCAGAAGAATCGTCTTCTGGTTTT
>JAVBUQ010000013.1:0-31521 GCA_031555185.1 Coriobacteriales bacterium
TGGTGGTTTTTGAACTGGTTGTTCATGCATACTATCGACTCACCTTTAAGAGACGTAATGTCGATGACATCTTTTGACGCCAGAGGGTGCGAGTCGTGCACTACCGCACATATTGGGCTGCTCCAAAGGAGCTTGCCATCAAATCTGCTTTGATCGATTGGTCCCATCACAAATCCTACCTCAACCGAGTCGCCCTCTATCGCCTCCTCGCATCTGAGATCGGGAAGCTCGATTACCTCTGGTTCTATATCGGGATATTCTTCTCTGAAACCAAACACCAGCTCGTCCATAAACGCTTCCATCACGCCAAAAGAGCTGCCCACGGCAAGTCTTCGTTTCCTGACTTTGAGCATCTGAAAGTGCTCTTCGATATCTCTCTCGATAATGGAAATCTTCCTGGCTTGGCTAAACAGGTATTCGCCATCGCTTGTTGGCTTGATGCCGTGGCTTGTACGCTCGATCAGCTCGCATCCCAGATAGGACTCAAGCCTACTTATCGCTGAACTCAGGCCTTGCTGTGATATGTATAACTTTTTTGCTGCTTTGGAAATACTTCCTACTTCGCACGCGTTTACAAAGTACCACATCATTCGAGTGTCCATTGTGATGCCAGCTTTCCCACAACACCATGTTGTGTAGGCGAAAAGAAACTGATGCTTCTCCAAAATCAAGTTTCTGTGTTTATATGGGGCAGTACTTTACACAGAAAATCAGCAAGTATCAAGCTTGGCGCAGGAACACTGATCATTACACCAAAACCTGCAGGAATTAAAGCCGTGCACCAGTACGCATGCCCTGAGTTAGCGAGAAGAGCGGAGCAACGCTATTAAAACCGGGTCAAAAAAATCAGTATAAAGCCAAGTAACAACTGGTCTTTTGTTCAGCTCAGGAGAGCAAGAAGAGGATTCAGAAATGCAAGCAAACGGAGGAGAAATCAACATGAAAAGCGTTGCCTTCACCACAGACAAACTCGTGATTACGGGAGTTCTGCCTCACTTTATGACTGGTGAGGCCACACAGAAGAAGTACAGCACTCCCATAACCCCGAGGGAGAACTACCTTGCGCCCTATAGAGGAGAAATGCCTCTTTGGATTCCTCTGTACAGCGACATGCAGATGATGGCTCCGCGCATCAACCCGGATAACGTGGTGAGAGCGATCATAGGAGGCGACGTACCGCTCACACAAGACGAGCTCGTCGGCGGCATTGACATGTTTGGTGTGGAATGGACGTACGTACCTGTTGCCAGTGGGTCGATGGTTGCAGGCGGCAACCCGCTTTTGGAGGATGCTAATGACTGGGAAAAGGTGATAACGTTTCCGGATCTGGACACGTGGGACTGGGAATCCAGCGCCGCTGCCATGGCCCCTTATCGAGACTACGACAGGTTACAGGCATGCACCGTGCTTAATGGCCTCTACGAGCGATTGATATCCTTCATGGATTTTGAGAACGCCGTTGTAGCCCTCATTGATGAAGACCAGAAGGACGCCGTACATGCCCTGTTGGACAGACTGACGGTGTTCTATGATGACCTGTTAGACAGGTACAAGAAACACTACGACTTTGACATGATCAGCATGCACGACGACTGGGGAAGCCAGCGCGCGCCATTCTTCTCATCAGATACCTGTCGAGAGATGATTCTTCCTTATTTAAAGAGGGTCGTCGAGTCTGCTCATTCCAGAGGGATGTTCTTTGATCTGCATTCCTGCGGCAAGATAGAGAGCCATGTTCCGCTCATGATAGAAGCCGGAGTGGATTCCTGGACCCCTCAGGATGTAAACGATAAGCCGCTTTTGCACGAGATGTATGGAGACAGGATACTCATCGGGCTTGATCCTGATATTCCACTTGACTTTGATACACCCGATGCCGTAGCTCGTGCCGCGGCACAGCGTATGGCACGGAAATATTGTCCTGGCTACAAACAAAAGCCCCTGTTCTCGGGTTCTTACTTCTATCCAGATGCCTATTACGAAAGCCTCTATGAAGAAAGCCGCAGATTATTGTCTTGTGTTTGATACATAAATGGTTGATAGAAAGGAAGCAACAAGATGTGCTTTAGACCAGCAATGGTAGAAGAATCGATTCAGTGCCCAGAATGTGGCAAGAAGATCAACGCCATTATGGGCATGATTCCCAATGTCTGCCCGTTTTGTGAAGCCAACCTGGAAGAACTCACGAAAGACATCAACAATGATCTGCCGAGTATAAAGGCGCCTGCAACTCCAGAGATTGCATCAGGTGCCCCCACTTCGCCTGCTGCGCTCAAAACACCCGATATGCCAAAGGCCCCAGGTGCCCCAAAAGCTCCGGGTGCGCCCAACGCTCCGGTTACCTGAGAGCACCTGGAGCACCAGGTGCTCTACAACAGGTGCTCTACAACGGACGCCCTGCGCACGATGCTCAACTACAGACGCAGAGCAAAAGCCGTTAGACACCAGACGCAGTACACCAGGGCAGGCGCCACAGAGGTATATGCCCCTGCATACAACAGCATTGATCATGGAGAGGAGATGGCTTGTGAGCGAAGAAAAGAGTTATATAAGCAAAGAAGGAGACGTAACAAAAGTACGTACCTGCGCATGGTCTCCGCCAGGCTGCCATCCGGTTGGGTGCGGGTTGTTCCTGCACGTGAAGGAGGGCAAGGTCGTAAAGGTCGAGGGAGATCCCTCGCATCCTATAACAAATGGGCGGGTCTGCCCGAGATGTCTGGCATTGACAGAGGTGATCGAAAGCCCCGAGCGTTTGCTCCACCCCATGGTAAGAGACAGGGAAGACCGGGGAAAGGATACCTGGAGACAGGTTTCCTGGGATGAAGCCCTTGATCTTATCGAAGGAAAGGTACGCGAGATCTGGGATGAGTACGGACCGGAGACTATCTTCACACTTACCGGTACCGGTCGCGAAAGCAACTTGTATGCCGCGGCATACGGGCCGGCTATTTTGAAGACGCCAAATTCGTCGTGCACTCTGAGTGGTCAGTCATGTTATGGCCCGCGCTGTACGATAGCGAATTACCACCTCGGAGCTGGTTATCCCGAGCTCGACTACGCCCAATACTTTGCCGACCGTTATGAAGATCCCCGCTACGAGGTTCCCAAATACATCCTTATCTGGGGCAAGGATCCGATCTACTCAAACCCCGACGGCCTGTTTGGCCATGCGTTAATCGATCTGATAAAACGCGGCTCGGAGCTCATTGTCGTTGACCCACGCCTTACGTGGCTTGCCTCTCGAGCGGCCTACCACCTGCAACTGCGTCCCGGAACTGACGTTGCTGTTGGTCTTGGAATGCTCAACGTCATCATCTCCGAAGAGCTCTACGATAAGGAGTTTGTTGAGAAATGGTGTTATGGGTTCAAAGAGCTTGCAGAAAGAGCTGCGGAATTTCCTCCGGAACGAGCCGCAGAGATCGCATGGGTAGACAAGGATATCCTCATTGCCGCTGCGCGCGCCTTTGCCCAAGGCAAGCCTTCGTCCGGTCTGTGGGGACTTGCCATTGACCAGATGAAGAACGGCGTGCAGGCCGGGCACTGTTTCCTGGCTCTTATAGCGATTTGTGGATACCTCGACGTACCGGGTGGCGTAACGCTGGCTGTTCCCAAAAGCTTTATCGGCGATTACAACTATGAGTCGCTCCAAAGCATCCCCGATGAGGTATTGGCAAGGCGAATGGTCGATCCCGAAGGTAAATACGCCTGTTTTAATGCAGGTGGAGCCCTCGGAGGTGTTCATCCAGACACAACACTGGACTGGCTCGAGATGGAAAACCCTCCCTACCCGCTCAAGATGTCGTGGTGGATAGGAACCAATCCGCTCGCCTGCATGTCAGCGCAGCCCGAGCGCTGGTTAAAGGCTCTCGACAAGGTGGAGTTCACTGTTGCCCAGGACCTGTTCATGACTCCTTCTATTATGGCGCTTGCTGAGGTTGCCCTGCCGCTTGCTACGCTTGCCGAACATGACGGCGTGGTCATACCGCACTTTGGGAGAAACACCCACTTTGTAGGCGCGATGAACAAGGCAGCGGATCCTGGCGATACCAAAAGCGATCTGGAGATAGCGATGGCTATCGGAAAACGCCTTCGTCCGGAGCTCTGGCCGTGGGAGACGGTAGCAGACTTCTTCAATGAGAAGTTCAGTACAGTTTATGACTATAGCTTTGAGGAGCTCCAGGACCAGGTTCTCATTCAGGAGAAGTTCGAATATCGCAAGTACGAAACAGGCAAGCTCCGTGCCGATGGAGAACCCGGCTTTGAGACGCCAACCGGACTCGTGGAGCTAAAATCAACCATCTATCCTCTGTTTGGCGAAGGAGCCCTGCCTTATTACGAGGAGCCGGCGTTCAGCCCCTATTCACTGCCAGAAGAAGAGGCCGAGGAGTACCCCTTGGTACTCACTACGGGAGGACGAAACCTCACGATGTTTCATTCTGAGCATCGTCAACTTCCCAGTATGCGCCAGATAAACCCCTGGCCACGGGTGACGATCCATCCTGAGACCGCAGCAAAATTCGGCATCGAAGAGGGCAACTGGGTCACACTAGAGAACTCCCTGGGATCCTGTGTTCAAAAGGCATACCTCAGGAAGACCGTAGATCCCCGTGTTGTGCACGCTGAACACGCCTGGTGGTTTCCGGAGCAGGAAGGGGAGTCTCCCAATCTCTACGGAACCTTCAAGGCTAACGTCAATAATCTGATACCTCACGAGATCATTGGAAAAACCGGATACGGAGCGAACTACAAAAGTGTCGTGTGCAAAATCAGCAGAGCAGACAGCCTTAACGGATAGGAGGTGATACGGATGCAGTACGGAATGGTAATCGATTACGGTCTCTGCACAGGATGCCGCTCATGTGAGGTGACATGTCGCAACGAAAAAGAACTACCGCTAGAGGAGTGGGGCATCAAAGTTGTAGAACTCGGGCCCGAAAGACTCGGCGGAAAGTGGGAGTGGGATTTTGTTCCGGTTCCATCGAGGCTGTGTGATCTTTGCTCCAACCGGATAGAGGCAGGCGTTCTACCCTCCTGCCAGCTTCATTGTCTTGCGAGTGTGATAGAGGTGGTTCCACTGGAAGAATTACCACAAAAGCTTGCAACAGGAAGGGCCAAGCTATCGTGCTTTGTCCCTTCAAAGCAATGAGAGGAAACACGCACAGACAGGGCAGGCAAAAACCTGCCAGAGCGGTGTCCTGCACGGTAATCAGTCAGTTCTGAAAATTCAAGGAAAGGGGCTAAGGAACTGCGTGTAAATGACGTTAACGGCAGCGTGGCAGGTAAGAAGAAGTTATTCTACGGATGGCCTCTTGCCGGTGTGATGGGTATTTTGTTCTTTGCTTCAGCGGGGTCGTATATGGCTTCTGCGAGCATTATCAACCCGGTTATGTTCACCGACCCAAGCATGCAGATGACAGGAACGACGCTTGGGCTCGGGTTTACCGTGTTCACCCTTGTTCATGGCTTTGGCGCGCCTTTGGTTGGAGTTATCGTCAATAAGATCGGGGCAAAGGCTGCGGTGATCCTCGGCTCGTCCATCAACCTCATAGGGTCGCTGGCTATGGCACTGCTCATCACCGAGCCCATCCTGTATATCTTCTTCTTTGGTATCCTTTTAAGCTTTGGTGTGTCGATGGTTGGTCAGCTGGCAGTCTCGACTACTATTGGGTCCTGGTTCATCCGTAACCGTGGCAAAGCCATGGCGTTCACTCTGACGATCGGTCAAGCTTCCGGTGTCATCATGCCCATACTCATCGCCCTTGTGATAGCAAATGGCGAATGGAGAACCGGCTGGTTTCTCATGGCTGGTCTTGCAGTACTCTCAATTCTCCTTGGCATCTTTTTTGTAAAGAATAAACCAGAGGATATCGGCTTGCTACCTGATGGAGATGAGCCGGGCAGTCCAGAGGCTAATGAAGAAGAGATCGAGGATGCAAAATCATCAAAAGTCTATAAGAATATGACCGGATTAAGCTCGCGTGAAACGTTTAAAAAGCCCCAATTCTGGCTGATCTGCATCGCTGGAGCCGGAGCATATATCGCTTACGGTCTGGCAATATCTCAGGGAGTTATCCATTTTACGACCGTGGGTTTTGACCCGGTTATCATCGTGAGCGCTGTCTCGATCTTTGGCCTGGCGCTTATAGCGGGAAATACCGTGATAGGGTTGTTGTCAGACCGTATCGAGCCCTTGAGACTTATAAGCCTCGCGCTGCTTCTCATAGCTATTGCATTGTTTTCCGCTGCGTTCATAAACAATGTCGCGGTCATGTTCTTCTTCTATGCTGCCATTGGCTTTGCCTTTGGAAGTGTTGCGACGAATCTTCCGGTTACTATCGCAAATTTCTTCAGTCGCCAGGATTTAGCCAGTAAAATTGGAGTCGAACAGCTCGTGCTCGGTGGTTTGTCTTCATTTGTAGGTGTAATAGCAGGTGCGATCTTTGACGCAACCGGCGGTCTTACTCTGGCTCTCATTGCGTTTGGGATTGTAGTGTGTGTATGCGCGCTCTGCAGCTTTTTGGTGCGTGTGCCAAAGAAGACAAATTAGCAACGTCACGGATGACAAGACCTTTCAGCGGAAAGGTCTTGTCAACGATGTATCATGCTCCTGCTCCAGTGTTTGTGCTGGTTTGGTTTCTTCCTCGGTAGGTTTCAAGTTGCTGAGTTTGTTCGAGGAAAGGGGACAAAGAAGTGAGTGTAAATGACGTGACAGTCAACGTGGAAAAGAAGAAGATATTCTATGGATGGCCGCTTGCCGGCGTAATGGGCTTTTTGTTTTTTGCCTCGTCCGGTTCATACATGGCCTCAGCACAGATCGTCAACCCAATTATGTTTGCCGATCCAAGCATGCAGATGACGGGAACAACGCTTGGGCTCGGTTTCAGTGTATTTACTTTTATTCATGGCTTTGGTGCGCCCGTTGTTGGGTTCATCGTTAACAAAATCGGCGCAAAATCCGCGGTGATCCTTGGTGCGTCCATCAATCTTGTCGGCTCGCTTGCCATGGCGCTTCTGGTCACCGAGCCTGTCTTGTATATCATCTTCTTTGGCGTGATGCTGAGTTTTGGTGTGTCGATGGTTGGACAGGTATCCGTTCAGACAACTATCGGTTCGTGGTTTATCCGCAACCGAGGCAAGGCCATGGCACTTACCATGACGATTGGTCAGGCTTCCGGTGTCATCATGCCCATACTCATTGGCTTGGTGATAGCCTTTGGCGGATGGAGAAGCGGCTGGTTTCTCATGGCCGGACTCGCGGTGCTTTCGATTCTCCTGGGAGTGTTCTTTGTAAAGAGTAAACCGGAGGACATCGGCCTTCTGCCGGATGGCGATGTGCCGGGCAACAAGGAGGTCACGGCAGAAGAACCTGAAGAAGTACGACCCACCAGGGTCTACAAGAACCTCACAGGAATGAGTCTGCGTGAAACACTGAGAAAGAACCAGTTCTGGCTTATCTGTTTTGCGGGAGCTGGTGAATACGTCGCCTATGGTCTGATCGTCTCTCAGGGTGTACTTCATTTTTCTACAAAAGGCTTTGATCCGGTTGTTGTCGTGGGTGCGGTCTCACTCATGGGCGTGTGCATCATGGTGGGAAACACCTGTATGGGGTTGTTGTCAGATCGCATTGAGCCTGTACGATTGATTGGCCTCGCGCTTGTCATAGAAGCCCTTGCGCTCTTCTCTGCCGTATTCATAGACAGTATCCTGCTCGTATACTGTTTCTATGCGATGGTGGGCTTTGCCTTTGGCAGCATAGCGACAAACCTGCCAACGGCCATCGTCAATTTCTTTGGTCGAAGAGATCTGGCTAAGAGAATCGGAGTCGAGCAGCTCGTACTCGGTGGCTGTTCTTCGTTCGTAGGTGTTATCGCGGGTGCTATTTTTGATGCAACAGGCGGTCTGGCTATAGCTTTTGTGGTGTTTGGGATAGTCGTGTGTGTGAGTGCACTGTGTAGCTTTTTAGTGAGAATACCTAAGAAGGCATAGCTGGTATTGAGCCGGTGTGCCGATATGTCGGCACACCGGCATAGCCTCAAGTGGGGGGTCCAGGGTATGGTTCAGGTATAACAGGTATGGTTCAGACATGACCTCAGGTATGCCCCAGACATGACTTAAGGCAGGCCCGGGTACGACAAAAAAAGCCCTGCACACGCCGTAAAGACGTATGCAGGGCAACGTGGTGCTGTGAGGAGGTTGTCTTCCAGCGACCTTTCAGCTATAAGCTGCGCCCGAGATTATTTTTCTCCTTTTGCCTGCTCGTTCTGTTTTAACTGTCTGGCTTTTTTGCGGGACAGTAAGATCAAACCGCTGGCAACCAGCACACACAGAGCAGCCGCACCAAACCAGAGCAACGCAAGCTTGTCACCGGTAATGGGCAGTCCTTTTGTACCAGGAGGTGTCTGTGGAGGACTTTGAGGTTTCTCTGGATCTGGGATGACAGGGTCTACAGGGTCCACGGGATCCAGAGGGTCCACAGGATCGCTGGGGTCAATGCTCTCAAGGGGCTCCCACATGGCATACAAGACCCAATCCTTGTCCATCAATAAGGTCTCATCGGCCGAATAGTTCGTACCGCTTCCATCAGCTTTATCGTTCCAGCCCTTAAAGCGAAAACCTATATGTGAAAAGCCGGTGGAAGAGCCCTGGTTATAGGTATGGCTCAATATGGTTGCGTAAGATCCCTCGTTATAAGGAGACATCTCATCAACCACCGTGCCTCTGCCCCCGTTGGGGTCATAGGTAACCGTGTGTTTATTAGCCTGCAATACAAATCCGGCGTTGTAGCGATAGGCAGCATCATCGACAATGTCAAACTCATCGGTATCACCAGTTGCAGCTTTAAAGCTGTTGCCGTTGATATCTCCCGGAGCGAGGACCGAGGTGAGCTCATAACCACCTGGCGTTGTAACCGTCATGTAATAACCTTGTCCCTCGGGAACATAAGGTATCTCATAGCGGCCGTTGCCATCGGTAAGGTACGTACCATAAAGAGAGCCATTAGGGTTATAAAGCTTAAACTCAACGTTTGCCAGCACCTCTTCGGTATCTTGCCAGATGCCGTCAACGTTGCTGTCGACAAAGGCGATACCCTCGATACCCACAACAGAGAGAATAAAGCTGAAGTCAAAGTTGACCTCATAGTTAGAGAGTCGATACGGGTTGTGGATATAGTTGCCGTTAACGCCAAAGGCAAAATCCTTGAAGGTGATACTGTCTCCCGCCTGACCTGCCGGTCTGAGGACGGGCAGAGTCGAGATTATATCTGTCATCATGGCGTCAGAAGCGGCAAACCTGTCTCTATAGGAAGAGTACAGGAGGCGAAGACGCTCGTCAGAAGCACTCTTTAACTCTTCGGTAGCATTGAGATAGGGGCTCAGAGGATACTTTGCGTTGTCAAAGGTAAGAGAAAGCGAATCCTCATAAAGCAGCTTATTGGCCAGCTCAATCATGACAGGGTCCGTCTCAAGCACTGAGTAGCCTGAGCCGTCGATTATCCCGATGACTCGTGCATTGCTCAAGTCAACTTTGTCCTGAGGAAAACGCCAATCTCCTCCGTCATACAAGATCTCATGTGTGATGACACTTAAAGGCAGATCCCCAAGCGAGGTTATACCAGGATATTCAACCTGGTACATCTCCAGGAGCGCCTCAGAAGGAGTCTTTCCGGTAATAGTCTCAAAATTGTAGAGGTACTCATAGCCATTAAAGACCTGACCTGGATAGTAGGTGGCAAAGTATTTTTTGATAGCCACGGTATTGCTGCGAAGCAGATCGGGAAAGCTGTCGTGATTTGGATCAACGCGGTACCCAACAATACGATACGACTTGCTGGCGTCCGGATTAACAACACCAAACTGTCCACGGGCAACGATGCCAGGCTCAAATGTCTTGGTCTTCTGGATGTATTGGAACACCTCACCAGACGATGCGACAACCTGGCTTCCTGTATTCACTATCCCCAACATGAGCATCTGACGAACATCCAGTACTCCCGGTGTATAGGTGAGCGTTTCACACTTTTGTGCGGCCTCGGACTGGTTGTCAAAGCTTAAGGTTCCCTGATCGGCATTGATGGTAAATCTGAGAGGTACGGTGTACAGACCGGGGCACACCAGGTTCATGGCAACGGTTTTGGTGCCGCTGGTAACGTTGAAGACGATGTTTTTTCCGCCTGGTCCGTCGCTGACGGTAAACAAGGCGGTGTCTTCGGGGCTTGCTCCCTGTATCTCGGTGCCGGTATAGAGGCCACGCATCAATACCGCGTAGCTGGATTGAGTCAGATTGAGTTGAAACTGCGTGTACATACCAGTAGAGAAGATAGTAACGGCATGCTGGCTTGCTGGGTCGGCAATAAGCGCGTCGGTGCCTGACCCTTTGGGGTAGTAGAGGCCATATGCTCTGGCATAGTTAGGCACAGACAGTGAATAGGCATAGGAAACATCTGCCGTTGCTATCGTATTGCTGCCTGAATCGGTAACGGTGCCGGTTATCACCGGATAGCCAGCTCCGGCCAGGGCAGTACGCGCCGCAGCGGTAACGTTTGCCGACTCGCTGGCAACATAGAATGTGACGCCCCAGGAGGCGTAGGTGCAAAGTTCATTAGGAGTGCCGTCAAGGCTGTCGACGAGGCTGATATCCCAGAAGGCATCCTTAGGCAGCGTTCTTATGACAACCGTTTTTGCCTTGTATTGCAAGTAGGTAGGTGCCTTGAGAACAGCAAGCGTAACACCGTCTGCATTCTTGGTCTCGGTAAAAAGCCCGGTGGGTTCGCCATTCCTGCTTACGTGGGTCCAGGTGCCATCGGCGGCTACCGAGACTGTACCCACAAGCTTATTGACGCGATTTGCGGCTATATTGGTAAGTGAGGTGGGTGTAAGGAATGAGACTGCATACTCATACACCACACCTTCGCTCATGGCTGACGCTGGCAAGCTCAAGATGATGCTCGTAGAATCTGTTGCGTAATTACCACTGATCCACGAGCCGCTCCCCTGGGCGCGGTAATAAAGAGAAGCAGACTTGTGCGCAAGTGTGCTCGGAAGTTTTACGGTAAAGGAAGCATTTGCTGATGCCAACAGAGTGGTTTTTTCCTCAGATGATTCAATTGCAGAAGCAGCGAGTGCGCCTGAAGCATTGCCCTCGTCTTCTGAAGAATCAGCAGCATCCGACGAAATATCATCAACCTGGCCAGGATCCACCTCGGTTGTATCCGGAGGTGTTGTGCTGTCATCAGTTGTTGTTATGTCGATACCTGTTGTTTCTATGCCGCTGTCAAAAGATGTATCGCCAGCGGCGGTAGGAGATGCTTCCGCTGTACTCTGTGCCTCGTCAGCCAATGCGGATGATGGAATGACGAGAGCACAGATAGTCAAGATCGCGAGCAATGTCGAGATCATGGGCTTCAGTACTTTCATTCAGTTTTCCTCGTTCTTGTTCTTCGCCGCCTCCCGGCGACTTTCTGCCCTGCAGCGCCCTGCCTTGCAGCAGTCTGCCCTTCGCTTGCTATTGGGTTAAGAGGAGACATTGCCCTTTTCAATACACAATACCCTGTACGACAAACTCCTGCAGTATGTCGCTAAATGCTACCTTACCCATAGCATTTGTAATGCTAGCACGATTTTGAAATATGTCCAGCGTTATTTCTTTACAATATGGAGAAGATCTCTTACCGCTTGGAGAAGATCTCTTACCGCTCGATTGACATCTTCAGCGCGGTAATGACCCGCATACACGCATGTTTCACAGCGCGTGCATGCATTTTACCTGATCAAGAACTATTACGGACAGCTTAAAGAGCCCTGAAATGTGCCCCGAGGTTCCTGACTATTTTCAAAGCCGTTCTCAAAACTGGAGAGTGTGGGCACGTCACCAGGGTATTAAGCTGTTTCAGTGGCGCACGGCAGGTTACTGCACTGCCGTTACAGGATCCGAATAGGCTTTGATTGCAAAGTTGTCGTAGTCAAAGAGAGCTCCGTGGGGGGTCCCTGCGCTTTTTGCCTTAACGGCACCTATGACTTCAGACCAGTCTTGCCAGGCACCGGACGAAAAGAGGTAACTCTCGCCCTCATTTATGATGCCAACGGCATATTGAGTGAGTTTTTCGTCCTCATCTGTCATATAGTTGTCGTTAATGAAGTTCTTGCCGGACTCATTGAGTGAGCGGTCTGCAATGATCTCATAGTGCAAACCTATCTCAAGCGTGATAACAACGGAGTACTGCTGCCCCTCTTCAACGAGGAACCCTTCGTCCAATTGGACTCGATGATAGCCGCCATAGGGGTAAGACTCCGATACGGTGGTCAGGAGTGCCCCGTCTTCCGGATCGGTAAACCCTTCGTTCAGGAGATACAGTTGGTAGGTAGCAGTGGTATTGGGACTTGCGGTCTCGCACGAGAGCGAGCGCACGTACTGATCCTCACTCGCCTCAAAGACATTGGCCATAGCGGCGTGCTCAGGGCTCAGAACAGAAGAAATGCTGTTAGCCGGCATGAAGTCATATTGATCGATGAGGTAATAGTCGGAGACCTCGTTTCCGTACCTGTCGGTAAAGAAGGTGAAGGATTCAGGCAGGCTGATACTCATATCGTAATAGGAAAGATAGAAGTAGCCGCTGCCATCGACACCCCAGCCGTCCTTGGTGTAGTTGGGAAACGTGCTGTCCACCGAACCCCAGCTATTCTTGACGATCCACGCTCCGTTGCCGGGAGGTTCATGTCCCTCAAGAAAGTTGCTTGCAGGATAATCGTCGTCCCATCCTACAACGCACACAGCATGATTTGAGCCTGCCTCTTCACTGTAGGTATAGTGAGCCCAGGTATCCAGGTTTATGAACAGGGAAGGATCTTCCTGACCAGGCATTGAGGTATCGGCATAAAAGCATATCTCTACTCCGCGGCCTTCCATCAACTCCTCTTTAATCGCCTTTGTACCGGCAGCGTTATAGAGGTAGGCACCTTTGAGGTCTCTGGCAGAAGGAGAGGGAAGGACAGAACTCTCCTCGAGTTCAAAAGTCTGAGCAAACTGCAGTGACTCGTCCACCGACCAGTCTCCCTCGGGACTGTAGAAGACGGGAGTGCCTTCGCTGTTTTCGACAAGAAGGTCTTCCTTATTCTTATAAGGAACATCATCTTCATTGACAGGTCCGATCCCTGACGAGAAAACTGAGGTTGCAGTAAAGGGATATCCTCCCTGATTAAGTACTCCTGCGGAATCGGTTGACAGAGTGTGTACCCCTTCGCCTGCCTGTGTGCCTGCGTCAGCGGGAAGTGGCGTGTAGGAGAACCATGCCAGATGAAGCTCGGAGAGGTCAAGTTCTTCGGTAGGATCGGTGAGACCAATGTCAGTCATGAGACTTGTCTCCGATGCTGCGATAGCGCCAAAACTCCAGCAGGTTCCCCAGGGAGACTGGTCTTTGACCGATGACACAACACCTGAATCACGCAGATCGTAGGAAGCAGAAAAACCACTCATGTCCACCGTCTCAGTGATAGTGCCTTGATAAGGTGTAGAAGAAAAGAGCTCATCGGCATCTCCGGCAATCACAAGGCTTGCGATTGCTGATTGTTCGGATGCGGCAATCTGGTCAACAACGCTCGTGCCAGCTGGGCTGTCGTCAGGATCCGTGCTTGTATCGGCACTGGTACACGCACAACCCATACTGAGGCTCGCTACCATTATGCCCGCAAAGAATATCTGCAATAAACGGGATACGCTTCTTTCTTTCGTGCGCCCTATTGTTTTCACGATAAGCTCCTTTTTCGTGTTGCCAGCTCGATCATATTGGCCTATGAGTATGTTTTAGCAGTCTGTTTATATTCTATCCTCAGCCATCACAGGAAAGGCATGAATCAACAAAATACACAAAAGAACCACAAAAACAGAGCTGTCTCTTTTTAGGGCCCTTTGCATAAAAGAGACACTACTTTGTAACACTTACATATTTCTTACACATTAGACGTTGCTTGAATGGCCGCTTATCTCTAAAATACATTCTTTGACGCTGTTAGTTACAAGGAGTGCTCTTGTTTGGAATAGACGGCATAGAGCTCGTCATCATAGTTGTTTTTGCCTTCCTTATCTTTGGGCCGGACAAGATTCCCGGTGTAGTTAAGAATATTACGCATATCTGGAATTCGCTCAAGGGACTCCGCGAGCAGGCGGATCAGGTTATCAAAGCCGAGGTAGTAGAGCCACTTAAGGACATCGAGGCGCAGATCAATCCTCTTGCAGAAGAAGGAGCGAGCGCCACCGATAAGCTTGCGAGCAAACTCGGCCTCAAGACCGAACCCAAAAAAGAGAGCGAAAAGAAGAAAGAAGAGGCAGAAGAGAAAAGCACCTCTCAACCTCAAGATAAGAGTGTAGAAGAAGCCAAAGAAACGAGCGGAACCGCTCCAGCAGAGACTGGCGGAGCCGTAGCCGGTGCAACCACTGCTGTTGCCGAAAAAGCCGCCACCAACAGCAGCAAGCCTGCGTCAGAAGCCACAGCCGCAGAGACAGAGCAACAAACAGAAACCGCACCCAAAAGGGGAGTAAAGGCAACCAGCGAGACCAAGACCAAGGCTGAAAGCAAGGAAAAGACCAAAGCGAAACCAACAGCCGCCGCCAAACCAAAACCAGCAGCAAAAGCCAAGACTGAGTCTTTTGCCGAAAAAAAGGCACGTCTGGAGCGTGAGCACCGCGAGAAGCAAAAAGCCGAGGCCACCAGTGTGGACGCAACCGTATCTTCTGAGACAGAGGCTACGCCTCTTTCTTCTGACAAGGCGGCTGATAGATAACCATGGCTAAACAGAAGAAAGAAAAAAATACCGAAGGGCGCATGACTATCTGGGCACACCTGGGTGAGCTCCGACGCCGTTTGACCATCATAGTCATCTCATTATTGATAGCCACTCTTGGTCTCTATTTCATTGCTCCCTGGCTCATTCTTTTTATCATTCAACCGGTAGCAGGCTGGATCGCCAATGAGCCGATAGAGACCGTGGATCAACTTGCAAACGTTATAAATGTCTTTGATCCTCTGGGCGGATTTACCCTGCGTTTTAAGGTGTCTTTATTCTTTGGAGCCATCGTCACAAGCCCTATCTGGATATGGCAGATCATGGGCTTCTTTCTGCCGGCTCTTAAACCCAATGAGCGCAAATGGGTATTGCCTACCTTCTTTATTGGCGTAGCGCTCTTTATCTTTGGGCAGGCATTCTGCTACCTCGTTATTCTCAGTCCGGCTTTTGAGTGGATGCTGAGTCAGACCAATGCATTCGCAAACGTGTTGGCAAATGCCACCGATTACGTTAACCTCATTTTGATCTTTGAGATCGCCTTTGGTTTTGCCTTTGAGCTCCCCCTTATCGTCTTTTATCTCATCGTCTTTAATATTGTGCCCTACAAAAAACTGCGCTCAAGCTGGCGTGTGGTCTATGTAGTACTGCTCGTTTTCTGCGCCGTAGTCACACCTGATGCCAACCCGGTGACGATGGTCCTGATGTTTGTTGCTATTGCAGCGCTCTACGAGATATCGCTCCTCGTGAGTCGTATTGTCTTGAGTAAACGCATCAAAGATCTGGAGGCCAAGCAAAAGGCAGAAGAAGCGGGCGAGGAAGAAGACGTCGATGAAGACGAGAGTGAGCTCGCAAAGAGTAAAGACAGCAAGGCGAGTTAGGTGAGCACAAGCCTTCGGCTAGGTGCAGAACTCATGAGAACAAAGTACATATACGGGCTCACAAGCGGCAGTATCCATTGCAGGCGGGGGCGAGGGTAGTGCATGAATTCAGCCTCATGACAGGCGTATTGGATGCTGTTGAGGCCTCCGCCAGAGAGAATAACGCTCAACATATCATAGAGATACGGTTGGTCATAGGAGACATGGCCGAGGTACTCGAAGACGCCATGGATTTTGCCTTTGAAGCCCTCACTCCCGGCACATTGGCAGAAGGTGCCCGTCTTACCATGACCAGGGTCACCCCTGAAAGCCGTTGTCTTGCCTGTGGCACGGAGTTTGAGCATGACCGCTATCATTTTGCCTGTCCGCAATGTGACTCTTTGGCTACGGAGCTTATGGCCGGCAAAGAGATGTATATAGAATCAATGGAGATTGAGACGTAAGAGGGACGGTCTGAAACATCTTGACCCAGGAGTATACATGGAAATAAAACTCAAAAAACCAATACTTGATCTTAACGACCGCCTTGCCAAAGAAAATAGGGATCTTATGAAAGAGAAGGGCATCTATATGCTTGACCTTCTCGCTTCGCCCGGAGCCGGCAAGACCTCGCTCATCCTCGCCACGATCGACGCGCTTAAGGAGCAGTATCGTATCGCGGTTGTTGAAGGAGACATTGCCAGTGACGTGGACGCAGTCAAAATCAGAGAGGCAGGCATCCCTGCTGTGCAGATCAATACCGGCGGAGCCTGCCATCTGGAGGCGAGCATGATTGCGCGTGCGCTACAAACGCTTGATCTGGACGAGCTTGATCTCATCATCATTGAGAATGTAGGCAATCTTGTCTGCCCTACGGACTTTGATCTGGGTGAGGATGCCAAGGTCATGATACTTTCGGTGCCTGAAGGACACGACAAACCACTCAAGTATCCCGGTGTGTTTCAAGCCTCCCGTGCTATCATCCTTAACAAGGTCGATACCATGCCGGTCTTTGATTTTGATGAACCAGCTTTCAGACGATCAGTTGCCGAACTTAACCCACATGCGCTACTCTTTCCTCTCAGCGCAACACAGAACCGAGGCATTGTTGCCTGGAAACAATGGTTGGCAAGTCAAATTGAGGAGAAGAAAACGTGCATCTGATCATTACTGAGAAGAATGATGCCGCCAAGCGTATCGCGGATCTGCTCGGCACCAAAAAACCTAAGGCAGACAAGGTATTTGATACCCCTATCTATCGTTTTGAGTGGGAAGGCGCCGAGTGTGTGACCATAGGGTTACGTGGCCATATCCTTGAGGTGGACTTTACTCCCACGCTTTCATATAGCAAACGCCAGGGGTGGTACGGTGTGAGCGAAGACGGCAAGACAAAGATACCTGCTGTGCTTCCGGAGACACTGGCCAAACCCCCTTATAAAAAGAAGAAGCCTTTTACTGAGGACTCGGTTGACCTCAAAAGCTGGAAGGTAGAGGCCCTGCCGTATCTTACCTTTGCTCCACTTGAAAAACTTCCTAAGGAAAAGGGCATAATCCGCTCCATAAAGAATCTGGCCGCCAAGGCAGACCGCGTTTGCATCGCCACCGACTTTGACCGCGAAGGTGAGCTCATCGGCATGGATGCCTTGAATATGGCACTCGACGCCAATGCCAGCCTCAGGGTAAGCCGTGCGCGTTATTCGTCGTTTACCAAGGCAGAGATTGTCAAGGCTTTTGACAATCTGGTGGAGATGGACTTTGATTTAGCCCACGCCGGCGAGAGTCGTCAATTTATCGATCTTATCTGGGGTGCGGTACTTACACGTTTTTTGACCATTGCCAAGTTTGCCGGCTATGGCAACGTACGCCCTTCAGGTCGCGTACAAACTCCTACGCTTGCTTTGGTCGTGGCCCGGGAGAAGGAGCGTCTTGCCTTCGTTCCCGAGGACTACTGGGTGCTCAAGGCACAGCTACAGGCAGATGCTGAGGATCCAAGCACCGTTTTTGAGGCAACACACAATACGACACGATTCAAAAGTGAGCAGGAGGCGCAAGCAGCCCACCTCGCTGCCAGCAGCGTACAAAGCGCAACGGTCAAGGAGATCACCCGTAAACAGCGCAAGGTGCAGCCACCCGCGCCTTTCTCCACTACTTCGATTATCGCTGCTGCCAGTGCAGAAGGGCTTTCGCCTGGGCGCACCATGCGTATTGCCGAGAGTCTCTACATGGCAGGCTATATCAGTTATCCTCGTGTGGACAACACGGTGTACCCCGACACGCTGGACCTCAGGGAGGTTACCAGTATGTTGGCGAAGATACCGCAATATGCATCCTACGCACAGGGCCTGCTTGGAAAAGGGCAGCTCAGTGCCACCCGTGGCAAGACCTTCGACACCGATCATCCGCCCATCTATCCCACAGCGGTTGCCTCTTCTGATGACCTCCGCGCCGACGAATGGAAGCTCTACAATCTGGTGGCACGTCGGTTCCTGGCTACACTCAGCGGCCCTGCTACGGTCGAGGGAACCAAGGTGAGCCTTGCTATTGGCGGCGAACCTTTTGACGCCAAGGGAGATGTGCTTGTGGATCCGGGCTTCAGGGGTATCTACCCGTATGGGCTCAAAAAGGATGAGCAACTGCCACAACTCACAGAGGGTCAAACGGTTAGAGTGCTGGGGACCACCCTGGACCAAAAACAGACCGAGCCACCCAGCAGATTCTCTGCCGGGCGCCTTATCCAGGAGATGGAAAAAGCAGGTCTGGGCACTAAATCCACGCGTCACTCGATAATCGATCGCCTTGTAGAAGTGCGCTATATCCAAAACGACCCGGTGGAACCGACACAGCTCGGCATTGCCGTCATTGACGCTCTGGGTGCCTACGCTCCCCATGTCACTACCCCCAACATGACAGCTCAGCTAGAGAGTGAGATGAGCAATATTGCCACAGGTGCCGACAGCCGTGACAACGTGGTCATGCACTCCCGTCGTCTACTTGAGGCAGAGATGAATGCGCTTATTCCTCATAAGGATGGTGTGGGCGAAGCTCTGGCCGAGGCAGTCTCTGCGGATGCGCGTATAGGTACCTGTCCCTCCTGCGGCGAGGACCTGCTTATCAAACAAAGCGCTCGTACCCGCGCCAGCTTTATCGGCTGCAGTGGCTGGAAGTCCACAGGGGATGGATGTGACGTTACCTACCCGCTGCCTCAGGGCAAGATCGAGGCAGTTGATGAGGTCTGCGCTACCTGTGGCAAGCCCCAGATAAAGATCACGCAGTTCCGCCAGAAGCCCCTGGTGAGATGTGTAGATCCCGAGTGCAGCTCCAACCAGGAGCCGGAATTAGACGTGGGGGAGTGTTCCACCTGTCGCGCCTTGGGTAAGGAGAGCCGTTTGATTGCTCAGCGGTCGCCCCGCAGCCTCAAACGTTTTATCAGATGCAGCAATTATGATGAATGCAAAACATCCTATCCGTTACCGCAACGGGGCGAGCTTTCTGCCACTGACATGATGTGTGAAGCCTGTGGTGCCCCCAAGGTTGTCATTAAAACCAGTCGTGGTCCCTGGGAGTTGTGTCCCAACCCTGAGTGTCCCTTGCGCGAAGAGGCGGAGACGGCAAAAAAGACTCCGGCAAAACGAGGAAAAGCCAAAAAGAAATAACAAAAACCCACAAAGTTTCTTACAGTTTTAGCCTTACGGAATATTGGGCATTGACTATAAAGTCACTTTACTGTTAGTATGGGGCTCCCCCCCCACTGGCTAGCACCGGGTAACCTGTGCTAGCCTTCTTTTTTGCAGTGCATTTTTCAGTTTGATTGCTCCAGCACCCAGACAGGAATCAAGGGCAGATTGTCAGTTTGTATGATGGTTTAGAGAGGCCAAACTGCGGCAGTGGTATATGACTGTCTCGGAGGGTCCCGAACAGTAACGCGGGCATGCCGGATCAATCAAGCAATCAAGCCGGGCACGCCCTGTGCAAGTTTTAAGGAATTCTCTGATGACATATGAACGCAAATGCGCTACAATGCATAAAGCCGTTAATCAGACGGCTGATTTTGTCTTAAGGGCAAAATTGGCATTACAGATAACAGCTTGATTATCTCACAATTTGATTTTCAACTGTGCGGCTGGGCGCTACAAACACACTCTTAAACGCAGCGGGTGCCTTGCAACCGAGAAGTTGCATGTTATATTGGCGCGTCGAAGCAGGAGCATATGCCAGAAGGCAAAGCAGGGAATACTCATATTCCCGTGCGTATCATACGAATTGTTTTGGCCGTATCCGTTTTGGCGGCTTGCGTGCTGTTTTCCTATCCTCAGGCGTATGCAAATTTTGGCTCAGAATCAACCGAGCAGGTCATAGGCGTAGGGCGTATCCAGTCTTCGCCAATAGTTGCTGCTTCTTCTGACACTACCGCTGCCGCAACTCACTTTGAGGCACCTGCGCAGCTGGCGAGTGAACCCACACAGGCCGTGAGCCAGTTGGCGCAACCCTTAACGAGGGACGTACAAAATGTGGAGAGTGCTATCGCAGACATCAATATGATCCAGCGTTTTGGCGAACCTGATGAGAATGGCTGGTTCACTACCAAGACCACTGCCTATGGTCCCAGCAGTGCCGGGCAGTTTACCGCTCTTGGCACTGAGCTTACGCTTACCAGTATGGACATTGGTGTGCATATCAACCACATGGACGTACTGCTGGGTCATTATGTCGAGCTTATGTATGACGGCAAAATCCTTCGTTGCAGAGTTGTCGATACCGGCACGATGGCTAGTGATGGCAGGCTTTTTGACTTGCAGCCTGGAGTCTGCACCTACTTTGGCGCAGAGACGCCCGAATTTGGCTGGAATATTCGTACCGTCAAATGGCGCTTTGCCGATTAGCTCCTTTCTCGCGGGCGCTTTGCCTACCAAATCACCGTTCACACAGCTAAAGATTATCCGCTACGGCAGCAATGAACATTGCGCCTGGGTCGTTGTGTGCATCAGCGGCAAACAGCTTACGGTCACTCCAGAGTTAGCCGAGTTTTTGCTCAATCGCTATCCTTCACTTGCTCTGCATGCCTGCAAAAGCGGAGGACATGGTAGAACCCAAAACACATCAGCTACTTTTGGAAACCGTCTTGTTGGAGCGCTTTTGCCGCATGCCGCGGAGCATGTGGCCATTGAGCTTCTGGTGCAAGACCATCCTGGAGAGATCTTTGCCGGCAATACGAAGTGGGTCAATCGTGAGAAACAATTGATGCGCGTTCGCATCTCACTCCCTCAAACCGGCGGCTCTGAGAGAGCGTTGAGTGCTCTCTCGGGAGCAATCAGGCAACTCAACGAACTTTTAGTCCTGTGTCAAAGACAAATGTGATAAAAACCGCTATCGTAGTCCTATGAAGGTTCCCGGACTCATACAGTTTGACGAATGGCAAGACGATTATGCTGATCGTGTGGCCGTCATGCGCACCAGCGCGGTGCGGGATCTCTTCGCAGCCGCCTCTCGAAGCGACATCATCAGCCTGAGCGGTGGCATGCCTGATATACGCAACCTGCCTTTGGATGAAGTAAGCGAAGTTGCGGCAGAAGCTGTGCGCGTGGAGGGCGTGGCCGGTTTACAGTACGGCAATACCATTGGGCGCGAGCAGACCCGACGGATCGTCGTGGAGCTCATGAAAGACTTTGATATCTCCCTCACTGTCGAGGATGTCACTATCACTACCGGTGCCCAGCAAGCGCTCGATCTTCTGGGTAAGACCTTTATCAATCCCGGCGATACAATCATCACTGAGGGGCCCACGTACGTGGGTGCCTTACAGGCGTTCTCAGCGTATGAGCCCAACATCATTACCATCCCCTTCGATGAAGAGGGCATGAAAACAGAGCTACTGGCTGGAGAGCTGGAGCGCCTTGTTGCGGAGAGCCCGGACGGAAAGCATGGCGTAAAGTTCCTCTATACGATTCCAAACTTTCAAAACCCCGGCGGCGTGACCATGAGTCTTGAAAGACGCAAACATCTGCTGGAACTTGCTAACCACTACAAGGTATTGGTGATTGAGGATGACCCGTATGGTCGTCTGCGCTTCAGTGGTGAGACTGAGCCTGCGTTGAGATCCATGGACGAAAAGGTGGTCTATCTCGGCACTGTCTCAAAGGTATTTGCTCCCGGGCTTCGTACCGGTTGGATCGTTGCTCCGCGTCCCATTCTGGCAAAGATCAATATGGTCAAGCAGGGTACCGACTTGTGTGGCAGTGCCCTCAATCAGGTCATTGTTGAGCACTATTTTAACGATACGGACTGGCGCGGTACGCTTGCCAAGATGAACAGGCTCTATGCCGAACGGCGCGACGCAATGCTGGAGGCCTTGGAGGAGCATTTTCCGCCTGAAGCCTCATGGACTCATCCTGAGGGTGGTCTGTTTGTGTGGGTCACCTTGCCGGAATATGTGGATACCCCTCAGATGCTTTCGGTGGCGCTTGATAAGGGCGTGACCTTTGTGCCTGGAGATGGCTGTTATCCGGGAGGAAGCGGTATGGGTCGTAATGCCATGCGCATCGCGTTTTGCTATGAATCACCAGAGAATATTCGAGAGGCCATCCGGCGTTTGGGCGAGGTCATCGAAGAGCGCCTGGAGCTGTATCGTATTTTTATTGACGCAGGAGTATTGTAGGGAGCCATACTATGCCGTATAAAGTCGCAGTCTTAATGGGTGGCAGTTCCTTTGAGCGCGAATTCTCATTGGAAAGTGGAAGGAATGTGACCAACACGCTTCGTGAGCGAGGCCATGAGGTCTTACCGCTCGATACCGACGCCAACCTGGTCGAGACCCTGCGTACCCAGAACATAGATGCGGTTTATATTGCCCTCCATGGCAAGGGAGGTGAGGACGGCACCATTCAGGCGCTGTTGGAGTATTTGTGCGTTCCCTACATTGGATCAAGTTCTCATGTATCGAGGATGTTCTGGAACAAGTCTTCTCTGTCGCATGCTGTAACCGCTTACAGAGCGTGTAATTCTGAGAGCCCCGAGAGGGGGGCAGCCGCCTGGCCGGAGCAGATCTCTCTTGCGGCTATCTCCTTCAAGGATATGGGTGCGGTAACCGCCCTTGATCTTATCTCCAAACACCTGGGTGTGTGTCCCGTTGCCATCAAACCCGCTCGTGGCGGCTCAGCCATGGGTGTGAGCCGTGTTGAGAACCAGAAGGATGTAGGCGCTGCCATACTGGATGCCTTTTCCTTTGACACAGCGGTGATCATTGAGAGGTGGGTGGAGGGCGTAGAGCTGGCCGTAGGCGTAATAGGCAATGGAGATGATGCCCGGGTTCTGCCGCCTGTTGAGATAGCACCCAAGCGCGGTTTCTTTGATACCGAAGCCCGTCAGGACGCCGATCTGGTGGACTACTATTGTCCGCCACGCCCTGAGAGTTTAGGCACGGATGAAGCAGCACAGGGTAAAGCGCTTCGGGCGATAGAAATGGCCGCACTTGAAGTACACAAGGCTCTGGGCTGCAGAGACCTCAGTCGTATCGATATGATCTGGGATGGCAGCAAGCCCTGTGTGCTGGAAATCAACGTTTCTCCCGGGATGACAGAGACCTCCCTTATTCCCATGGCCATGGATGCCTCAGACGCAAGCCTGGGCGAGCTCCTCGATGAGTTACTGGAAACCGCCATCAACCGCTCATAATACAGAGGAGCGAGAGCATAAGCTTCCTGCGCCCTCTTACTATGCTCTCCAGCTCTCTTGCTCCCACGCCCTCCAGTTCTCTTGTTCCCATATCCTCCTGCTCTCACACCTCTTTCTCTGACGCTCTCAAACAAACAGCGGCATATTCTCAGGCTTGAAGAAAGTCTCTCCAGAGTAGGGATGAGGCCTCTTTAAAATGTTACAAGAATAGTAACATTTAGAAATTTCACCAAAAAATTTACGATTCTGCCTTGCTTTGGGTCCGCGATAGTTCTACTATATATTCTTACTAGGGACGGAGTAAACACAAGATATTGTGGATTAATGGTGGATTCCTGTGGAATCCCTGTGCAAAACAGTTTTATCAAAACAAACGCAGCAAAAACGCAGCAGAGAAAGGAACAAGACATGGTTACCAGTATCGTAAAGCGCGACGGGCGCGCTGTTGAGTTTGACCTCAGTAAAATCAGTGATGCTATCGAAAAGGCTTTTGTTGCCTCCGGCAATCTATCAAACGCCCAGACGTATACAAAATTGGCAGAGGCAGTACAGGCTAAAATCGAGAATGGAGCCATTGAAGGGTTGCCTACTGTCGAAGGTGTCCAGGACTTGGTAGAAGAGGTCTTGGACGAGCAAGGCTATTTCCAAATTGCCCGTTCTTACATCAAGTATCGTGACGAGCGCGCACGCGCACGTGAGATCAACACACAACTCATGCAGAAGATCGACAAGCTCACACATGCCGATGCCAAAGACTTTGACGTGGCGCGTGAGAATGCCAATATAGATGCCGATACAGCCATGGGCACGATGCTCAAATATGGGTCTGAGACAGCCAAACAGTATTATAAGCTCCAGGTCCTCAACCCCAAATTCTCCAATGCCCATGCAGACGGCGACATCCATATCCATGACTTGGATTTCTATACCCTCACCACCACGTGCTGCCAGATTGACATCATCAAGCTCTTCAAGGGAGGGTTCTCCACCGGACACGGCGTTTTGCGTGAGCCAAGTGGCATTACGAGTTACTCTGCCCTCGCCTGCATCGCTATCCAGAGCAATCAAAATGATCAGCATGGTGGTCAATCCATCTCCAATTTTGACTATGGTATGGCTGAAGGCGTGCGCAAGACCTATCGTAGCTTCTACAAGAAGAACCTGACGGCAGCCCTTGACCTGCTTGCCAATATTGATGGTGCCAAAGAAAAAGTCGATGCCCTGGTGTCTCGTATAGAGGCTATCGTAGGCGTCAAGCCCAGTCTTGTCATGGATCTGGGTTATCTCAACGAAGAGAAGACTGCTCTCATATCTGAGATGGAGCTTGATGTGGAGACCGCCGAGGCAGCGCAGAAGTATGCGGCACGCCAGGCTACGGCAGATACCGACAAAGCCACCCACCAGGCCATGGAGGCCTTTATCCATAACCTCAACACCATGCATTCCCGTGCAGGTGCTCAGACACCCTTCTCTTCCATCAACTATGGTATGGACACTACAGCAGAAGGCCGTATGGTCATAAAGAATATTCTGCTTGCAACCGAAGAAGGTCTGGGCAGCGGTGAGACACCTATCTTTCCCATTCAGATCTTCCGGGTCAAAGAGGGGGTTAACTACAACTCCTCAGATCCCAACTATGACCTCTTCAAACAGGCCTGTGCCGTGAGTGCCAAGCGTCTCTTCCCTAACTTCAGCTTTTTGGACGCTTCCTTTAACGCGGCCTACTATAAAGGCACACCGGAGACCGAAGTGGCCTACATGGGCTGCCGTACGCGAGTTATCGGTAACGTGTATGATACTGATAAGCAAGTAACACCCGGACGAGGCAACTTGTCCTTTACCTCTATCAATTTGCCCAGACTGGCCATCAAGGCTCGTGGAGACAAGAACCTGTTCTTTGAGCTCCTGGAGTCCAAACTTGATCTGGTCTGCGAGCAGATGCAAGAGCGCTTTGAGATCCAAAGCCATAAGAAAGTCTACAATATGCCCTTCCTGATGGGCCAGGGTGTCTGGGCCGATTCCGACACGCTCAATTGGGACGATGAGGTAGGCGAAGTGCTCAAGCACGGTACCTTCTCTCTCGGTTTCATTGGACTGGCTGAGACGTTGGTGGCGTTGACCGGCGAGCACCATGGCGAGAGCGAAAAGGCCCAGAACTTCGGCCTTGAGATCATCGGTTTTATGCGTCATTATCTGGACGACAAAGCAGCTGCGGCGGGTCTCAACTATACGCTTCTGGCAACACCGGCCGAGGGGCTCTCAGGACGTTTTGTTGCCATGGATCGCGAGCGCTATGGGGCGATTCCCGGTGTGACCGACAGAGAGTATTACACCAACAGCTTCCATATTCCCGTCTACTACAATATCAACGGGTTTAAGAAAATCGAGCTTGAGGCGCCCTACCACGCGCTTACCAATGCCGGTCATATTTCGTATGTGGAACTGGACGGCGACCCCACGGATAACCTTGAGGCCTTTGAGGCTATCATCCGTCATATGAAGGAGAGCGGTGTGGGCTACGGCTCTGTCAACCATCCGGTGGACCGCGACCCGGTGTGCGGGTATAACGGCATCATTGGTGACCGTTGCCCCAAATGCGGTCGCGATGAGGGTGACATTCCCTTTGAGCGTATTCGTCGTATCACGGGTTATCTGGTAGGCACACTCGACCGTTTTAACAATGCAAAACGCACCGAAGAGAGTGAGCGGGTAAAGCACGGAGTGAGTCGCGCGGAGGTTGCCGCAGAGAACGCCTCGGCACACCTTGAAGAGTAACGTCTGAAAAGAGTAGGTTCAATTGAAAGCCTTAACGGCCCGGTCGTTAAGGCTTTTGTTTGATTCACTGATGTTGTGGGAGAGAGTTGCTCCTTAAGCCAATTGACAGAAACGCACCTGCTGGCTTCTGTGAGCGATGATAACGCGCGGACAAGCCAAAAGCTCAGGGTGTGCGGTGGTAAGTTGTACCAGGACAAACGTATGATATTTGAGGTGCTATGCGTTCGATAGAGATAGGTGCTGGTGCAGGCGGACAAGCCCTTGGTTTAGGGCAAGCTGGCTTTGAGCAGGTCGCCCTGATTGAGCCGGAGTCTTCTGCCTGTCAGATACTGCACAAGAAAGTCTGAAGGAGGTTAGCTACTATGGCATCTCTTAGAATCTTTGGAACGGCGGATGATTCCATCGTGGATGGTCCGGGTATTCGCTTCTCAATTTTTACTCAGGGTTGCAGGCATAACTGCCCAGGATGTCATAACCCGGAGGCGCAACCGTTTGAAAGCGGTCGTATTGTCGAGACAGAAGAGCTCAAGCGCCGCATTGAGGATAACCCCTTGCTTGCGGGTATCACGCTCACGGGCGGTGAACCTTTTGAACAAGCGGGAGCCCTGTTAGAGCTTGTCCGTTGGGCACGCGCAAGAGGTCTCAACGTCTGGGCGTACAGTGGCTATGTCTATGAGGAGTTACTCGAGGGTATCCCGTCCGACGACGCACGCGAACTGCTGGTGGCAGTTGACGTTCTGGTAGATGGTCGCTATGTGGCAGCCCAGGCATCGTATGAACTCAAATGGCGCGGCTCAGCCAATCAACGTCTAATCGATGTGCCTGCCAGCCTGCGGGCGGGCAACGTGGTGGAGTTGGAACCCTAGTAGCAAGAACGAGCAACCCTCCTCACTGGTCTTGCCCGGCAAAACGTCAGACCATCCCGGCTTTTTAAGAGCGGGGCGTGTGGAGTAGAGGAGACGAAGCAGAGAAGCGCACTTCTGAAGCTGACAATAAGACGTTCAATAAGAAGAGAAAGTAAGGAACATATATGGCAGTCTTTGCGCTCGCATTTGTGGGTAAACAGAATTCAGGCAAGACAACATTGCTTGAAAAACTGATAGCAGAACTTACCCAGCGTGGCTATAACGTGGGAACCCTCAAGCACCATAGCCATGCGGGTTTTGACTTTGACATCCCTGGTAAGGACTCCTGGCGTCATGCACAGGCAGGAAGCCGGTTTACAGTGATAAGTGCGCCGGACAAAATCGCTCTGGTGCGTGAGCTGGACGCACCAGAAGATGCCACACATACCCTGGCCGCCATGGTGGCGCTTTCCACTGCTGGAGAAAACCAGGGCACACGCCCGCTTGACGTTATTCTCGTTGAGGGCTACCGTCAGAGCGGATTGCCTACTATCGAGCTGTTCAGAGCAGACAATCCCAAAGATACGGAGCGTGAGTTTGGCGGCGAGGGAAACGACATCATCGCCGTGGTTACCGACCTTCCCCGTATCGCTGCAGAGGCGGAAGAAAAGGGCATACCAAGTTTTGGCTTTGAGGATACGTGTGCCCTGGCCTGTTTCGTTGAACGTTTAATGCGGTAACTGATAAACACCTCAAACATCTCTTCAGCGGCGTTGGGCGTCATCCCAGAGGGCTCTCCGTTTTTCTCTGTGTCGATTTTGTGGAACTTGAGATTCTTTTCCAATAAAAGCATAGAATTATCTCCATAATATTTCTGATATGTGCAATAAATACTGCACAGAGGTCGTCTGTATTAGTAAGACAGGTTTATGCATGACAGACATTAACATAGCGAGGGGTGTTGGCCAGAGTGGCCAGAGTGATACAGCGAGGGACGAGCGTGCCGAGCTGGCTCAGGCGTCTGCGGACAACGCAGAGCTTACACGCCTCATAAAAAAGGCCATGCGTGGCGACACCGCCGCCTTTGAGCACCTTTACAAGCGCTATATCAAGGAGATCATCTATCACGCCCGCAACCTTCTTCTTAATCCGGGAGATGCAGAAGACGCGGCACAAGAGGCGATTATCGCTCTGCACCGTAACATGAAAAGCCTTAAAAGTCCGTACGCCTTTAAGTCCTACTTACTCAGGACGGTCTCTTCGGTCTGCATCACGCGAAACCGCACGGTCAAACAGCCCAACGAGCAGATCGAGGACTACGAAGAGGTATTGGAGGACACTACAGAACTGGGACCGCAGGGCAGCTTGGAGCAGATGGATCTTTCTCAGGCTCTGAAAAAAGTTATTGCTGAGTTGCCGCCCAGGCAAAGGGAGGCGTTGTCGCTTCGCTATTTTGATGATCTGGATTATGAGGAGATCGCCCAACTGTTGGACATAACGGTCAATACGGTAGGGAGTAACATACTCCGAGCAAAGAAGACCTTGAAGCACTTGATTGAAAAAGACGGCACCCTTACCTCCCAGGGGGCAGGTAACCAGATGCATGATGAGCACAAGAAAAACCAAGAAGAGACAAGTGTGTCAGAAGCAACCGAACAGTTGAGTGATCTGACCGAACCTCAAACCATAAAGGGAGTGGCTGCCGCTCCTGCGATTGGCTTTGCCGTAGCCCAACTGATAGAGGATTCTGTCAGGATAGAAAGTGTCGAAAGGGTAGCCAAAGGTGTTGCGGCGGTTTTGGCAGGCAGTGGTGCGGCCGCAAGTGCAAGTGTGGGCATGACCCTCAAAGCTAAACTTCTTATTGCAGCCCTTACGGTAGTAACGGTAACAAGTGGCTCTGCGGTGGTATACGGTGTGTACAAGACCACTACCGCACAAACCACTACCATAGAAATATCTGCGGAGGGCGCTGCTGAAGAAGGGGACACACCAGAGGAGTTTGTTCCAATAGCCCGTATTGAGTTCTCGGGTGGAAATATTGCCAGTGAAACCAACGTGGATGGTGTCATAGAACATATCAATCCTACAAAAGCTACATTGATTCTCGAAGAGGGTACGGCGCAGGAATGGGAGATTGTGGATGGTACAAACACACAACGTGCCCAAGGGAGTGGTGATACCGTCGAAGAAGTCTTTGCCAAACTCCCGCCAGGCAGCTATACCCTGGGGTGGATTGCTGTAAATGATGAGGGAAGCAAGGCGATCATCACCCGTGATTTTGCCATTACCTAGACGACCATGGTAAGCATAATAAAAATATGGGAAAGAAGCGGTTGCTGACAATTTAAGGTTATACCTTTCTCGCCAGTTCTGTTCTGGAGCCCTTACGTATAGCAAGACCTTTTGTGTGTCCTCAGGTTGCAAAATCGGGTCTTAGTTGCCATTGAGATAAAACTCAGGTAAGAAACACAATCATCTTTGGGTTGATTGCATAGCCTCGCAGGATTCGTAGCATTTCTGAATCTGTCGTGCTGGTTGGGATCGTTCTCTGCACAAAGAGAGACGCGCAGGTGATATCTCTCTGTATGATTCTATGCGAAATGTGAAGAATTTATAGTTTTTAAAAAAATTTGGAAAATGTGCAATATTATTGATGTGATTCACGTCCCTAATAACAAATGGCATAAAGTGGGTACCATTAGTAATGTGAAAGCTTGATAGGGGTACATCACGTGCTTTTGACAAGAAGAGCGGGTAAAGACATTTTCTTGGGGTTGCAGGATAACTGATAAAAAAGACACTGAGAAAAAGAAAGAGCAGGAGGAAGTCATGACTTCTAAGAACAGCGCCTCAAAAGGTGCGCGTCTGGTAAGCGTACTTTTGGCAGTGCTTCTGGTAACCACACTGGTACCAGTGTTGGCCTTTGCCAATGGAGACGAAGAGCAGGTGGGCACAACTACCGAACAAGGTGATACTGCAGCCGACGGCTCGAGCAATACCGCCAATATGGAGGAAGAAAGCACAGTTACCGGTGATGGCGCAGAAGAAGAACCTGTAACGTCCGCTACTGATGTTACCGCATTCAGCACGGCAACCAGTGCTTTTGAGAGCAACGAGATCACTCCACTTGCTACCGCACCGGGCACCATCAACGCAAGCATCATCGATGACAGCGGACTACCCATAGATCTTAACGGCTCAGCCGATGTAGCATTAATGAGTTATCAACAACAGCAAAATCATATCACTAAGTACTACAACCTCAGGATCGAACTTACAGATCTGGCCCCTTCGCTATCGAATACCCTTACTATAGCGCTGCCTGTAGGCATGAAATTCTACTATACCAACATCACAAATTTTCTAAGCCAGGCAGGTCAGTTTGCGCTTGATGTTGCCTCCTCAAGCTTTACAAGAACTGCTCCCAACATCGATGGCTACGTCTTTCCTAATGGCACCTACTCCTTTACCCTTAAGACCGGTGTAGCAGCCACGACGGTAAGTATCCCCCTGAGTTTTGACCCCACCGTTAATACCACTACAATCACCAACGCAGCACAAGTAACCTTGAGTGACGGCACGGCCACTGCCTCTCAAACGCTGGAGCAGGTCACCCGACAGACTGACAAAACGATAATGTTTGGCACTAACGGTGGACACCCTCACCCCGGGGACTATTTTGTCTTTACGGGCGGCGATCAGTTAAGACTCCCTAATGCGTGCAGGACCATGTGTACGGTCATAGATGGTAGCAATCCCTTTCAAATGCTTGTTACCGGAGGCACATTCACGCTTAAGTTGACCGATACCCACGGTACTTCTGGCGTGCGTGCTCAACTCATCAATACCGATACCACGGGTGAGTGGAATATGAACTCAAATGTGTCAACGGGCGAATATACCTTTACGTATACTCCTGCAGGAGGATGCAAAGGCATCAGTTCTCTTGTTGTGCCTTTTGACGTCGAATTTGCCTCCTCACCCTCTCCTGCCTGGGCTCAGGATGATGAGGTGTTTGTGACCTATGTAGCCTCAGGCTCCTGCTTTAGCTTCCGACAGTTTGCTGAGAATGATCCCAGCGGAAATATCGGCAGCTCGATTAACGCCGCTTCTGCTACCTACTATCTCGACACAGACTACTCGCACAAACTACGTTATCAGGAGCCTGAAGAGAAGGTCTATGTCAATTACGCCAACAACTCCAAGTATCTTGCTCAAATCAGCGCGGGACCGCATGGTAGCTTGAGTTTCTCTTCTGATATCGATTGTGCCGACCCCAACCCAGCTCTCAATGACGAGACCGGAGTCCTCGGCTATTTTCTTATAGGAAACGCAGGCAGTGTGGCAAGTGCGCCCAAGACCGTTGAGATGCACTTTGACACCACAACCTACGGAGTCATGGCTCTCCATGTACCCTTCCGGGCAAATGAGAAACTCACTCAGGTCGAATACAAGACCTCAGCAAACCGCGCGTGGCAAACCGGCACGGTAAATGCTCCCGCTGACTGCTTTGGTACAGCCTATCTCTCGTAGGTGGATCTTGGTATCTCCAGCAGAAGTGAGTTCATCACTGCTATACGCTATGACTTTGGTGTGATG
>JAVBUQ010000129.1:0-12668 GCA_031555185.1 Coriobacteriales bacterium
TTGCCCAAAAAGTCAGATGTTTCCCTTGCAATAACCGTTCCGTCTGGAGCGGAAAGCGTCACATCGGCATTGATGAGCACTTCATCGGCAGTGAGGTCTACGACTGTTCCCGCAATAAAGCGTTTTGGGTCGTTTAGGTAATACACACGTGGGCAGCATTCAGTATGTTCGAGAACTGCATCAGCAGTGGCTATTTCTTCTGCAAAGTCCTGCTCATCCCCAAAGCGTAACGCGTCTGTGCAACACGCATCCACGCAACGTGGAAGCTCCCATCCGTCATCGAGCAGATGTGCGCATCCGGTGCACTTTTGGGCAAGAGTACGTTCTTCGTTGAAAAAGATAGCCTGGTAAGGACACGCATCAACGCATTTCATGCAGCCGGTACAATCGTCTGGCTTAAGAACAACCAGACCGTCTTTACGTATCTCAAACGCATTTGCCTCACATACCAAAGCGCAGCTGGGATTTTTGCAATGATTGCACACATGTAGCTCAAAACACACTTGCACATGAGGCACCTTTCCAGCTGTACGTTCGTTGATCTTGCACCAGAACTGACCGGTATCCGGCTGCTGTTTTGCGTAAGGAGTCCAGTCGTTGTCGACGTGTTCGTCTTTGCATGAGATCTGACAGTTACGACATCCGTTGCACTTTGCATAGTCAAAGATAAATACCTTCATAGTGCGCTCCTAAAGAGTTGTGTGGGTTGAGACCATATAAGTGCTGGTAGAAATGCCCCCACCGTTATCGTATTTTTTGCTGAAAGCATGGGGGTGTAGATGAGCGAGAGAGATAACATCGATTTTCTCTATATTCACCAAAAAGCCATTGGTTACTTCGCCAACGCAGTTCTTTGAGGTGGTTGCATCAGGACAGATAAGGTTATTTGCGCCTGCTCTGTCTAAACCACCGTAACCAAGCTCGATGGAATCGACGCGAGCACCATGATCCTGATTAACGGCACCAGGCATTATACGTTCGGTTACATATGCCCCTCCAAGAACAGATCCGCGCTCATTGTAGATGCGGACGATGTCACCATCTTCTATACCTAACTTTCCAGCATCCAATGGGTTAATCCACAAAGGTTCATATAAATAGCCATCGGGTCCCTGTATCTTGCAGGTCTCGATCTCCCGAAACCAGGTAATGTCGTCACCTTGCGCATGAACTCGCCAACGCGGATGATTTGAGATCATGAGAAAAGGGTACCGCAAAGCGCGTTCAGACGAGATACGTTCTTTGTGCTCATCGGATTCTTCTATCCAATGCGGAACGATGGGGCGCTCTTTATCTTCAGGAAAATGCTCGGCAAGTCCAAGGGAATAGAATTCGATCTTTCCTGAAGGTGTCTGCATCGGTTTGCTCTCTGGCTTCTCGTAGAATTTTGAGAGGCCTACAGGATCGTTCTCCCAATCGGTTGCAGTGGGAGCAATGCAGATACCCTTTTCCTTGAATTCCTCAAAAGACATGAACTTCTCGCCGCCACTGGTAGCAAAACCACGCTCAATAAACCCATCGATATCAAGGCCTGAGGTGTACTTCCTTACAAGACCTTCGTAGATTCCCCCAAACTCTTCCAGCTTTCTGGCGATCTCTATGACAGCTTCATAATCAGACCGAGATTCTCCCAGCGCAGCGATTGCTTCTTCGTGGATATAGAGCATGTTGTATTGGCCAGACCAATTATCACAGGCAATATCCTTCTCCTCAAACATCGTATTAACCGGAAGGATGATATCTGCAAAGAAGCAGTCGTTCTCCATCCAGGGATGCTGTACCAGGATAAATTCGAGTTGCTCCGATCGTAGAGCGTCCTGCATGAGAAAACCACCGTTCCAACAAGTGGTCCAACAGGGCGAGTCCGACCAGATCATACGAATTTTGGGAGTCTCCTCTCCATTAAAGGTAAAGTGTTTGAACTGATCTTCCCGGGTACAAGTGCAGATAACATGTCCATACCAGCTCAACACTTCGTTATGTATTGCGCGGGGGGTCAAAGTCTTAGGTATAAATGCTGCGTCGCTAATCACCTCCATCCAACCGTGATATGCGTCGGGGATCATAAAGTGCATTGTGCTTCTCGGAAGGGGGTTAGCTTCTGAATAGCCAAAATCTCCAAAGGCGGTAATGTTTAATTGACCCGTCCCAGGTTTGCCTACGCCTTGCATAGCCAGAAGGCATACCTCCAGTCGAGCGGGTTCATGCGCAAAGCAGGAGCGGATGTATCCTCCGCCATTAGCATGTGCTATGGCTACCGCATGTGTTGCCCAATATCTGGCCAGTGCCTTGATAGTATAGGAGGGCACGCCGCATTTTAGCTCGGCCCACTTAGGAGTCTTTGCGATGCCATCTTCTCGACCTAAAACGTAGTATTCAAACCAGTCAAAGCCGATGCAGTGGGTTTGTACAAATTCCTTGTCATAGATTCCTTCCGTCATCCAGACATAGGCGATAGCCAACTGCAGAGCAGCGTCTGTATTAGGCAGAACAGGGATCCATGTTCCCTTGTGGCAGGCTCCAGTATGATTAAGATCGGGCGATACAAAGATCGACTCAATACCAAGTTCCTCAAACCAGTAGCAAAGGCGACTGGGCTGCTGACCTCCCCACCCCCAGGGAGTGCACTCCGCATCACATCCCCAAAATAAAACAGCGTCACTGTTTTCAGAGATATCCTTAAAGAGGTTTTGCTGATTCACTTGTTTTCCCACAGGTTCCATTCCCCATACATGCTTGGCTCCCCAGTACCAGCCTTCCCATGAATCAGGCTGTCTGGCCTGCAGTGTGTATCCCCCGATAAGATCCAGCAAGTTGACCTGAGCTCCATGGGTCGCATGTATGATCTTGGTCTCGCCATGTCCATCACACTGAGCCAGGATGGCAAGAGGACCATGGATCTCATGGATCCGTATGATCTCGGAGGCAATTAAGTCACAAGCCTCATCCCAGCTTATGCGCTCAAAGGAGCTCTGGCCTCTTGATTGAGGGTTCCTCTCCCCGTGGGGATCCCAGTCGACACGTTTAAGAGGGTACAGTATACGATTCTCTGAGTAGATTCTCTTTTTATAGGCTATCGATAAGGGTGGCAATAGAGTCTTGTCTCCAGGATTAAATGTTTTACCTCTGGCTTTGAAACTCCATTCGTTACGCTCATCTGAAGTGCTTACATCGTCATATTTCATGGGACGAATGCGTAAGATCTTCCCGTCTCTTACATCTACGTGCGCAGTGTTTGCACCGCAACCAAAACCACAAAAGCCAATGCCTCTGATAACGGTCTTGTCCCGAGTATCAACATGCATCACTCCTCCTTGTCTCCTGCTTTCTTTAGCTGTTGAGGCACAGAGTAACCGCGATTCATGTTGAGAGGTATCATCCCGTTGTAGTAAAGCGGTATTGAGGCTAAACCATGAGTAATAAACAGGATTACTACTCCTGGTTTATGTCTTTTTTATCATCTTCAATCTATAATGTGATGTTTGCACCCAGACTTGCTGTGCGTTATGTAAAGTGCAAGCAGGGGCAATGAGCAGGACAGGCAAGAGAGCGATCGTGGCAACCAGGAATATGCACCAGGAAACTTGTTTGATGAAAGCAGGGACTTATGGTATTTCGTTCGCTCAAGGCGTCGGGTTTATACTTGGAGAAATCATCGAGAACCGCGCCGCTCAGACTATTTGGATTTGGGTTTTACTGGGCTTGGGTCTTTACCTGCATAATCAGCGCATCCCCGGTTTTTGGCTCGATAACACTGTTTGCGCAGCTCCCTTTTGAACTTGTGTACTTCTGTTTCAGAACAGTATGTCTTCTCCTTATTGTTGTCGTCTCCCGAGCGTTTGCCCAAAAGGATTTTACACGGGCGCTCACGCTAATCTGTATAGTAGTGGGTCCTCTGGCAACTGCCTCTATAGGGTTTCTCGCACATTCCGTTGTTCACCCCTTACTTGCGCTCACATCCTGCTTATTTGTTGGGCTGACCGATGCGGCGATGTTTGTCGTATGGCTTGCTTTTTTTGGAGAATTTGGTTCTAAGAACACCATCGCGTATTTTGGGGCTTCGTATGCCTTAGGCGCTTTGATCAGCGTGGTCATAGCACAGATGGTCAGTCCATTTGATTATGCAATCGCGGTTTTGCTACCGGTATTTGCTGGTATTGCCTGTTTCCTCTCTCAAAAATACAATCCGGATGAGTCCTTGTCGGAAGAACGGCAGAAAGAGGTAGCAGAAGGCCAGTTCTATATGAAAGAAAGCAGGTATACCTTTCCTTTTTTTGGGCGCATGCTTATCGCCTTTGCCGCATATGGCCTGCTGCTCGGCCTTTACAAGGCTATACCGTTATACTGGAATGCCCCGTCGGCCTTTGACGCTGCATTTATTCATATTCCCTGCAGCATCCTTCTTGGCCTGGCAGTCTTTTTTGGAGCAAGGACACAGAACTCTTCTGACTTTATACACATGTTGTATAAGCTTATCCCCCTCGTGTTTGCTATTGGTTTTGTAGTAATGCTTTTTATAGATCTGCCGCACCTTGTATTTTCCGGGCTCTTCATAGCCTTTGCCTACAATGCATTTGAGATGTTGGCATTTGGCGCATTGGTAGATATTGTCTATAGACGCCAGCTCTCATCATTATTTATCATCTCGCTCGGCAGGCTGATAAACTCCTTTGGAATCCTTTTGGGGATCCTGCTGGTAATGGCTCTCTGGAATTCTGGGTTTGATGCTTCTCCTTTACTGACCTTTGCAGGTATAGGCATACTGATTGTGGTTGTCATGGGAACCATTGTCTTTAGCGAACGAGAACTCTTCTCTGTCATCGGACTCTATTTAACTATGAACCCGAAAGATACGCCCCAAGAACCATCCGCATATTCAAGCAGCACCTCGCTGGAGTCGGTATATATGAGTATATCGGACACATACGGTTTATCTAATAGAGAACGTGAGGTATTGCCATTGATAGCAAAGGGGCGAAATCCGGAGTATGTATCTAAAGTCCTTTATATCTCTGTTGGTACGGCTAAGACACATATTTACAATATCTACCGAAAGATGAGTATACATACACGACAAGAAATGCTTGATATTGTTGATGAATTCACAGAGGCTTCACAAGAGCAGGAAAACTCTCTGTAGAAAGCTCTTCCCTCTTGCATGCAGAGAGTACATGCGATAATGAGTGTGTCTCATAGAGAAGGAGCGAAAGCCGCCGGGAGGCGACGATGAGTATGATACGAGGAGCAGCGGTGAGCTTTACAAAAGAAGAGGTAATGGAATATGTAGAAGCAAATGATGTCAAATTTGTTCGCTTGGTATTCTGCGACTTGCGCGGTACACCAAAAAATATCGCGATTATGGCTGATTACCTTCCACGGGTATTTGAACAGGGCGTAGGGTTTGATACCTCTGTTCTCGGTTGCTCATCGTACGAGGAAGGATACGACCTCCTTTTACATCCGGATCCTGCGACTTTTGCGGTGCTTCCCTGGCGGCCTCAGAGCGGACGCGCTGCCCGTATGTATTGTGACATTTTTGAGCAAAACGATATGCTCTTCCTGGGAAATGGTCGCGGCTTTCTTCGCAGTATGATGCAGAGGCTGCAAAACAAGGGGCTTTCCGTAAAAGTTGGCTGTGAATGTGGCTTCTATCTCTTTGAGAGGGACGAAAATGAGATTCCTGCACTCGAGCCATGTGATAGAGCAGGTTATCTTGATATTGCTCCTATGGACAAGTGCGAGAACATACGCCGGGATATCTGCCTCACACTTGAGGAGCTTGGCTCTGCGCCTATAGGAAGCTATCATGAAAGAGGCCCCGGCCAAAACAGCATCTGGCGCAGGCCTACTGATCTGCTCACCTGTGCAGACGATATCGTTACCTATAAGACTGTTGTGAGGACCCTGGCTGTTCAACATGGCCTTTGTGCCACCTTTATGCCAAGACCGCTATCTGAAGAGCATACCAGCAGCCTGGCTCTCAGCTTAACGCTCGAATACTCTTATGATAGCGAGGATGCCAAAACCCTGGTGCCCGATGAGCTCTCCCGGGCGTTCCACTCCGGTATTGCGCGTCGTCTGGCAGAGATGACCTTGTTTCTGCGGCCTTCCGTCAACGCCTATGGTTGTATTGATGGCACAAGGGCGTTTGAATTTAGCAGGGAAAACTACCACGGAGCGCAATTTGCCAACTTCTCTCCTGAAACACATCTGTCCACTATCGACCTCGACATAAGGTCATCCCAACTCGGTGAGCTTGATCCACTCTGCAATCCTTACTATGCGCTGAGTCTGTTGGTTGCGGCAGGACTTGAGGGTATTGAGGATAGCAACCCAATGCATGAGACAAAGGACACAGGAGAGGACGATCCTCAGCTTCCAAGCGATCTTGGCGAGGCTTTGAAAAGAGCTCAGAGGAGTAGCTTCATCAACAGTATTCTGCCTCGCTGCACACTGGACAGTATCTTCGCTGCCAAGCGGGCTGAATGGAACGACTATACATGCTCTGAGGACAAGACTCGCTTTGAGATGCTGCGATATTTTGAGCAGATATAACATCCGGCATCTGGCAGCAGCGAGAGCATCGTGAAAAAAGTACTTATAGTCGGTAGCATGGATATGGCCACTCGAGTCAACCGCCTTCTTGTTCCGCGCTTCTACGAACGGAGCATGGTAATCTCTTCAGGCATGAAAGCAAGGCGTGAGTTTTCTCAAAGCGAATGGGACCTGGTTGTAATCCATACTTCCTTACCAGATGATAATGCCGAAGAATTGGCACGGGATGCCGTACAGGAATATGGCATAACGACTGTTTTGCTTGACGCTGCAGAATCGGAGGTTTATAACGATGGGGTTATTACCCTCGTTAAACCCGTTGAGCCTGCTCTCCTGGAGCATACGTTCTCCGTTATTGGAGCAACGCAACTCCAACTGACTGCCCTACGCGAGGAGAACAGAAGGATACGAGCGCTTTTAGAAGAAGCGCGGCTTATTGGGCGAGCCAAATGTGTCCTCGTTGCCAAGGAGCATATGACAGAGTCAGAGGCTCATCGCTATATCGAAAAGCGGGCAATGGATACTCGTCTGCCTAAGCGAGAGGTTGCAAGAGACATCCTTCAGGCCCACAGAGCTTAAAGACTCTTTCAGCGTCTGAGATACGAATCGCACTCATGCGCTGCTTGTATTCCTTCCTGAATGGCCCAGACCACCAGCGTTGGTCCTCGGCGAGCGTCTCCTGCTGCAAATACCCCTGGTAGCTGTGTGGCAAAACGTTCCTTATCTGAGGCCTCGGTTCCTAAGGTATCTATGGTGCCTTGAGAGGTAAGAGTAAGTTGCAGTTTTGAGGGCAAAGCGGTTTCTACTCCCACAAACCCTTTGGCAATGAGTACCAGGTCTGCCTTACGTGTGACGGTCGTATGGGGGAGCTCTTTGGAAATCAGCCTGCCGGTAGTTTTGTCCCTCTGCCAGCTGACCTGAGCACTCACAAGTCCAACGCACTGTCCGTCTTGGTGCAGTATTTCTTTTACGACGGTGTCATACTCGCGAATCTCCCTGCCAAAGCAGGCGTGCGCCTCTTCAAGACCATACTCAACTGTCGCAACTTCGGGCCAGAGAGGCCAGGGATTCTCTGGCGCACGTTGTGCAGGTAAGGCAGGCGATGTTTTTAAAACAGTGATGTTCAACGCTCCCTGACGGATGGCCGTAGCGACACAGTCGACACTGGTGTCTCCTCCTCCCAATACAATGACCTCTTTATCATACGCAGTGAGGTGCTCATCAACAGGAGTACCATCCACTATATGCTTTGTCGCAGCAGTGAGGTATTCGAGTGCAGGATTCACCCCTTGCGACGTGCAACCGGGAACCTGAATACGTCGCTGCTCTCTGGCGCCTATACAAAGGATAATGGCATTATGCTCTTCGGTGAGCTGTGCAATTGTGAGGTCCTTCCCTACTTCGCAGTTGAGGTAGAACTCAACACCCTGATTCCGTAGCAGAAGAACGCGTTCTTCTATTATGGATTTTTCCAGCTTCATGTTAGGAATGCCATACATGAGTAAACCACCTGGTCGGTCATCCTTCTCATATACTCTCACGCGATGTCCTCCTAACGAAAGAACATGCGCCGCTGCAAGCCCGGCAGGTCCGCTGCCCACTATACCAACAGTTTTGCCCGTAGAACGAATACTATTCTCAGGGAGGAGACCATGGGAAAACCCATGTGTTGCAAGTGTCCGTTCGATGTCCTTGACTGTCACGGCGCTGGAGAAGTTACCTTCCACACAACTACCCTCACAAAGGGCAGGACACACCCTGCCGGTGAACTCTGGAAAGGGATGATGCAGCACGAGACGCCTGAATGCTTCACTCCAGTCTCCGCGATAGACCAGATCATTAACCTCAGGTATGAGTGTGCCTAAAGGGCAGCCAACACTGCTCCCCGCAACCTGTATCCCTGCGTGACAGAAAGGCACCCCGCAGTTCATGCAACGGGCACTCTGAGTATGGATATGCTCTTCTGAGCATGGAAGAAGATAAGGTTCATAGTCTTGAATACGCTCGAGCGCTGATCGATGTGGTGCCTCCTCACGCATATACTCCATAAAGCCTGTGGTCTTACCCATAGTTCACTTCCTCTCACGACTGTAGCGTATTGATAACGGCGAGCATCCGCTTTTCAGGCTCCAGAGCCTGAATGCTTTCTTCGCTGAGCGCTTTAAGGATTCTTTGGTATTCGTCGGGAACGAGTTTAAGAAAAGAATTCAGCTCAAGCTCACCGTTACGTACTAGTCGTTGTGCCAACGGGCTCCTGGTAGCAGTGATGTGCTTTTTAATGAGGCAGTGGACTGTTTGACGGTCCTCCTCATCAAGCGTATACAGGCGTGCTTTATCCAGATTACACCTGTTTGCTACGCTGTTGTCAGGGTCGTACAGATATGCGATGCCTCCGCTCATTCCGGCTGCAAAGTTGCGCCCAACGCTACCCAGTATCAATACCGTGCCGCCAGTCATGTATTCGCAGCCATGGTCGCCAACTCCCTCCACTACCACGGTGGCACCGGAATTCCTTACACAAAAACGTTCTCCTGCTCGTCCGCAGATGAAGGCCTCGCCACTGGTAGCGCCAAAAAAACTCACATTACCTATGGTGGTGTTCTCTTTGTTGTTATTAAGGAGGGGTTCAGGTTGCGTTACCGTGATGGTTCCACCGCAGAGTCCTTTGCCGATATAGTCGTTTGCTTCTCCCGTAAGATGCAGACTTACACCCTTGGTAACAAAGGCGCCAAAACTCTGTCCTGCAGAGCCAACAAAGTGCAGTTTGATGGAATTGTCTGGCAAACCGTTGCCTCCGTATCTCTCAGTAATGGCACCGGAAAGACGACAGCCAACAGATCTGTCCTGGTTTGAGATTGGCAGTTCGTACTCTACCGCCTTTTTATCTTCTATCGCCGTTTTGCACAGAGGAAGCAACACAGCTTCGTCAAGATAACGTTCAAGGTGGTGTTCTTGTGGGTGCAGGCAGAATCGCTTGCCCGTTGTATCATTGATCTTGGGTTGATACAAAAGAGCGGAGAGGTCAATGGTCTGGGCTTTAGTGGAATCCGGAAAACGCCACTGACGCAGAAGTTCGGTTCGTCCTACCAGTTCGGAAAACGAGTGAATGCCCATACGACTCATCCAATCGCGCACCTCCCTGGCCAGGAAACGCATGAGGTTTTCAACATGACTTGGGTCACCGCAGAACTTCTGTCGCAGGCCAGGATGTTGTGTGGCTATGCCCACAGGGCAGGTATCCAGGTTGCATACACGCATCATGTCGCAACCCATCGCAATGAGAGGCGAGGTTGCAAAGGCAAATTCCTCAGCACCCAAAAGTGCAGCGATGACAATATCTCGCCCCGTAAGCAGTTTGCCATCTGTCTCGATGCTCACGCGGCCTCGCAGACCGTTAAGCAAAAGGCTTTGATGAGTTTCTGCGACGCCAAGTTCCCAGGGAAGCCCGGCATGATGAATAGATGTGCGTGCAGCCGCTCCGGTGCCACCATCGTAACCAGAGACAACGATAACATCCGCAAGCCCCTTTGCAACGCCAACTGCCACGGTACCAACGCCTGTTTCGCTTACCAGTTTGACGCTGATGCGTGCCCGGGGGTTGGCATTCTTAAGATCATGGATGAGCTGCGCAAGATCCTCTATGGAATAGATGTCATGGTGAGGAGGAGGACTGATGAGCTCAACCCCAGGAGTGGAATGGCGGCACTTTGCTATCCAGGGATACACCTTATTGCCAGGCAGATGCCCACCTTCTCCCGGTTTTGCACCCTGTGCCATTTTTATCTGTATTTCCTGAGCGCTGTTGAGGTATTCCATGGTTACACCAAATCTACCTGAGGCAACTTGTTTAATGGCGCTACACGTATTCTCTTCGCCCTGTTCATACGTAAAACGAGAAGGATCCTCTCCACCTTCTCCGGAATTGCTTTGTGCACCCAGTCTGTTCATGGCAATAGCCAGGGTTTCATGTGCCTCAGCGCTCAGCGAACCATAACTCATAGCGCCGGTCTTGAATCGTTTGACAATACTCTCTTCGCTTTCAACAGTATCAAGAGGAACAGGCTTTTCTGCGAGGCGTATCTCAAAAAGACTTCTGATACTCTTCAGTTGTCCACTTCGCTTATTGATGGCAGCGGAATATTGCTTAAAAAGCTCGTAGTCGCCACTTTTGCATGCTTGTTGCAAAGAGAAGATGCTTTCCGGGTTAAAAAGATGATATTCACCCTCGGCACGCCAGGTATAGTTGCCACCCGCTTGCAGAGGAGCAATGCCACCGAGTTGCGCTTCCTTATGTCGTTTGAGCACATCTGCTTCTATGTGAGTAAGCCCAATCCCGCCAATACGGCTTATCGTGCCGGTAAAATAGCGGTCGATCACACTCTGGTTAATACCCAGTGCTTCATAAACTTGTGCGCCATGATAGCTACGGATGGTAGATATGCCCATCTTACTCATCACCTTGATAATGCCTTTGGTTGCGGCAGCACAATAAGAACGATGTGCTGTTTTGAGATCCTGGGTAAGTTGTTTGCTCCGAACCATACTCTGCAGCGTGTCAAAAGCCATATGCGGACACACTGCATTTGCACCAAAACCGATTAGTGCCGCCAGATGATGTGTCTCCCATGCATCTCCCGCAGCAACAACGAGTGAGCAGGAGGTCCGGGTGCCTCTTCTTACCAGGTGATGATGCAGGCCACTGGTAGCCAGAAGCGCAGGGATAGGCGCGTATTCTCCGCCAATCATTTCATCCGAGAGCACGAGTATGTTGTGGCCGCACTCTATTGCAATATCTGCGGCCTCAAAGAGTTGGTCAAGGGCTTTTTTGAGCATCGCAGGTTTAGCTTCAAACACCATAGGCAACACGATAGGTTTAAAGTCATCTTCATCCAGTTGCGTGAGCTGTCTGAGTTCCTCAGGCAGAAGCACCGGTGTTGGATGTTTGATGAAGAGACAGGATCGCTCTGCTGGCTCAAGCAGATTGTCTTCACTCCCCAGGAGAATACTCGAGGAGAACACCATCTTCTCCCTGAGAGAATCAACAGGAGGATTGGTGACCTGTGCAAAAAGCTGCTTAAAGTAGTAATAGAGAAGTTGGGGTTTATCACTGAGTACTGCCAGAGGTATATCTATACCCATGGAGCCGATGGGGTCGTCTTTTGTCTCCACCATTCCCTGCAGGGTCAAGCAGAGATCCTCCCAGGTATAACCAAAAAGTCGCTGCTCTTGTCTATGGCTGAAAGGAGCATTACTTTTTGAGGTGTATACGCCCATGGGGAGTTCTTTGAGGCGCAATCGCAGTGCATGGGCAGCGTTGCCCCTTGCTTTGACCTCGGTATATAAGTCGGGTATACCCCACGTTTTTGTGCCAGCGGTGAGTTCATCGAGTTTTTTGAGTCCGGATTCAAGCCATCGTGCGTAAGGCTTTTCTTCTGAGAGTTGTGTTTTAATTTCATCGTTGTTGATGATGTGACCGGCTTCTGTGTCCACGAGGAGCATTTCACCCGGCTGGATCCGACCCTGAACCTCAATATCCTCGGCGGGGATATCAAGAACGCCTACTTCGCTTGCAAGTACGATCATACCCTGCCTTGTTACGGTATAACGGGTTGGTCTGAGACCATTGCGATCCAGAAGGGCTCCACATAACACACCATCAGAAAAGGCAAGTGCGGCGGGACCGTCCCATGGTTCGGTCAGGCAATTGTGGTATTCATAAAATGCACGTTGCTCCTCAGACAAGAGACAGTTGTCCTCATAGGGCTCTGGAACGGCCATGGCCATCGCATGAGGCAGAGAGTATCCCGCATTGATAAGTAGCCTGATGAAATCGTCCAACATGGCCGAGTCGCTGCCATCTTCATCGATGATGGGATACAAACAAGAGAGTTCATCCCCAAAAAGGTCGGACGAGAATTGTGCCTGGCGTGACTTGGTCCAATTGACATTACCTCGTATAGTGTTGATCTCACCGTTGTGAACGAGTATACGTTGAGGGTGTGCTCGCTCCCAACTGGGAAATGTGTTGGTGGAAAAACGGGAGTGCACCAATACAATCGCACTCTCCACTCGATTGTCGATCAGGTCAAGATAAAAGGCAGAGAGCTGTCTGG
>JAVBUQ010000135.1:0-12242 GCA_031555185.1 Coriobacteriales bacterium
GCTTCCTTCCTCGGCTGATGCGATATATGACTGGGCGGCAGCCTCACCATTGGTGAACACGTACTGCACAGCTATCGTAAACGTCTTCATCTCTCGATAGACGGCGTAGACCTCAATATCCCCCGTGATGTTGGTGATGTCCTTATCCCATTTGACAAAGACGTGGTTGTCTCGCGAAGGAGGCATGGGTGTGGGCGAGGTCTCTCCCTCCTTCACCTCAAATGAGCCAAGAACCGTGGTCTTGTCCCAATCGTAGAAATTGACGGTATAAACCACGTCAACAGGTGGCTCTTCGCCTTCTGCTGTGGTTGTCAACTCACCTGTACTCGTGTCTTGAGCAAGAGCGGGTGTTTCTGCGCTGCCCTCTGATTCAGTGCTGCCCTCGTTTGCAAAAGCCAAAAACGGAATTGCGCTCACTAACAGAAGCGTTACGAGGACAATACTTATACTTTTGCGTATGGTTCCCTTTAACATACATTACCCCTTTACTTGCGTGCCTGTTGTTCTTTGCCCTTGAGCGTATACCCCCATTGCAGAAAAAGTGCCTTGAGGTAAAGTGTTCTTGTCTGTAAGCCCCAACGGACAAACCCCTAATTGAAGGCAATTCTATAACATATGGACAACAATGTTAAGAGAAACGTGTAAAAAACACAAAATCTCCACAGATACCGTTTCTGTTCACACCCCTCTGAGGCGGCCAGGGTATTGAGAGCCGAATGAGCGATCAGCGAGGAGATCCGCTCACTTTCTACTAGTTTTCAGTGCTAGCGAAAGCTATTCGAGCTAGCTCCGAGCGATAGCGAGCTCGGAGCCTTGAATTGCCCTGACCGCCTCAGAGGTGTGACTAGTAATCAGATACCTATTTTGTTCATGCACCTCTGGGGTAGCCAGGGTATTTCAATTCTGTAACGCCTGGTTACCATTCAATAGCACGCAGGTGAGGGCTTTTTCTCCACGTACGGCTGAGGCATATACTGTTGAGGGTAAGGAGAGAACTGAATGTGAAGTAGCGAGCTTCTGCGCCGCTCCCCCTCGCTGCTCAAGTACAGAGGCGAGGTATCATGAAAGACCATACACACGTTTCTCCATCAGAGACGCTTATAAGCGTAACAGCGAATCCCGCCGATATAGTTGCCCAGATGACGCTTGAGGAGAAAGCTTCCTTATGTTCTGGGTTGGACTTCTGGCACTCAAAACCCGTTGAACGACTGGGTGTTCCCTCTTTTACGCTCACCGATGGCCCACACGGTCTTCGTAAACAGGAAGAAAAGGCTGACCATCTGGGAATCAACCAGAGTGTTCCCGCAACCTGCTTTCCTCTGTCTTGTGCAACAGCCTGTAGCTTTGACCGCACTCTCCTGCGCCAGATTGGCACTGCCATAGGAAAGGAATGCCGTCAGGAAAACGTCTCGGTCCTGCTGGGTCCTGGCCTTAACATCAAACGAAGCCCACTCTGTGGACGTAACTTTGAATACTTCAGCGAGGACCCCTTGCTTTCCGGCGAGATGGCTGCTGCCCTTATCGAAGGGGTTCAGGGTCAAAACGTCAGTGCCTGCCCCAAGCATTTTGCGCTCAATAACCAGGAGACAAAGAGGATGGTCACAGACAGTGTTGTTGATGAGCGTGCTAAGAGAGAGATCTATTACGGCTCATTTGAAAGAGCGGTCAGAGATTCTGATCCCTGGGCGATAATGTGCAGCTATAACAAGATCGATGGCACCTATGCCTGCGAGAACGCGGAGATTCTCACTCATTCCTTGCGTGAGGAGTGGGGGTTCAACGGCGTCGTAGTTACCGACTGGGGAGCGATGGACAACAGGGTCGAGGCCGCAAAAGCAGGCCTTGATCTCCAGATGCCTACGGATGGGGGTTATGGCGACACACTCCTTGTCAAGGCAGTACGGGATAGAAGTCTTGATGAAACCGTCTTGGATTCATTGGCTGAGCGTATAGTGGTGCTGGCCCAGAGATCGGTTAAGAATCTACAGGAGCAGGTACGGTATGATGCCGAGGAGCATCATGCGATTGCCCGCAATGCCGCTGCGCAAAGCTGCGTACTTCTCAAGAATGAGAGCGGACTGCTTCCTCTCCCTGCCGATGCGCGCATTGCCGTCATTGGACAGTTTGCCCAGACACCTCGCTATCAGGGAGCCGGCAGCTCCATCATCAACCCCCTGCGCATGGAAAGTGTGGTGGATGCCCTTGAAGACCGTGGTATCACCTTTGAGTACGCTGAAGGTTATTCACTTGATACCTGGAGTGAACCGGACGTTGATCGTATAGAAGAGGCTTGTCGTATCGCACAGAATAAAGAGGCGGTCTTATTGTTTGCGGGCCTTCCCGCCGAGTATGAAAGCGAAGGATTTGACCGTAAGACGCTCGATATGCCCGAGTCACATAATCAACTGATCAAGGCAGTCTGCGCTGTTAATCCGCGCACCGTGGTTATCCTGCAGTTGGGAGCACCGGTGGTCATGCCCTGGCAAGATCAGGTGCCCGGCATTCTGCTTTCATATCTTGGTGGACAGGCCGGGGGAGGTGGCTGTGTTGATGTGCTCCTGGGCGCAGTTAATCCCTGTGGCCACCTCAGCGAAAGCTGGCCTTTTGCCCTTGCTGATACTCCTTGTGCTCATTATTTTCCCGGCAACCCTAAAACGGTGGAATACCGGGAGAGTATCTTTGTGGGGTATCGTTTCTATGATGCAGCTGAACGTGCTGTTGCCTGGCCTTTTGGGCATGGCTTGAGCTACACGGATTTTTCATACTCTGACCTGAGGCTTGAGCGTACTTCCTTTAAGCCGGGCGAAAAGCTCAAGGTGAGCTTTACTGTCACCAATATCGGATCAGTAGCAGGTGCAGATGTAGCCCAACTCTATATTGGCAAAAAAGAAAGTGCCCTCATGCGTGCCCCCAAAGAGTTAAAAGGGTTTGAGAAAATACACGTAGAGCCGGGTGAGAGCAAGGTGGTATGCATTGAGCTCGACGACCGAAGTTTTGCCTACTTCAACACTCCTGCAGCCCAGTGGGCCATAGAAGAGGGTGAGTATCAGGTCTCCGTTGGAACATCGAGTAGTGAGATCCTGCTCACGGCTTTGTTACAGGTAGAGGGAGATGGTCTGGAGGCAGAACTTGTTGCGTTGCACCTGAAGGCACCCGAGTACTTCGATCTTATGCAAGGTGCGGTTACACAGGAGGGATTTACCATACCAGACAGCTCCTTCGAGGCACTTCTGGGACGCCCCATCCCTCCAACGCATCGCTTGCCTGGCGCTCCTTTTACCGTTAACAGTACCTTGGGAGACGCACAGGACACACTCATAGGCAAAATCATGATTTCACAAGCAAAGAAGCGGGCACAGAAAATGCTGGGGGACAACGATGCGCTCCAAGACATGATGCAAGACATGCTGCTGGAGATGCCCCTGAGAGCCATGGGTATGGTAAGCAATGGGACTTTGGATTATCTGCAGGTCGAAGGGCTGGTTGACATACTCAACGGCAAACTCATCAAAGGTCTGGGAAAACTGCGACAAAGGCTTCCAAGGGAGCAACGGAGCCAGCGTGCCTTTTAGCGTTGCGCCAGGGTGAAGAAAAACTGAGCAGAGAGGGTTGTGAAGAGCTAACCCTGGTATTTGTCGCGGAAGGTAGTCGTATCCGCAAAGAAAACGGTCTCTATGGTATCAAGGGGACCGTTACGGTTTTTACCAATGATGATATTGGCGGTATTCAGGGCAGGTCGGTTTGTATCCATGGCCTCTTCTTCAGATTTTGATCTGTCCAGAAAAAGAACCACGTCAGCGTCCTGCTCAATAGATCCGGATTCGCGCAGGTCGGAAAGCATAGGGCGTTTGTTGTCTCTCTGCTCCACGCCACGAGCGAGCTGTGAAAGCGCCAGAACCGGAATTCCCAGCTCTTTCGCAAGCACTTTAAGCCCGCGGCTGATCTCACCTACCTCCAGGTAGCGCTGGCGCTCCCTCGTTGTTCGCGGAGGCTGCATAAGCTGGAGATAGTCGATAATAATAATGCCCTTGCCCTCCTTTACACCACGCAGCAGGCGACGCGCCTTTGCCCTGAGCTCCATAACACTCATCGCAGGAGAGTCGTCAATATAGAACTTGAGATTACCCAGGTCGTTTTGCGCTTGTATCAACTCTTGAAAATCCGCGTCACTCAAATTTCCGGTACGCATTTTCCAGGAGTTGACATTGGCCTCTGCGGAAAGCAGCCTCTGTACAACCTGTTGCGAGGGCATTTCCAAAGAGAAAAAGGCAACGGTCGTATCTTCCTTCGCCGCATTGGTGGCAATATTCAAGGCCAACGCGGTTTTACCCACACTGGTACGCGCCGCGAGAATGACAAGATCTCCTGCCCTGAACCCACCGAGTCTTTTGTCAAGGTCGGTAAACCCGGTAGGTACCCCAAAGATCTCTCCTTTGTTCAAGGCCATGGTGTCCAGGATATCCATGGTCTCAACAACAAGGTCGCTGAGTGGTCTGGCGCTGTTGGAGACGCGTTTTTCGGTGGCATCAAAGAGCATTTTCTCTGCCTCTTCCACCACGGTGGCCGCATCATCGGTAGAGCTTTCGCCCAGAGCTTTGATCTTGACCGAAGCCCTGATAAGATCGCGCAGGAGCGAGTCGTTCTTGACGATATTGATGTGACTCGCCCAGTTGGCCAACGCAAAAGACTTGTCAGCCAGCGTGAGGATATACTCTTTGCCTCCCACATCTTTGAGCTTGCCCATGGCGTCGAGCTTGTCAGCCAGAGTAACGTGATCGACCGGAGTGCGTTGCTCTACCAACTCCTGAATCGCAATGAAGATGGTCCTGTGCGCCGGCTTGAAAAAGTCTTCAGAGTTGATAGCCGCAACGGCTTCCTCAACTACTTCGCGGTCGAGGATCATCGCCGCCAAAGCTGCCTGCTCGGCATCTATGTTGTGCGGCGTTTTATCCTCGCGTATCAGTTGTTGGTCGTCTTGCGGCATTGTCTCGTTGCTCGCTTACTGCTCGTCGTCCAGGACTTCTTCTATAGCGGCAGCCACACTGGCATCAACAACAGCCTCGGCCTCCTGAAAAACCTCAGTGGCGGCTTCAGCGGCAGCATTTGGGTCGGCACCCTCGGCTTCGGCAGCGTCTACCTCCGCGGCAAGCTTGCTGGCAATGGTCTTCATGGTCTCATTGGACTCTTCGACAATTGCTTCGATTGCTTCTTCGGTTTCAATCTCATTGACCGTCTCGTTGATCTTGTCCGCAAAAGCCAGAGCCTCTGCATCCTCAGCAAGTTCTTCGGCCTCAACAATATCTGCGGCAATCGCAACAGCTACAGCTTCTTTGGCGGCAGCATCGGCATCGGCATCGGCATTCTCGTCAACAACGTTAACGGTCAAAACTGCTTTGACGTCACGATAGATGGATACTGTTATGCTGTGCTCTCCCGCAGTCTTGATGGGAGCAAAAAGATCGATCTTCTTGCGGTCAACCTCAAGACCAAGGTCTTCCTTAAGCTTGTCGGCAATCTGCTGGGTCGTCACAGAACCAAAGAGCTGGCCTTCTTCGCCCACTCGTGCCGGTATGGTAAGCACCCTGTCTGTGAGAGCTTCTTGGATCTTGTCGGCACTGTCGAGACGTTCGGTCTCGCGCTTGGCAATATTGTGCTTACGAAGCTCCAGCTGTTTGAGGTTGCCCTTGCTTGCCTCAATGGCGAGCTTTTGCGGGAACAGGTAGTTGACAGCATAGCCGCGTTTGACCTCAACGACGTCGCCCTCGCCTCCCTGACCTTTTATTTCCTGTAAAAGAATTACTTTCATGTTCGTTGCTCCTTAATAACCAGCAGGCTAACCGCGGCTACGGCGATCGCCGCGTCCGCTGAGCACCGTTACAGCGTAGGGTACCAGGGCCATCTCGCGCGCTCTTTTGATTGCCATGGCAATGTCGTGCTGGTGTTGTGTGCAAGCGCCGGTAATACGACGCGGCTTGATCTTACCGCGCTCGGTCATATACTTGCGCAGCAGGTTAACGTCTTTGTAATCAATGGCCTGGCTCTCGTCTTTACAGAAGACACAGTGCTTCTTGCGAGGCTGGCGTACATATTCTGCCATGTACTCATTTCCTTCCTTATTGGGGTATTCCCAAAATCGTTCAGTCTTTCTCGCCTGTTTGTGCGTAGTTACGTTTGCAGGCTTGCCGCTTCAGGAGCAGTCCACAGGACTGTTCTTTCAGTCGTACTAAATCTTAGAATGGGATGTCATCATCGTAGACGGTAATCTCCGGTGCGGCGGGGATCTGGTCTGGTGTTGGCGCCGGGGTCGTACCAGGGGTAGAGTAGGCTCCGCCGCCTCCACTGGAACGTGGTGAAAGCAGTTCGATATTATCCACGATTACATCCACCTTTGAGCGCTTTTGTCCATCTTTTTCCCATTGGCTCCATCTGAGCTTGCCATCCACGCCAACCTTAGAACCTTTAGACAGGTACTTGGCGAGACCTTCTGCTCTCGTGCCAAACATGTTGCAGTCGATATAATTGGGAACATCCTCCCACTCACCGCTTGATGGATTCTTACGTCTGTCATTGACCGCGATGCTAAAGGAAAGCACCGAGGTGCCCGAAGGGGTTGCCCTCAGTTCAGGATCACGGGTCAGGTTTCCGGTTAATATTACCTTGTTGATGCTCATCTCTTTTCACCTTTGCTCTCTCTTGCTCCTCGTGTTTGCACCGAGGGTGCAGAGCTTTTACTCAGTCTGGTCTTGGCGTACCACGATAAAACGCACTACAGCGTCTGTAATGCGCAGTACGCGATCAAGCTCTGCGATACTTGTAGGATCAGCATGGAAGTTGATCAGGGTGTAGTCGCCGTCTTGGAGCTTTCCCACCTCGTAGGCCAGCTTGCGCTTGCCCCAGGGGTCTATGCTATCAATAACGCCGCCTTGACTGGTAATGGTGGAGTCGATCCTGGCCTGGAGTGCCTCGCGGGCATCCTCCTCTATGGCAGGGTCAACAAAGAACAGCAGTTCATAAGCCTTCATTCTTCACCTCCTCTGGACTATTCGGCTCAGGCGCATGAAGGCGAAGCCCGAGCAGGAACGTGAACCGAGAAGTGTACCATTCTTTGGGTTCCTCGGCAAGAAGCCTGCATAAGGGGCTTTGTCCTGCAACAATCTGCGTTTCTGCTCAGGCCTCTCCGAGACGACGGGGCGTTTCTAGGCTCCGAGCCGCCACAATGGCTCGAGGCATCCTCCTGCATCAGAGGGGCTTATCAGCAACATACTACGTACGACCTGCTTACGACCGATCGTCCTTGCTTTTGCCTCCACTGCTTTTACCAGCCGCTTTTCAGTGTGGCAGAAAGACCTTAACTGACAGTGAATAAACACTAAACCACGGATTAATTTGAACAACCGCGTCTGGACCGCAGCATTACCAACTCCGGGCGTTATGCTTACCACGGCAGCGGGTTTGTAGCTTTTCTCGTCTTTTGACCGTAGCGCTTCCAACTCCGAATGCTGCGCTGTGATCAGCGTGCTCTACAGGTCTTTATGATAGACAATGACCTCGTGGTCTATGTGTGCGTCGGTGATCAGGAAGCGTACCGCCTCCACCGTATAGCCATTCTGCTGCCAGAATTCTTTGCCGCTCTCCTGAACAGGTATGGCAAAGATGCAATCGGCTGCTACTTCGCTCTCCTGAGCATACCGCTCAATGCTCTTAACGATGGAGGTGCCAACGCCTCTATTGCGCTGTTCGGGATCGATGATCATATGCTGTATCAACCATTTGCAGGGCTCTGGCCAGCCAACCACCACAAGAGAATATCCGGCCAGCCTGTTGTTGAGAAAGGCAAGCGCAAGCATCTTGTTTGTGTCATCGACTGTGTCGATAATGCGCACCTCCTGCTCTATCGTAAGGGGTGCATTGGAAAGGCCGGTGTATTGTTGTACTGCCTCCAAAGCCCTGGAGCGGAGCGCTTCGATCTCGGCGTGTTCGCTGCGAGCCAGATGACTGAACATAACAAAATCTACTCTGTTCTCGCCGCCCTCTGTCTCTTCCACAACAAGGGTCTCGTATCCCTTGGGAGGCTCCTCGCCCGTTGGAAGTTTTCTTGCTTGATTCTCGCTCATGGCACACTCATTCCCTGAGGGCAAACACTCGCTTTGTGTTTCCCGATGGTCCACACAAGACACAGAAGTCTTGGTTATATACAGTCCACATACGCTGCCCAACCGATATATGAAGTTATAATAGTAGCATGAATGACCACTATTCTGAAGAAACGCGTAGTTTTCGTGATCCTATGGCTCCACGAATGGAGGCTGCTCAAAAACGGCGAGACGCGCTTAACGAGAAGTATCCTCAGGCAGCAACTGTCTACGACGGCTTCTATCTGCGGCTCCACAGCCTCGGAGAAGAAGGAAACCGATTTTTTCTGGGAACAGAAGGTAGTATTGGCTCAGAGTTGCATTTTGACAAAGAAACAGGCCTGCTTCTAACCAGTGACGGGAGACAGCTGGCGCAGGTGCCAGGAGAGACTGCTGAGCGCCTGATCACCTATTCAGCAGCTAACTGGCACATAAAACCACTGGTAAGCACAATCCTTTTACGTGCCCGGGACAAAAGCGCCTCGGCAGAGATTGCTTTTATCTGTTGGGCACCTTTGGAAGAAGCCTACGACAAGGCACTTGCCACCTTCTCTCTTAACATCGCCCATCGCCTGGCCAGTGGTGACAGGGCCAGTCTGGTGCTTTCACAAGAACAGTTTATCTCGGTGCTGCGCAGCAACGGAAGTTGGTTCCTCACACCTACAACCAAGCGTACTCCTCCAGAAAAGGGCACGGTTGTCTACAAAGCCCGTCGAAGCGGGGTTGAGCGACTTACGGGTTTTGCTCTCAGGCACCGACTTGGTTGCACGGTTTTAGCCACGCTCTTTTGGCTGCTTGTGGTAGCAAGTCTTGTTGCGCTGATAGGCTCTCTCTTCTTTTGGTAAAAAGGTGCTGGGAACGACAATCGTTCCCGCTATGTGGTCGTGGATCCCTCGGTGTTTTCTGCCAAAAAGCGAGCCAACCCACAGAAGCGCCAACGCACTGGCCGTATACAGGACAACTGTTGTGAACATATCGCTGTCCCATCCCGTTGCCACACCATGGATGATGGCCATGTGGGCAAGTTGCCAGGGAAGGAATTTGATTATATTCCTGACAATGACCTGCCAAACACGCAGTCTTCCCAACCGTGTTGAAGCAACCTTGATCCTTGCTGCTCTCTTCCCAACAGTCGCATGCTTTGTGGTGCACTCCATGATGATGCAGTAGAGTGCTGAAGGTATGATCAAGGCGAGCGACAAGAGGTTCATCCCTGATTCGTTAAACATCGGCACCCCGCCAAGAGGAACCAGGTATATGAACATGCTGAGGACAAACAGCACGAGGGCATATCCGATAATGAGCAAAAAGTCGAGGAACAGTGCGAGGAACCTCTTTTTGAGACTTACTATCGTAGGGTCGGGTAAACTCATTGTGCCTCCTGTTACAGACAGTAGAGTGGTGCACCACACTACTTGTCAGCTAGCTCGGGGCAGCCGATGTATCTGTGCTTCTATACTCCCACATAAGAGAGAGGACGCACTATCTCGTGGCTAAAGGAGAACCTGTCTGTTGTAGTATCGAAACCTCTTACAGGCAAGAAGGTTGCTTCCTCTGTTGTTTAACAACGTTCTTTTGAGCGCTTGTTGTCGCTGCTATCGTTGCTGTGGTGTGAACTCCCCTTGTTTGATATACAGAATCTTTTGTTAGCCGTGTATCACTAAGAACATAATTACAGTAGTCGCGTTCCTGTTTCGTGAAGTCCATTGCCAAGTAACCTCCCCAGGAAAGAAGATGATTGTTTGTGCTTGGCAGCTTGCAGCAAGGAAACTTCCGCTCTTGCTATCCTTGATGATAAGAGTTGTGTGCTACGACCCTGATCCCTGAGGTTATAACGAGTAGCCTTCACAGAAAGCCAGGCGTTTGCTCAGTTGCTTACTTCAATTTATACGGTGTAGAATGCATGACCATGAGAACGTGAGCTCGATTCAATTGGTAAACTACCTCAGATCCATCGACAGGAGGCACACATGCAGCTCGACAGCCTTCGCTACTTTTTGGAAGTAGTTAACGCGGGATCGATAACCAAAGCTGCAAATAATATCTATATCTCACAACAAGGGTTAAGCAAGGCTGTCCAGTCGCTGGAGAAGGAGTGTCATGTAACGCTTCTGAAGCGTAGCAGTAACGGTAAGATTCTCCCGACCGAGGCGGGAGAAGAGTTCGTGGCAGCTGCACAGAGTATCCTCAAAACTGTCGATTCACTCAAAGTGCAGATGGCGAGTTATAACGAGGATGGCTCAGTGGTTGAGGAAGTTGACGACACAACTATCCTTCTCACCACTTATCTTGCCTACATCTTTGAGTTCCTCTTTGACAGGCAGGGATTTCAGAACCTTCTGTCCGGAAAGGTCAGAGTCTTCGAGAAGAGTGCAGGCAAGATCTGCAGGACGCTCAAGGAGTCCCCTTCCCATACTGTTGCGCTTATTAATGCATGTCCTTCTGTTGTTGAGAAAAAGCTGAGACCACAGGGGTTCGCCTTTGAGCCTATCCTCCGCATGGATATGACTTTGAAGTGTTCGCCGGGGTTTATAGTTGGTAAGAAAAAGTCGGTGACCATTGAAGAAGTATGCACATTGCCCATTGCGCTTTATGATGAGCCCATGCTCAGCACTCTCACCGACGAACTATTTGGCAAGGATCGCCTTAATGTGGTTATGCATACGACCAATCGCCAAGAGATTACTAAATCGGTTCTTCGTGGCGAGACTGCTACCTTTACCGATACATTCGCGGAGTCGGCCTTTGGTAAAAGCCCAGAGGAGCGTCTGAGCAGCAACGAGTATGTCAGCATCCCCATTGTCGGGAATTCGGAATTCTTGGCAGGCTTCCTTTCTATGGAAAACGTCGAACGCTCTCCTGATTGTCTGCGCTACGAACGCTTCTGCAGAAAGTATCTCGAGATGAAGTACGATCTCTATATCAGAAGACATCCTATTGCTCCACTGCCCATCCTCGGGCAGGAGCCAACCTTTGGGTTCTCTCCTAAAAGTGTTTTCTTTTAGGAATAATTCCTTCCGTGATTTTTATCTTCCATATCCCAATTATTACGTCATACAACTAAAAGTTACCGCGCCCTCAAATCTTATCTGTTTGAATTCCGTTCTTCTGCAAGCTATAAGTTGAGTGTCGGGAATAAGCAGGGTTTTGCTCTGACAAGAGAGCCTGCAAGGTTAAGTCTGAGGGTGCGACCTTTTGCATTGTAATCTCTGAAAGGCAACATTTGCTCACTCCCGCACCTCGTCATACATACTCGTTCACTGTCATTCAAGGAGGAGTTTATGAGCAACGACACTGCGTCGACCGTTGGAACACAGACCAAAACATCCAACAAGCTGTTTTATGGCTGGATCGTCATGGTCGCCTGTGGACTTATCTATTCATTTGTTGGGGCACTCGGCTTGACTGTGGGACAACTTGCGATTCCACAAATGGCTCTCGACCCTAACGTCGGAATGAATCGAACTTTTATCGGCCTTGGTTTTACCGTTTTTATTCTATTGCAGGGTCTACCAGCACCCCTTATTGGCCAGCTCGTTGCAAGAAAGGGAGCTCGTCTGTCGATGATTATCGGCGGTATCGTCGTGACCGTGTCAGGTGTTCTGGCTTCCATCTTCCTCGGTTCGTCTACCTTCGCTTACTTTGCCCTCTTTGGCGTTATGATAAGCGCCGGCGGTGCCATGGGCTCGCAGGTGCCCTGTCAAACGACCATCTCGAAATGGTTCCTCATCAGGCGTGGTTTTGCCATGACTTTCATGATGATCTGTGGTGGCATTCTCGGTTTTGTGTATCCCCTCATCATTAATGCTGTCATCAGTGGAGCCGGGTGGCAGTCGGCATGGTTGCTGGTTGCTGGTGCGGCGATCCTTGGCACTATCCTGGCTCTGGTTTTTATTCGCAATTCGCCTGAGGACAAGGGACAGCTACCCGACGGAGGACTGGCCGAAACCTCTCAGGAAAAGGCGCAGAAGATTTCCAGGGTCTATAAGACCACTAATCACAAGACCCTCAAGCAGGCTCTTAGAACCCCGGCATTCTGGTTTATTCTCCTGGCTGGGCTGGCCTGTTACTTTGGCCTGAACCTACAGACCTCTTCGGCTGCCCTGCACT
>JAVBUQ010000032.1:0-3993 GCA_031555185.1 Coriobacteriales bacterium
GTTGACGAACAAGATGAGGTCAGCATCAACCTTGACCAAAACACCTTCTTCTACCAGGGAAATATGAATGCTGGCACTCCCCTTCCCTGGTTGGTTGGAATTACTTACCTGCTCGACGGCAAAAACACATCTGCAAGTGAGTTGAGTGGTGCTGCTGGAAAACTTGAGATTGTCATTGACGTTACACCAAACACCTCGGATGCGCACCTGCAGGGTTATACGGACCATTATCTGTTGCAGGTCAGCGGTAGTTTTGGTACGGATGTTGTCAGTAATCTTGTTGCTAAAGACGCCACGATCGCAGACGCCGGCTCTGCAAAGAGTGTTAACTACATGGTGTTGCCGGGTGAGGCAAAAGAATTTACTGTCAGCGCAGATGTCACTGATTTTACATTTGGTGGGTTTCAAATCGCCGGTGTGCCGCTGTCTATTGCCCTTGATCTGGACGATCAGGACACCAGTAGCATGACTGAGAGTATGTCGGAGCTTCAGAATGCCATTGCGTCTCTTGACTCCGGCGCCGCACAACTTGCCGAAGGCTCAGCTTCCATCGCTACTGGCTTGAATACGCTTGCTGCTGAAGGATCCCGTCTCTCAGGTGGATCGGTGCTTATCTCAAATGGTTTGTCAGCTGCCGCCTCCGGCCTGGAACAGCTTGGAGCTGGATCGGCCTTGTATTACAACGGCATAAACCTTACTATGCAAAATATCGTGAATGAGCTGGGGTTTGTACCCAACCTTGCAGATGCGGAGACATTGTTGTCACAGGCGGAGGAAGCTCAGGCTGAATTGGTTGCGGGATGCTCAACTGGTATCAGCACAGTGAGCGACTCTATCCCTGAAATAATCAATACCCTGCCTGCCGATCAGGCAATCGTGGCATTAGAGGGAGCACTGGCTTCGTATAAAACCAATACAATAGACAATCTGGCCTTCGTGAACATGGCAGTCAAACAGGCGCAGGAGTATGTACGCGTTGCGACGGTCTATCAGACTCTCGCGGGCTTGAGCGCAGGTTACGAAGCACTTAACAATGGTATAGCGCAAAGCGCCACAGGAATGCGCGTGCTGAGTCGTGAATACTCCACCTTTAACTCAGGTGTCTCTGCCTACGTGGGCGGTACGCAGACCTTGGCCGGCAATTACAGTACCTTTAATTCTGGTCTTGACAGCCTGGCAGATGGAACAGCACAACTGCACAATGGCACGCTTACCCTTGACCAGGATCTCGTTAATGGGATCAAAGACCAATTTGCCGGTTTTCTTGGTGGAGATTACACACCCCAATCATTTGCTGATACAAGGAATACCAATGTGGAACAAGTTCAGTTTATCTACATGATTGATGGAGTTCCTGCCCCTGACAAACAGGTTGTAGAAGAAGAGCCTGCCGAGGAGTCGGAGAATGCGTTTACCAGACTACTGGCTCTCTTTGGGTTATAAGCCTCACGGCATTGCGAAAGGTCTGGAGGAGGGTACGGCAATTAAGATCTGTATAGCAGGCACTACCCTGCCGCTGCCTTTCTCGCAATGCCAGATATAGTGGTTCAGCACTGCTCCCATCTCACTGTATTAGGTCACGCAGGCATATGCGGGCATTCATGGTATTCCTTCCCTGCCCGTAGGCTATTATTTGTAGGAATGCAGGCCACTGCTTCCAGTACTGTGTGCTATTTCTTACGAGATCGTGCTCTTGATTTGCGGGTGCCGTAGGTACCGCCCTTACGAGCGCTTTCTCGCAGGCGATCTAGAATTGCGGACTCGTCAGTCCCCTCCAATGCCGCACGTAGCTTGACTGCCTGGTCACGTAGTCGGGCGGCTTGCTCAAAGTCCATATTGGCTGCTGCCGATGCCATGTCATCTTCCAGAGAGCTGATGATACGAACTGCCTCGCTACGGCCAAGAGAGGCCAGCTCGCTGGCAACGACTTCGGCATTATCCTCTACTTCGGTCTCGCCTCGTTCCATGTAGTCCATGATGTCGCTGATAGCCTTGCGGACGGTCTGGGGCTCTATGCCATGCTCTTCATTAAATTCCATCTGAAGTTGCCTGCGGCGCTTTGTTTCATCTATGGCCACCTCCATGGATCCGGTGAGCTTGTCGGCGTACATCAACACTGTGCCTGATACATTCCTGGCAGCACGACCTATGGTCTGTATCAACGAGCGGCGATTACGTAAAAAGCCCTCTTTATCTGCATCCAGGATAGCCACAAGCGAGACCTCAGGCAGATCCAGGCCTTCTCGTAGCAAGTTAATACCCACGAGCACGTCAAAGGTGCCTTTACGCAGGTCGCGCAGTATCTCTATTCGCTCAAGTGTCCCGATGTCGGAGTGCATATATCGAGCGTTGATCTGCCTGTCGAGTAAATAGTCGGTAAGATCCTCCGCCATCTGCTTGGTAAGTGTTGTTATGAGCACACGCTCGTTTTTCTCCACACGCAACCGTGCTTCATCTACTACATCTTCAATCTGGCCTTTGCCGGGACGTACCTCTATCTGAGGATCAAGAAGTCCTGTGGGGCGAATGATCTGCTCAACAAGTTTTTGTTGTACCCGCTCTTCATCGTCCCCCGGTGTTGCGCTGACGTACACAAACTGCGGCACGCGCTGCTCAAACTCATCAAAGCGCAGGGGTCGATTATCAAGTGCGCTTGGCAATCTGAATCCATGCTCCACCAGGGTTGTCTTGCGTGAGCGGTCTCCTTCGTACATGCCACCTATCTGTGGTACGGTCACATGGCTTTCATCGATAATGCAAAAGAAGTCTTCAGGAAAGTAATCTACCAGCGTATAAGGTGCTTCTCCTGGTGCTCTGCCATCAAGATGACGAGAGTAATTCTCAATGCCGGAACAAAAGCTCATGGTCTCGAGCATCTCAAGATCGTAGTTGGTGCGCATTTCAAGACGTTGGGCCTCAAGGAGTCTTCCGGCATCTTTAAGCTCCTTAAGCCGCTCGTCACGCTCTTCGGCGATGGTTGCAAGCGCATGTTCAACCTTTGGGCGTGCTGTGACATAGTGAGATGCCGGCCACACCGGCACATATTTATACGAGTTGAGAATCTCGCCGCTTACGTTATCCACTTCGTAGATGTTCTCAATCTCATCACCAAAGAACTCCACTCGTAGTGGATTATCGTCATAAGGAGGGAAGATATCTACGGAATCGCCCCGCACCCGGAAGGTCCCTCGTAAAAGTTCATAGTCGTTACGGTCGTACTGAATATCGATGAGCTGGTAGATAAGCTCATCGCGACTCATTGTTTTACTCGCATCCAGGAACACTGCCATGCCAGCGTAATCATCCGGTGAGCCAATACCATAAATGCAAGAGACACTGGCAACCACTATGACATCGCGACGAGAAAGCAGTGCAGCAGTAGCAGCATGACGCAGCTTCTCCACCTCTTCGTTGATGGAGGCGTCCTTTTCGATAAAGGTATCAGTGGTAGGCACGTATGCCTCGGGCTGATAGTAGTCATAATAGGAGACAAAATACGAGACAGCGTTCTCAGGAAAGAATTCCTTGAGCTCCGCGGCAAGTTGAGCAGCAAGCGTTTTGTTGGGAGCCATGATAAGCGTGGGACGTTGTACCTTCTCGATGGTTTTTGCCATGGTGAAGGTCTTGCCGGAGCCCGTCACACCCAGTAATGTCTGATAGCGCAAGCCGTCCTCTAAACCTTGAGCCAGGGCTTCAACAGCTTCAGGCTGATCTCCTGCCATCTCATACGGTGCATGAACAACAAAATGTCCTTCAGACAGTTGTTGTCGAGGTATGTCTAAAGGTCTGCCAAGCATAAACTCCCCTAGCTTTTAAGGTCGTACAAAATAAGGTGATCAATAAGGTACTGTACAGAGGTCTTATAGTATATCAGAACAAATGTTCCTGTTGCGTTGAGGCAAGCCATACATCGAGTTTGTCATGAAGCGCCTCAAGGCTATCGTTATTCTCTATCACCACATCGCAGAAGTTGGCCCGTTCCGCATCACTTGC
>JAVBUQ010000001.1:0-15336 GCA_031555185.1 Coriobacteriales bacterium
GGCTGCCCTGGGAGCTGGTTCTTCTCGCCAAAGTTGGGCGGTAGCTCGGGGTGCTGGTTCCTCTCGCTTGATACAGTGGATTGCTCTTTCTCGCTGGAGACTGCTCCCCCTCGCCTGAGGCTGTTTCCTCTCGCTAGAGACTGCCTCAGCAGCGTTGGGTATTCAAGCACCAGGTTAAAGGTAGGACTCGTTATCTCTTGCGTAACCCCTAGAGCACGCGCGACGCCCTTTGTAAGCTGTGTTTTTCCCGCTCCCAGATCTCCGCCTAGCACGATGATGTCTCCTCCTTGCAGCAATGCGCCCAAGCGCTCACCAAAGGCTTTGGTTTCATCCTCACTCCGAGTTGTTATACGCAATATCAAGGGATTACTTACCGAGCTCTTCGTGTCGCTTTTCTATCAGAAGCTTGAGGAGCGCAAAATCATGCTCAAGAAGAGGTTTCTTCTGTTGGTCGTATATGGCGGCAGCGGGATGATAGATGGGCAGGACACTATAGCGACCGGCAATGTGTACCGTGCCACGCAACTGCGAGATACCGGTATCGGTCTTAAGGATGAACTGCGAGGCAAACCTCCCGAGCGTCACCAGGATAAGAGGGTTTATTGCCCGCACCTGTTCACGCAAAAAGGGTGTGCAGGTCTCTATCTGGTGTGGGAGTGGGTCGGCATTTTGAGGCGGACGACATTTGAGCACATTGGCAATATAGACATCTTTGCGTTCGAGCCCCGCGACCGCCAACAACTCATTAAGATATTTGCCTGCGGCTCCAATAAATGGCTCAGCGCCCAGGTCTTCCTGACGTCCAGGAGCCTCGCCGATAAACATGACTTTGGCGCAGGGGTTGCCTACTCCAAATACGATGGTCGTGCGTGTTTCGCAGAGCTCACAACGTTTACAGTTGCCAAGTTCTTTTTGTATTTCTTCCAGGGTCTTTGCCATATATACGCCTTTCGCCTGCTCTATTGTACACAATGAAAATGGGAATAAACTGCTCAGGATAAGAGGGGGATCTCATCTTGAGCAGGTCCGATCTCCTTTGTCGCTCTGAGTACCTTCCTGCCTTACTGTTGTAAAGATTACAGGTCGGCCCAAAACTACCGGCATTTTGCAGGAAACATCACACAATCCAAACGGCAAGCCGCCCAAGGTAAGTGGGGTAAGAGCTTACCTTGGGCGGCTTATTGGTTGTCCTTTGCATAGCGAGGTAGCGCCAAGGCAAAGGTCGATATGGCAACTACACCAGCGTGCTGGAGGGTCTGGAAGAAGGTGCAGCATCAGGCTCCTCATCTTCCTCATCTTCCTCATCCTCCTTGGCCTTCTTCTTTCCAAAAGCCAAACGGGTAATAAGAGCTCCAGCAATCAGACCAATCCCAAAGACTATGCTCCAAAGGTCAAAAATGACTATCGGCAAGGTAATGTCCTGTGTGATGACAAAGAGCACGATAAGCACCACAGAAAACAGCGCGCTGAGTATGAGGAGGAGTGGCTTTATCGTCCTAACCCGTTCCTCATCGTCTCTCTCTCTGATCTTTTTATCCTCGTTTTCTTCATACTGGTATGCCATGGTGCCTTGTACTTCGCCGTTGTCGCTGACGTTCTCGTTGTCATCTTCCTTCTTCCTGCGTCTGCGCACTATGGTCCAAAGAGCTCCTACCAATGTTGTAAGCACCATCATGACCGTACAGAAAAGATCGAAGAGGCTCCAGCTTCCACCGGTAATCCCCATCAAGGGTACATCCTGCCCAAAGAGATTAAGGATGGGAGACCCTGGAGCGGCTCCGGGAAAAGTTCCCGAGCCCGGAGTAGGAATAGAAGGTGTGGTTGTAGTGGGAGGATCAACAACAGGTGGGTTGGGTGTGACTGTATTGACATCCTCAACGTAATAGAAGGTAATGGTATTGGCATATATGTTTGCTCCGAGGGAATCGAGGACAAGGCTCGCGCTGGCGTTTGTAAGTTCAGAGTCGTGATCGTAGGGGTTAACCCCGATAGCAGTGCGGCGAAGGGTACGCCCCACTTCGCGGGGAGCTGTAGCGCTGACACGCGAGCCTGTCGTCAAGCGGTTTCCAGAGGCATTTGTAGTATAGGTCTGCGGCCAGCCTTCAACAGGCACCAGCTCATCTCCTCTCACCACCAGGTGGTGCACCGTATACTGTGCAGAGTTCATTGACCATATGGCATACAGGGTAAGGTCGTTGCTATGACGCTCGCTTTTGCCGGGCTCATAGGCGGGGTCTGCCGCCAGGGCGGCCGGATTGGTGGACCAGCCAAGGAACACAGCGCCAGTCTTGGAGAACCCAAGATTATAGGCACTGGGATAAGCCGCTCCTGCATACTGCACCAAGGTCCACTGTACCTCGGCCGTGTCTCCCACAGAAGCGTTTTGTCTGAAGGTGAGATTGATGGTCTTTGCCTTTGGGGCATATTGGGCAACCAGGGTTACATTTCCGAACACACGGATCGCGCTGCCCTTTTGGTAATAGGCATCGGTGCCACCCTGTAGAGTCCAGCCAATGAAAAGTGATCCATCCTTTGTTAACCCGGAACCATCTCCGACTACAGCTGTCGTGCCGTTTGCATAACGGTAGGTATCCCTGGGAAGCGTTCCCGTGCCGCCATTAAGATCATAGGTCACGGTATTGTAAGCATAGGGAGGATTCCATCGAGCGTAGAGACGGAGATCCTGGCGAACTGGCTGACCAAACGAATACGGCATCAAAGCACCCGAAGAAAGGCGTTGAGACCAGCCCAGGAACTCATCACTTTCACTCCGTCCACACTGAGCCTTAAAGGCAGCCAGAGCAGCAGGGTCGCTCGCGTCAAAGGGTGCCACAGCACTTGCTCCTGCCGCTACCTCGGTATAAAACCCGGCAATATGTGTACCGCTGACACTTGAGAAGTAAGACACCGTCATTGGCTCGGCGAGCCATTTGGCAGTAAGGATAAGGTTGTTGTATGGCATGGTAGTACCTTCAAAAGAGAAGGGCTCCCCGTTCTCATCAAACCAGCCAAGGAAACTATCCTGCTTGCCATTGGTGTAGCGCACTGGATCAGCTGGCTCGTAGGAATCCAGATCCTTTCCATACAGTATGCTGTTAAGGGTATTTACTGCGGTTCCGCCAGAAGAGTTAAAGGTTATGTTATACGCATTTCTTGTATAGAAGAAGTAGCACTCCAGATAAGGATCAAACTGATTAATCGTATGAGACCTGCTATCAAGCTTGAATTGTGTAGTACCTGCAATCGTCCCATTTGCTATATAGGAGAGGTCTGCAAGTTGATCACTCGAGCTTTTCCAGAAAGGAGAATATCCAAGCGGCCCAAGACTGCTTCTTCCGGTATAGAGAGGATAACTTACTCGTTTTGCAGAGGAGTCGTCAAAATATCTTCCGTTAAAGAAGTAGCGTCCCTCTGACTCGTTAACTGGAGAGCTTTGATCAAGGGATTCCAGCATTCTATGATCCTCATAGGGGTATACCATACTACCGATTAGTTTTATTTTATACGTAAAACTTGTGTTGGTAGAGCTATCGCAAAGCGGCTGGCCATTCATATCACGCAACCACTTGGTACTTTCAAGAAACTCCTGAGAGTTGGCAGGTCCCCAGCCATAAAAATACTGACCTGTTGTTTCAATGATGGTGGAACTGTTTGGCTCATAGGGGCTTTGAATAGCGTTGCTAGCAAGCCCGATCTTACTGAGCACGGTGTACTGGGGTTGACCGATACCCGGGTAATACGTTTGAGTCTGTCCATCCCTTGTTATGGTCATAGATTTTGTATACGAATTGGAAGCTCCCAGATCAAAGATAAGCGAAATGACATTGCGCTCAAAATAGACTTCTACCACTGAGCTACCATCTCCCTTGATTTTGACCTTGGTGCTGTAGCTATAATGGGCAAAATCAAGTGTTTTTGCATAACCCGTAGCCGTGCAGACAGAACCGAGCAGGCTCCTGATCTGAGTGGTCACCGAACTGGGCACCTGGTTCTCAGGCAGCGTTACCTCCGCTTCGGTAGTTCCTGTTTTGGACTCGCTGACAAGAAAGGTAAAGTTACTGGGATCATGCCGTTGCTCCTCGGTGAGCCCACCGCCAGAAACACTGTCATTAACGGGAATGCCGGGACGTTCAAGAAAATAGTGGATTTCATAGGGCGTATCGGTATTGGGAATCCAACCTGCGTAGAGCTTGAGCTCCGCGGTAACCGGCGCAGTAAAATCGTATTCGCTGGTGCGTCCTTCGTCTCTATACCACGTGCCTGTTGCCGTGTAGCCTGCACGAATTGGATCCGTGGGTTTGACCACCTGTGCGTTTTTTATGACTATCTGAGGTTCAATGGCTTCACCATCGGTATAGAACCACACACGATAACCCTGCGTGAGAGCGGGAACCAATGTAATGTCGGAGGTCAATGGAGCAGAGAACGTGTACTCAGCAGTATTAAGCAACCATGTGCCCTGAAACACATAACCCACAGGAATCTGTTCTTCAGGGATCTCCACATTGAGCCTCTGAGGGATGCTCTGCGTTGGCACCTGGTCGGTATAGAGGACAATAGCATCACTTCCAGCCGAGCTCATATAACGGATCATATGGGTCTCGCCCTCAAAGTACGCAGTGACCGTCGTATCCTTGTCGATTACCGTCCGATTAAAGTCAAAAGGAACAAGGCGTAAGTCCGTGTCCTCATAAAACCACCCAGTAAACCGTTTGCCGCTGACAGTGGGTTGAATCTGCGCAGGACAGAGCCCACCAGAAGCAACTGTTGCCTTTGCGTACTCACTGCCTTCAACTATAAAAGTGACCTCAAAGGTGTCAGTGACAGACGGGTCATCTGCGGTCACGATATCGAGCGTATGTAGCGAGTTTTCCTGTGCTTCTGACTGTGGCACCTGTACAGTCTCCGGAATAGTCCCCGTTTCTTCTTCCGATCCGTCCCCCATGGCATAGGCCGAAGCAGGAACCAGACCTACTATCAGTAAAACTATAAGAAACGCTGAGAGAAGACCTCTGTACTTTTTATTCTTTATCGGTATGCGCGACCGTTCTGGGTCGCAGATCCTAGTATTTTTCATTAAACATTCCCCTACTTCCTAACCCGCTTTGAGTGCTTATGCTCTCTGTTTCTTTAGCCCTGTTTGTATCGATAGCATAAAGCAGTGCCTTAGATTACTACCAAAGTGGTCTGTTTACCAGATATTCTTTACTGACTTCACAAAATCTTCATAATTACCATAAAAATAGTGGCACATACTGTCTCTCCGCATCGAGTTGCGGGGCAGTGTACCTGGACTTATGCTGCAGCCCCGATAGGCTAAGTTCTATTGGACTACAAAGTCTCGTTGCACCATGGCGGTGGCGCTGATACCGTCAGCTATGGAAAAATACACGGTGTATTCTCCAGGCGGTAGGGTTGAAAGGACGTTTCCGGTGCTCAAGCCTTCGCCTTGCATGACAGTGGCTCCCTTTGAATCGAGTATCACCCATTGTTCAATGGTTCCTTGATCACTTGATGCAATGGCAACCAGAGGATTGATGTGCTCTGCCCCTTCGCCTCCCTCAAAAGTCACCGCGGTATGTGGCGCGAATACATACTGAGAGTCCCTGCTGGTGCCAATCTCCGCGGGCACTAATTCGCTCACTGAAGCAGGTTGTTCTGAGGCAGGCGCTGTAGCTTTGGCATACACATAGACTCCGGTGCCAATACCCAGCACGGCAACCGCACAGATAATGACCCTCGCCACTCGTGCGGCAAAGGCTGCGGCCGCGGCTGCGGCAACCTCTGGAAAGGTGGTGGTCACGATAAGGCCATATTGAGCAAGGTGCTCTGTAGCGTTTACCGGAGTATTAGTTGCCTGGACGTGGGCAAATCCTTTTACGATTGCCGAGTCCAAAGCCTCATTGTTGGTATCATTAATCATGCTTCATTATCTTTCTCAACGACTCTTTAGCTTTAGAGATATTCACTCCTACGGTATTAATGCTTATACCCTGCAGCTTTGCGATCTCCTTATACGAGAACTCCTGGTAATAGTGCAGATACAGGCTCTCGCGCTGACGATCAGGCAACCTCTCAAGCAAGGATGCCATCTTTGCCGCATCAACGGTGTTGTCTTCCCGTTCCCTCAGAGTAATTTCATCATATTCCACCAATTTCTCCGGTAGCCGCTTTGAGCTTTTCTCTATGTACTCATCAAAGTCCTCGGACTTGATACGTGCCTGCTTGCGGTTACGCTCCATGCTTATGTAGTGCACCGTCTGCCGCAAATAGGAGTAAAAGGCATAGGGGCTCTTGAGTTTTGCTATGTTGCGATAGAGCACCAAGACTGCCTCCTGGGCAACATCCTCGACCTCCGATTTGTTGTCAAGCTCCAAACCTGCCAGATAGAGTACCGTTGGGCTGAAGTCTTTAACCAGTTGTTCGAAGGCATCAGTCGAACCTTGCATAGCCTTTCGCACCAGCTTCTTCAGTTTTCTGTTTCCCTCCATACAACACCCCATCTTTAATATAAGATGTACTCAAAGTTGTATTTCTTTACTCGCAGATACACCCAATATTTCAATACCCTGCTTTGGCAAAGCCACCCATTTCAGAAGAAGTCATCACGTATAGATCTTTGACCTCCGCAAGCCCCATTCCTGAGCCTCTGTAGCGACGTTGTGCCGACTGATCGAGCTGCATTATTGCCCCCCATCTTTTACACAGGGAAGGTGTAAGCAGGAATATCGCTGCCCGGCAGGTGAGCCTGAGCAAACAAGGGAGAGTTCCTCCTTCCAATAGGGATATTATTACAGCTTTTGAACTCGCTGGATCAATCTCCACAATATCTCCATCTGTCAGTTTTGTGAGTCGCCCCTCTTTTCCAGGTCGCCCGAGTTTATTCTGATTACAATCGCTTAGGCTGGTTTTGCGTTTCTTTAGGATATCTTTTGCGCTCAAACCTGCGAAAAGACCTTCTTCATAGAGTTCACTGGGTAGCCCACGATCTCGTGGGCGTTGTGACGAGATGGATTGAGGCAGTAAATCTAAGTGCGTCATACGCAGATTACAAGAACATGACAATGTGCGGTTTTTTGCGTGTGAAGGCTTGCAAACAAATTCATCATGGCTATCATTTTAAAAGCGTTAGCACTCTCACCCCTTGAGTGCTAAGTACTCAGGACCTTTTAGCATCGATTAACTCTACGCACCTCTCATCTAAAGGCCTGACACCAAATCGGATATATGTCCCACAGAAAAGGAGGCAGCACTTATGAGTGCAAAGAAAGCCAAGATCAGCGTTACACCGTTGGGCGACCGCGTCGTCATCAAACAGGATGAGGCCGAGGCCAAAACTGCATCCGGCATTCTCATCGCAAGCAGTGCGCAAGAAAAGCCACAACGCGGCACCGTCATTGCCGTAGGCGAAGGCAAACTCGACAACAATGGCAATTTGATCAAGCCCGGTGTTGAGCCTGGCGACAGCGTCATCTACAGCAAGTACGGTGGCACGGATGTCGTGGTAGACGGTGAGGAATACATCATTCTTCGCGCCGATGACATTTACGCCATTTTTCATTAGTCTCCCCGCTGTTTAACACAAACAAGAAAGGAATCCAGCATGGCAAAAGATATTAAGTTCAACGAGGACGCACGCGGCACACTTGCCGTCGGCGTTACCAAACTTGCTGAGGCAGTCAAAGTCACCATGGGACCCAAGGGCCGTTATGTGGCCATAGAACGTAGCTTTGGTGCACCTCTCATCACCAATGATGGCGTGACTGTTGCCAAGGAAATAGAACTTGAGGACGCAGTAGAAAACATGGGAGCCCAGCTCGTACGCGAGGTTGCTGTCAAGACCAACGATGTAGCGGGAGACGGCACTACAACCGCCACGCTTCTGGCTCAGGTCATCGTTAACGAAGGACTCCGCAATGTAACAGCTGGAGCTAACCCCCTGGCTATCCGTCGTGGCATCGAAAAAGCCGTCGACGCAGTAGTTGAGGATATGAAGAAGGCTTCAAAACCTGTCAAAGACAACAAAGAAATAGCCAACATCGGCACCATCTCCGCCGGTGACGAACTTATTGGCGAGAAGATCGCTGAGGCTATGAGTGTTGTTGGCAACGACGGTGTCATCACGGTAGAGGAAAGCCAGACCTTTGGTATTGATATTGACACCGTAGAGGGCATGCAGTTTGACAAGGGTTATGTCTCCCCCTACATGGCTACCAATATGGAGCGTATGGAAGCAGACCTGGCAGACCCCTACATTCTCATCACCTCTCAGAAGATCGCTTCTATCCAGGATATCCTTCCTATTCTTGAAGCCATCATGCAGGCCGGTAAATCGCTTCTTATCATCTGCGAGGACTTTGAGGGAGAGGCTTTGGCCACTGTACTCCTGAACCGTCTGCGCGGCACTCTCAGCTGTGTAGCCGTCAAGGCCCCGGGTTTTGGCGACAGGCGCAAGCGCATGCTTGAGGATATTGCCATCGTCACGGGTGGCACGGTCATCACCGAGGACCTGGGCATGAAACTTGATGAGACTACCCTGGATATGCTTGGTCGCGCCAAGCGCATCCGTGTGAACAAAGACACCACCACCATCGTTGATGGCGGCGGCAAGAAAAAGGAGATCGAAGGCCGCATTGCACAGATCCGCGCCGAGATCGAGAATACCGACTCCGATTTCGATCGCGAAAAACTGCAGGAGCGCCTCGCTAAACTGGCCGGCGGTGTGGCAGTGATCAAGGTTGGTGCTGCCACCGAGGTCGAACTCAAAGAGCGCAAGGCCCGTATTGAAGATGCTCTGCAGGCAACACGCGCTGCAGTCGAAGAGGGTATCGTAGCCGGCGGCGGTGTGATCCTGGTTAATGCTATTCCCGCACTGGACAAGATCAAGACCACCGATGCGGATGAGCAGGTAGGCATCAATATCATTCGCCACAGCCTGACTGCTCCGCTCAAAGTCATTGCCGACAATGCCGGTTTTGAGGGTTCTGTTGTAGTAGAGAAGGTCAAGAATATGCCTAAGGGACAAGGCCTTAACTCACTTACCGGCGAGTATGTCGACCTCATAAAGGATGGCGTCATCGATCCGGTCAAGGTCACTCGTAGTGCCCTGCAGAACGCGGCCAGTGTTGCAGCGCTCATACTGGTTACCGAGGCCACCGTCAACGATATTCCCAAGGAAGGTCTTGACCCTGCGGCCCTGGCTGGCGCCATGGGCGGCGGCGGCGGTATGTACTAAGCCTAAAGACCTCTTTTTCGAAAACGTATTTCGAACTATGTCTTTTTGAACCACGTTTTTTCGAAAGACATCTTTTCTGTGGAGCGTCCTTCAGCACAGCTGGGGGGCGCTTCTTTTTTAAGGCATACGCAATGAGACGTTGTTCTGCAAAACATATGGTATTGGAAAGGCTTTGCGTCCCTCACAGCACGTCCATTAAAGCCCGGTTGTCCTTAAGCCATTTTTGCCTCTCTTTGTAGTCAGGCAAAAAGGTGCTTACCTCTGCCCAGAAATCTCTGCTGTGATTTTTGTGGGTGACATGACTGAGCTCATGCACCACAAGGTAGTCAATGATCTCTGTTGGACACATCACAAGTCTCCAGGTAAAACTCAGGCTGTTCTTAGCGCTACATGAGCCCCATCTTGATCGTGCGCTCGAGATCCGAAGCGCTGTATACGAGACCCCCATTTTCTCTGCATACGATTCTGCCTTTTGTGAGATGACTTCTCTGGCCTGATGCCTGAGCCACCCGATCAAGGCTTCTTTGCCTGCGTTTTTTGGCAAGAGGATATGAGGTCCTGCTTTCGTTATTACAGCAATGTCATCGCGTACGAGGGTGTGGTTACTTCCTAAAAACAAAATGCTCCCGCCTGAGTCTACGACTACCGGCTTGTATTTCTCGCTTTGTGCTCTCACGTGTTGTTGTTTTTCTGCTATCCAGTCCTTTTTTTGAACTATGAACCTGTCAATCTGCCTTTGTGACATCTTCAGAGGAGCTCGAACTATAAGCCTTGCTTTACTGTCGACGTGTAAGGCAAGGGATGTGCGCCTGGTTCTGACTAACTCGTATTCCGGCTGAGCAGCAACTGCTCTTTGAAAAATCATCGTGAATTACTTATCTCTCTCAAAGGGGTACATTCTGAGTGGCTACAGTTTCTCGACAAGAACCCGCATGGTGCCTCCGCACACCATGCCTTCGTCTTCTGCTGAGTCGGTCAGGTCGATCTCAAGGATCTTCCAACCACCATTTTTGATGACTTCTCTGCCCGCTTGCATGGCTTCGGCCTCTGAACATCCTCCCCCAACAGAACCCGCGATGTTTCCCTCGTAGGTCATGCCGAGCTTGCAACCAACCTCGGTTGGCACAGATCCCTCCGTAGAAAGAACGGTGATAACCGCCTCAGGTTTATAGTCCTCGTGAGCGATTGCCTCGACCAACTCGATATCGGAAGAGAGCCACTGTGTCCCTCCCTGGTTAGTGCGCTTGACCGCAACGATTTCTGCCAGGATGGATAGGGCAATCTCGGAAGGCGTCTGGGCGCCGATCTTAAGGCCTATTGGAGCATGGATACGCCCTATCCTCTGCTTATCAAACCCTGCGTCTTCCAGATCTCCAAGGACGATGGCCACCCGGCGCTTTGAACCGATCATACCGGTATACGCAGGCTCAGGACCAGCCAGGATGACTGCAAGGCACTCCTTGTCATGCAGATGACCCCGAGTAACATCCACCACAAAATCACTGGAGCCAAAAGTTATGTATTCGCCAAGTTTTGAGAAGGAATCGCAAATGACCGTCTTAGCCGTTCGAAAACGCTCGGAATTTGCAAAGCTCGGACGATCGTCAAACACGATAGTATCAAAATCTGTCAGATACGCCATGTCTGCAAGCGCCAAAGATATGTGACCGCCGCCGAGGATAATAAGGCGCGGCTTGGCCATAAAACGCTCGATGAGCACAAGTGAACCGTCAGGGTTTTGTATGGTGGTAAGTGGTCCGGTATGCTCGGCAGCTGGACTCAGCTGCAGCTCTTTGATGCTCGCCTGCAGACCGTGGTCTTCTTCGAGTACGAGTTTGCGGCTTATACTCTTATCAGTATTGTATTCGGAAAGAACAAAAACTGTCTCTCCTTTATCCAACAGTTGGCCCAGCCTTACATACAGCCCTTCTTCAGCCACAATGGGATTCCTCCTCCAAGCGCATCTGGCAATCAAGTTGTTAAAACAATGACCTATACTAACACCATGGATACGACTGCTGCAATAATTCCTGTTGCCGGTCTCTCGTCACGAATGAACCGGTTTAAGCCTCTTCTGGAGCTCAACGGTTTTCCGATGATCAGGCTCACAGTACAAAGCGCCCTGGACGGTGGGGCGCAAAACGTCTGTGTTATCACCGGTCGCAATGCGCCCAAGATAAAGGAAGCCCTGGCTTATCAAGAGATAATACCGCTTGTTCAAGGACTGGAAGAGCCTGCCAAACCTCAACAAGGAGCACTCTGCTTTGTGCACAACCCCGAATATGCTCAAAGCGATATGCTTCAGAGCATCAAGCTGGGGATTAAGGCTTTACAGGTAAACACGGCAGATAGTGAGGGCGCCTCTCACTGCACAGACTATAAAGACAGTCTGCCAGCTGAGAATTGTTTCGTTTCGCCGGAAGACACGCCACAGAGTGATAATTTGCATAATGGCCGATATCCGGTTGAGGCTTGTTTCGTCTTGCCGGGAGACATGCCGGGCGTAAGCCCCCAGACCTTTGCCGCGCTCAGGAACTACGGAAAGGATTGTCGTCCTGCAGTTCTTGTGCCTACCAATAATGGTAAACAAGGACACCCTCTGCTTGTGAGCAGTACGTGCTTTGAGGCTCTCTTGTCTTTTGAAGGCGAGGGTGGGCTCAGACAGGCTCTGGCTGATTTTGAATGGCACGAAGTGGAGGTTGATGATCCAGGGATCCAACTCGATGCCGATGATCCTGAGGCTTTTGCCTTACTGGAGCACCATGTTCGCAAAATCCGTGGCGTGAGCACGGCTGTCATAGAAGAACTTTTTGCACTCTATCAGACTCCCAAAAATGTCACAGCTCACACCAAAGCGGTGGCAGAGGTAGCCTTGCGGATGGCGCATGCCCTTAACAGATGCGGGCAAGGTCTGGACTCAGAGCTTTGTTATTCCGGTGGTGCGTTACATGATCTCAATCGTCTGGAGCGCAATCACTCACGGGTTGCCGCCACCAATTTGCAGGCGTTTGGTTATGAAGCCCTTGCCGCCATTGTGGCAGCCCATGACAGAGAACTCGTCTTGCGTCCACATATGTTTACTGAGGCAAATATCGTCTTTACAGCAGACAAGCTGGTAAAGGAGACTACGCTGGTACAGATCGAAGGACGCTACAAAGGGGCTCTCAAGCGATTTCCGCCGGATACTGAGATAGGCAAGCTCATTCAAAAGGACAGCAAGAGTGCCTTTACTTTGCTCAATACCTACGTCAAGTTGACAGGCGACACGGCGCTTTTAAAGGGCACCGGGGATATTGTGAGGGAAAGTTATGCAACTACTTGACTCTTTGGCAGCACAAGCTGCATTGGCACAGGTCACTCATATCTACACCGACCTGGATGGCACTCTCCTGGCGCCGGGAGGTCGCCTTCTCACCAACCATCGTGGCGACCCCTCCATAGGCCTGGCTAAAGCTCTGACCCATTTAAAACACGAAGGCATCGAGATCATCATCGTTACCGGACGTGATGCCGTGTCCAGTACAGAGATCATGCGCCTTGCCAACCTTGAGCAATTCATAGCAGAGATGGGCTGTATAGTTCAGTACGGTTATGGTGCCACTGCTCAAAAAAGCTACAACCTTGGTAAATGGCCAGCTGAACTGTTTGACCAGGATTACGATCATGCGGCTGATATCACTCCCCATGAGTTGATCGCTAAAAGCGGCATCCTGAAAATCCTGCTTGATCGCTTCAGAGGAAAGCTTGAAGTACATACCCTCAAAGGCAGCAACAGAGAGGTCACTTTTTTAATGCGTGGCTCAATTGATGTGTCGCCGGGAGGAGAAGCTGACTGCCTGCTGGCAAACCATGAGTTGCCCTTGCAATTGCTCGACAATGGTGTCATCCACCCACCCCGTCATGGGCTCCTTGATGTTGAAGAAGTACATGTCTACCATCTGATGCCCCGCGGCACCGGCAAAGGGGAGGCGGTGGCCGCCGACATGGAGGCAAAAGGCCTTGTGCCCGAGCAATGTCTGGCTATAGGAGATGCCGAGGGAGATGTTCCCATGGGCACATACACGGGCAGCTTTGTACTGATGGACAACCATAAGAAGACGCGCCCTGTTGCCTATGCGGAGAGCATCGTAGCAAACCCCGCAACGCTCTTTACAACCAACAGCCCAACCATAGATGGTTGGGTAGAATGCGCCCACGCTTTACTCAAAGCCAGAGCAAGATAAACCTGCAGAGGATGCTGTTGAGCTTTGCCTGGAGAACCGTAAGCATGCACGAGCGGACAAGGTTTGCCGGGTATGGGACTCTGAGCTTTTGTGGGAGCTGTCTGGCCTCAAAGGTCGGGCCATCGCCCCCTGGCTTAACCCCGGTGAACCGCGGTATATAATCAAGGCGTGTTGCCTAACTGCGAAAGGACTCACAATGACTGAGAGCAGATATGTCCGCCAGGAGACTATAGCCCATATAGGTAAGGCTGGTCAGGCAATTCTGGCCAAGGCACGCGTAGCAGTTGTAGGTATGGGCGCCTTGGGTTCGGTTTGCTCAGACGTGCTTGCCCGCTCTGGCGTAGGTTACCTGCGGCTCATAGATCGAGACCAGGTGGAACTGAGCAACCTACAGCGCTGCGCACTCTACACCGAGGCAGACGTTGAAACCGCAATGCCTAAGGCTCTTGCCTCAGCAAAACATCTTAAAGAAGCAAACTCTACTCTCGTTCTCGAGCCACACGTGAGAGATGTCACCGGCAGTAATGTCCTTGACCTGTTGGCAGAAGTCGATCTCATCTTGGATGGCTCGGACAATTTTGAACTGCGGGTTTTAATCAATGAAGCTGCCAACAAGCTTGGGATCCCTTGGATATACACCGGTGTTATAGGTACCCTTGGCATGTTGATGCCCGTTCTTCCGGAAGGCCCTTGCTTTTACTGCCTCTCCCCTCTTGTACCGGCCCCCGGTACGTATCCTACCTGTGTCACCGAGGGAGTGCTTGCCTCAACCACAAGAATAGCCGCCACACTTGAAGCGACACTGGCGCTCAAGCTGTTGCTCAAAAGCGAGGAGCCAAACAAAGACGTTTTGCCTGAGGGCACCCCGGATAAACAGGCTGATACCCTCAATTATGCAACCATGGTTCAGTTTGACGTATGGGAGCCAGAGCTTGAGAAGATCATGGTGGAGAAAAATCCCAGCTGCCCCGTATGCAGCAGGCATCATTATGTGCTGTTGGAAGAAAGCTGAGAGTTTGAGGAGACGTTACACACCCCTCTGAGACATATAAAGTCTGAACGGCAGTGAGGGAACTGAAGGAGTAAAGCAAGCTCGTGCTCAAGGCATTGTTGGCTCACTCTATTTGAGTACAATGAGCTACGACGGCGGTCACTAAAACAAGCCCGGGTGGCTATAATTGCTATAAGACAATCAAACGACCACTACGAATCGGAGTTTACTTTGAAGGCGGTACTTTTTGACCTCGACGGCACTTTGCTTGACACCCGTGACATGATTCTCGACTCATTCAGGTACGCATACACCAAGGTGCTTGGTTCTGATGCGCTCCCTTCAGATGACAAGCTTCTCTCACTCGTGGGCATTCCTCTCAAAACCCAGATGGAGATGATTGCTCCTGATAGGAGCGATGAACTGTTTGAGGCCTATCTCGAGAACAATGTGCGCGTGCATGACACGATGCTTGGAGGATTTGAAGGGGCAGAGAAGTCACTCGCTGAGCTTCAGGAGCAGGGCCTGCGCCTTGCTGTAGTCACCTCCAAACGCCATGAACCTGCTATGAGAGGCCTCGAAAAAATGGGTCTTGAGAATTACGTTGAATTTGTCGTTGGCGCTGATGATTCCGCCGAACATAAACCTAAGCCAGGCCCACTTCTTTTGGCTGCCAGCAGGATGGGGCTTTCGACACATGACTGCGCCTATGTTGGTGACAGTCCATATGACATGCAGGCATCAAGATCGGCAGAGATGTTTGCCATCGGAGCCCTTTGGGGTATGTTTGAGAAGGAAACTCTTCTTGATGCCGGCGCAGAGGTCCTTCTATCGCATATCTCTGAATTACCGGGAGTGTTTGCCTAGGAATATAAGAGCAGCTTTCT
>JAVBUQ010000025.1:0-13200 GCA_031555185.1 Coriobacteriales bacterium
GCAGGAGTTTCCCAACCTGGTAGCAAACTGCGCACATTTTGGCGGCTGGTCTGTGTGCGATCTGGCGGTTGAGTATCTCGAGAACGAGCGGTGTTTTATGGACATCTCTTCTGCCTCGGTCTATCTCGGGCCTCGAAGGACAGCAGAATTGATACGGCACTATGGAGCTGAACGCATCCTCTTTGGTTCGGACTATCCCATGTGGAATCCCGTGGAAGAAAGAGAGCGCTTCTATCTCAACGACCTTACGGAAGAAGAGCAGGAGCAGGTGCTCTGGCACAGCGCTGAGGCTTACCTCGGCACAGAATTCTCAAAATGAGTCTGCTTTACGCAAAGCGCACTGTCATATTCGGGTGCCTTGCCGGATATTTTTTTACACCTGATCTGAGCGCCTTGTTATAACGCCTCACGCTGGCATGTGATCTTAGCGTTTTATAGTCGCCTTCTTGGGTTTTGGATTTTCAGCTTCTTCTTCCAAACGACGCGTGCGACGTTGGAAAAAGACGCCCACGCCAATGCTGATAGCACACAGCAACACCATGGCTATCGCCCAGAATACTGCACAGCTGACCCAGAATTGATACGGCAAAGATGTGATAAGCAACGACTCCGCTGGGAAGGTCCAGGTTCCCGCGGCAAAGAAGAGACCGTGTAACCAGGCGAAGAACGCATTAAAATCCACCGCACTATATATGCCAAGCGCGATGGCAGCAACCAGGGGAATGGCGCCTCCAATAATAAGGGGCTTTACTACGAATGCTGCACTATAACGCCTCACAGTAAGCGTCAGTAGCAGAATCAAAGCCAGCAGTACCCCAACGCCAAAATACTCCACAACAAGAAATACGCTGCGAACATCAAGAAGATGGTCAACCGCATCGGGCGTGATTGCCGTGCGATAGTCCTCACCTGTTGGCATGTCAGCATCATCGTTTCCAAAGGTAAAATCTCTTACTCCCATGGCAACAGCAATGAGAGCATCACGTTCTTCCTTGCTTTCCGTGCTCTGTTTTAATGCATCTTCAAGGAGAAATTGGCAGACTGGAGCAGACGACACCACCATGAGCGCAGCAAGGGGAATATAAATCGCCAGTAGAATAGTCACGAGTACTGTTAATACATTTCGCACGAATTTCTCCCTTTCTTCTTGAGGCAAAGTCTACCTTCCCTCATGTTCTGCTCCTCATTATACGTCTGACTCCTGTTGCCGTTCTGCGGCGATTGCGACCTGTGTATGACTGAGTATGAGGGGAGCAACTGCGTGGGAGCTCGAGAGATCTTGATTAAAGGCGGTGACACCTTCTTCAGAGTGTCGACGCTCATTGTTCTTGAGTGTGGTGGAAACCTCAAGACCACCGGTGGTGAATATGCGCTTTAATAGACCACGCGCCATAAAGTCAGGCCCTGAGCCGGCGCGGTCTGTCCAGCTGCTTTGCGGTCGCGTGCTTCAAGCACTTCTTCGATCCATTCGGGTGCCTGCTTACGTAAGCCAACCTCTACCAACGTTCCTACCATCACCCGTACCATCGAATGGAGGAAGGCATTGCCAATGACCTGGACTATCATGCATTGCTCTCCCAGATGCTGTGCCCCAAAAACCATTACCTTGGAGACAGTGCGGGTCGTAGGCCCCAATTCTGCTGACTTTGCTACACAGAAGCTCCTGAAGTCATGTTCTCCTTCAAAGAGTGGTGCGGCCTTTTTCATAGCTGTGACATCGAGCGGCTCTGTTCCTTTGAGCCACCACACGTAGGGAGCCATAAACACCGGCGGGGTTTGTGATGGATAGAGACGGTAGCGGTATTCACGAGCCTGCGCTGAGAAACGGGCTGAGAAGTGGGCGGGTTGCTGCTGTATCCGTTTAACAACAAGGCTATCTGGCGTGAGGGCATTAAGCGCACTCTGGAGCCTCTCCATGCTGCGCTCCCCAAGCTCCTCATGTGTCACACCAAAGCTCACAACATTTCCAAGGGCATGAACCCCGGCATCCGTGCGTCCAGCACCCGTGGTTAGGATCTCACGGCAAAACACGGTGCGCAGAGCCTGTTCCAACTCTCCCTGCACTGTACTCTGTGTGGGCTGGCGAGCAAATCCAGAAAAGCCTGAGCCTTCGTATGCCACGGTAAGAGCAAGGGTGGCATCCGGTAAACCTGTCTGCACAAGGCCGCTTTTAAGCATTTCTGGGCACGCGTTACCAGTCGGTTGTTTATCCGTCATTCTTTGTTCTCTCACCGTCACCGTATCTCTACATACACCCTCTATTATAGTAAGTGCGATTTGGCATTTCTCCACCGTTTCGCACCATGGTTGACTACCATGAAGACGCCTTGAGCGTCGCATCCCCTCCTTGTTGAGTGGCCCGGGCTTCCCGGGCCACTTGCTATTCTGGGATATTATTTACGCTTTGGCGGTAATGCCAAGACTCCTTCTCTCAGCGGTTATCCTGCACCCGGCGTTATGAGACGGAATCTGCCTTCCACTGTTCCATGAACCGAGTCCAGCTTCTCAGGGTCTCATCGCTGATAGCGTGCTCCATCAGACAAGCCTCGTCCTGTGCCTGTGCTGCCTCCACCCCCAGGACCTCTGAGAGGAACTGCGTAAGGACCTCATGGCGGCTCTGCACAGCACGCGCATAATCAAGTCCTTTCTCTGTAAGGGAGATGTCGCCGTAGTGCGGTTGCTCCACGAGCCCCGCGCTTTTCAGATTGTTAATGGCCTTATTGACGCTGGCCTTGGATACGTCCAGTTTAAGTGCAAGATCCACCGAGCGCACAGACGTGGTTGCTCCACCAAGTTGGTAAATGGCTTCCAGATAGTCTTCATTGGAAGAGGAGAGCTTGCCGGCGCCCTCTGTCTCATGCATCGTCATCATCACTCCAACATCAAGAGATTTTGTAATGTTCATTGTAATCGAGAAGGCGCCCGAAAGGGTTGCTCCTTAGGTAAATCACACTGACGGATTATGGCTCAACGGGACATGCGCATGAGGTTATTCCAGCTCCTGAGAGATGGTAGTAAGATCCTTTTTGTACACCTTGTTGAACACAAAAGCAATCAGGAACGCTCCCGCCGCTAACACAGCCAGAATCCCATAGATAAGAGGACCGTTGTCTCCGGCTGGGGAGCCAAGGAAGGCGCTGATGATTATGTTAAGCGTTGCCGCTGCAGCAATGCTGCAGTTGGTAATCCCAAGGTTCATGGCAAAGTTCTGCGAGCCAAAACGTTGTCGCGCAAACGCGGAGGACATGACCGGCGCCGACCCATAGGGCATCGCAACTAGAATAGCTGCCACAATATAGAGGGGGCCTATGGCCATACCGAGCGAGAGAGACAAGCCCACCATACAAAGGATAGCCAAAACAGCTGAAAGCAGCATCACCGGCACAAGACCTACCTTATCAAAGAGGGCGCCGTTGAGGATGCGGCTGAGGCCATTCATGGTTGAGACAAGGCCAACCAGGAGGGCACCAAAACCTGCAAAGATCGTCTCATCAAGTCCCAGGACTTTAGCTCCCTGGGCAGAAGTGCCAATGAGGGCAAGTCCACACACAACAATAAAGGTACACCAGGTAAAGAACAGCCAGAACGTTTTGCTCTTAAGGATAAACTGTGCTTGTGTGGCACTGGTCTTTGTTACGGAGACCGCACTCTCAAGACCCAGTCTTGCTCCGATATCTTTGGGGGCAGGTTTAACAAGAAAGGCCAATATCAGCATAATGGTAAATGCCACCATAGCGATGAGCATAAAAACTATGGTCCAGTCCATAATGCCAAAAAGCGCATGTGCGAGAGAACCAAATACCAGGCTGGATATACCAAAACCCATCATCATCACACCAGAGCTGAGGCCAATCCTGTCAGGGAACCAGGGGTTAACAAGCGAGATGATGGCGTTATAGGCAATACCAACGCCTGAGCCGGCCAGAATTCCATAGAAGAAGTAAAGCATCCATATGCTTACCCCGGCAAACAGGGCGGTGAGCACAAAACCTACCGCGAGGAGTAGTGCCGCCAGAATTATGGAGGCTTTAGCGGAATACTTTTTAACTACCTGTGCTCCTACGAGTGCAGAAAGGCAGAATGCAAACATCGATACTTGAAACACCTGAGGCAGCAAAGGGCCATAGTCGGTAAACGTCGCACCGATAGGAACGGCAAAGATCGACCAGGCATAAATAAGGCCTAGCACCAATAAGGTCAGGGTAGCACATGCCAGATACAGGATCCGCCTGCTCTTTATCTGTTCACAAGTCCATTCAGCAGTGCCCATATATCCTCCTTGCAGTCAGAAAACTCCATCCGTGTACCACATTGACTACTACACCCGCATACGGTGTACAGCTTAGCCAAGAAAGCAAGAGCTCACGCATCCAATTGGGTGCATGAGCCCTGCAAATAGCTCAAAACTTCTGTCTGGGTCGTAGTCTAGAAAGTAAGTGCGACCAGACTATGCACCGGGGGCCTTGGGAGCGCCGGGAGCCTTGGGGGCACCAGGAGCGCCGGGAGGCTTGGGAGCACCAGGGGCACCTGGAGGTGCAGGGGCACCAGGAGCGCCGGGGGCGCCAGGCATACTAGCCATCTTGGCCTTAAACTCCTCAGCGTACTTCTCCAGATCCGCGTTGCATGAGGGACAAACTGTCGGAAACGCTCCTCCAACAGCAGAGATCTTACTGCCACATTCCGGGCAGTCTGGTTCGGGCATTTCTATGCCCGCTGGCCTAAAACACATACTTTCTCCCAACTGATAGATATTCTCCGGAAACGACGAAAACCAACGTTTCCAAATATAACACAACTAACTATAGTTAAAGCCTCTCTATCGGTAAAATGCCTTTGTCTCTTTGCCCTCCGCGGTACAGCTTACACCCTCTGATCGGCATCGTATGACTTTTGTCTCTTAAAACCCCAGGAATGCACGCAAATTAAGCCAAAAGAGGATAAATGCCTGGCGAAGCGGGGCAGATACCAAAAAGACGGCTGCCACCACTAAGAGTGCGGCAGCGACGACCCCTATTACCTGCCAGGCGGGTGGTGCGGCACGATAGAGTTTGTTAACTCCTTTTGCATCCACCAATTTGAGGCCTACTTTAAGCTGTACAAGGAAGGATGAGGCCATGCCACTTCTCCCTTTGTCCAGAAATTCAACAAGATTGGTGTGTATTCCCACTGCCACGATAAGGTCTGCCTTTTTCTCCCAGGCAAGGAGTAACGCCAGGTCTTCGCTGGTAGCCGCCAGCGGCCAGGGAGTAAAGGACAGGCCAAGCTCTTTGAGCCGAGGCTCAGAAGGGCACTCCCCGTCTTCATAGGCGTGAGCGATGATCTCAGGTCCCGAGAGTAAGGTCTCATCAGATACGGAATCCATGTCACCGATGATGATATCCGGTTTGAATCCCGCCTCTATGATGGCATCAGCTCCGCCGTCAACACCAATAAGCACCGGTTTGACCTCACGAACATAGGACTTGAGCGCGTTAAGGTCGGCGAGATAATCGTAACCACGTACGACAACCAAAACGTGACGTCCCCTCACGATGGTATTGATCCTGGGCACCCAGGGGTCGTAGATCAGCGCCACTGATTCTTTATCAAGAAACTCCACGGTATTCTGAACGAATGCCTCAAGCTCTGAATCCATAGCCAGTTCTGCGGCAGAAAGCAGCTGTGTTAATCTCGCCCTGGTCATTACGGTGGCTCTGGCAACAGGTGTGCTGCCCTTATAAAGCGAACCATCGCTTTCTATGCGAAGTTCATCGCCATCTTCGAGATCGTCAAAAACAGCCTGACCAGCATTATCATAGAGTGGAATACCAGCATCAAGAATAATACCCGGGCCGAGGTTGGGATAACGACCAGTGGTGGATTTGGAGGCATTGACAACTGCCTTGACTCCGCGTGCCACCAGAGTCTCTCCAGATACACGATCGATATCTTCGTGATCGATGATGGCGATATTCTCAGGTCCCAGCTTGGGTACGAGGTATTTGGTCTTCTTTCCTTTTAATGCGATACCCAGGATCATCGGCGTGCCTCTTTCAAGAGTTTCTCCGCATGGGCAATGGCTTCTTTGTCAGAGGTTCCCGAGAGCATACGCGCTATCTCGGTGACCCGATCAGCTTTGTCCAAGGAAGAGATGGTGGTGTGCGTATCTCTGCCCTTACGTGTCTTGCTCACCAAAAAGTGTTGGTCTGCAAAGGCGGCAATCTGAGCCAGGTGCGTGATAACAACGACCTGATGGTGCTGCGCTAGACTTGCTAACCGCTCTGCCACCGCAAGTGCGGTTTTGCCTCCTATACCCGCATCTATTTCGTCAAAGACTAATGTCATCGGCCTGTCGCTTGACTGAAGCATGCTCTTAATAGCAAGCATAACACGAGAGAGCTCGCCACCGGAAGCTATCTTTGCCAGCGGACGTGCAGGGGCTTGTGGCGCAGGGCTGTAAAGCAATTCAAAGCTCTGCGACCCGGCGGATGTCCACCTCTCAAAAGAAAGGTCATTAACAGAAAACTCCAGGCTTGCGCCTGAAAGAGCAAGGTCGGCGATACTACCGTTAAGCTGCGCGAGAAAATCCGATGACGCCGCCTTTCTCAAGTCAGCAAGGTCTGAGGCTCTGGCTTCAAGCTCCTGTCTTGCCCGTGCAAGCGAAGCCTCGGCCTCATTAATGCGTTCTTCAGTGTTTTCCGAGCTCCGCAAAAGCTGTTCGGAGCGCTCGATGAGTGCAAAGACCTGCGCCATACCCGGTCCAAAACGTCGGCTGAGGCCATCCAGTTCGCCTAATCTGTCTAGTGCAACCTGCAGCTTCTCGGGGTCATATTCGATGCCTGCGGCATAACGGCCTATATCTGTAGTAACCTCTTCAAGGCCTATGGAAAGACCACTGAGTTGCTCAAGAGGCTCATCTAAAGCGGCGTCGATACCTCTAAGGTTCTCCAGAGCCTTGAGGGCGGTATCGAGCTTTTCCAGCGCACCGTTTTCGCCTCTCAGCAATTCCAGTGCTTTGCCTGCCGCCTCGGCAAGCTGCTCACCATTTTGCAGACGGGGCAATTCCGACTCGAGCAGCTCGTACTCACCAGGTTGCGGAGCCACCTTTTCTACTTCGCGCACTATAAAAGCCGCCTGCTCGCGCTCAGCGCCAGAGCTATTGCCAAGTTCTTGTATCCTACGGAGTTCTTTGAGGGCTTCCTTGTACGTCTGCAAGCTCTCCTGATAAACCCTCAGCCCGGCAGCCAGATTCTCTCCTGCAAAGGTATCGAGTAGACGGAGCTGTTCGGCCGACTTGAGGAGCGATTGGTGTTCGTGCTGACCATAAAGATCCACAGTAGGGCCCAGGGTATCAGCAAGTCTACCCACCGTGACCAGTGTGTCGTCCAGGTAGCAGCGTGAGCGACCGTCGGTCTTGATACGACGAACAACGAGGTGCTCCTGCTCATCCGGGGGGCCTGATGCTACCATGTTTGGCTCTGGTATACGACACGTATCGGGATCGCCCAGCAAACCGGGCAGGCCTGAATCGTCCGGCGTGCCCTTCAGGTCGGGATCGCCCAGCAAACCGGGCAGGCCTGAATCGTCCGGCGTACCGGGCAGGTCGGGATCGCCCAGCAAACCGGGCAGGCCTGAATCGTCCGGTGTGCCGGGCAGGTCGGGATCGCCCAGCAAACCGGGCAGGCCTGAATCGTCCGGCGTGCCTTGCGATTCAGACGCATCCGGCGCACCTTGCGATTCAGACGCATCCGGCGCACTTTGCGGCCTTTGTTCTGACATGCCCAGGAAAACCGCCTCAACACGCGCTTCGTCATCCTCGTTTCCCACCATGGCAGAGTCCCCGCGTTCTCCAATAAGCAGCTTGAGCGAGGAAAGCAGGGCTGTTTTACCCGCGCCGGTCTCGCCTGAGAGCACCGTGAGGCCCGGCCCGAGCTCCAGCTCAGCGGCGGCGATAAGCGCCAGATTGCGAACGCGCAACTCAGTGAGCATGGCTGCCTCCAGCCAGCGAATGAGCAATGCGGGTATAAAAGTCTGGAGCGTCGTAGCGAAGCAGGACCATGTCGCGTTCAGCCTTGGAGAGGACTACCGAGTTGATCCGCCTCTTGCTGCCGTTGGTATCCAGGATCTGGCCATCAATACAGAGCAGCGGATGCTGATCGTTATGGGACAAGGCCGAAAGCCTGATAACATCGCTGGGAGCAGAGACAAGCGCCGGGGCATTAAAACCCATGGCAGAAAGCGGCACGATACACAGCCCCTGGTTACCGGGAGTAAGCAGAGGGCCTCCCGCTGAAAGCGCGTAAGCGGTGGAGCCTGTAGCCGTAGCCACAATGACCCCGTCACCACGAGGAGAAGGCAAAGGATAGTCGTTGACAGTAATATCGACGACGATAACCTTACCCATGTCGCTTCGACCCAGGACTACCTCGTTAAGCGCAAAATAGCTCGCCTGGCTTCCATCACTGAAGCGTGCCTCTGCCTTAAGCATTACCCGTCTATCCTCGTGTAGTTCCCCTGCTAAAAAGGCTTCAAGAGCCGGATAGAGCGCCTGGGAGGTCGCTCCGGAGAGAAAGCCCAGATTGCCAAAGTTGACACCCAGGAGAGGCACTCTGGCAGCGTAGGCAAGGCGTGCAGCACGAAGTATGGTGCCGTCACCGCCAAGGGCACATACCAATGAGAGATCGTCGGTTTCGTCGACCATGTCAGGCAGGTCGTGTGAGTCAATACGCAGACGATTCGTATCAACGACTTTTGAATCTATTCCGCGTTCTGCCAACCAGGCAGAACAGGCGCTACGCTGCACATTGGCAGCAGACAATTCGGGGTGAGTGCAAAAGGCTATTCGCATACTTCCTCCGGGCCTCTCAGCGTCTTGGAATCCGATAGTTCCCTGTGCGCACGGCACACGACTTCTTCTTCGTTTATGGTAGCAGTTGCGCCCTGTTTTGCGGCCCAGATCCAGAACTCCATGTTACCTTTTGGCCCAAGAATAGGTGAAAAGCTCATCCCCTGAACGATAAGGTGTGTGCGTTGGTAGGCTTCAGCCACAGAACTGAGCGCCTGCTTATGCAGATCAAAACTGCGCACTACACCACCCTTAACCAGATCTTTGGGTAATTCAAACTGAGGCTTAACGAGCGTTATGACGTTACCCTGAGCCCCTACCAGCTCAGCAAATAAAGGAGCCAGCCGAGCCAGAGAAGTAAAGCTGAGGTCAGCTACCAGTAAATCAAAAGGAGCGCCCAGCTCCACAGGCGCAGCTTTGGCAATATTGGTGCGCTCAAACAGCGTAACGCGACTATCCTTACGTAGTTTCCAGTCAAACTGCCCGTAACCAACATCCACCGCAGCTACCTCTGATGCGCCCGACTGAAGCAGGCAATCGGTAAAACCACCGGTAGAAGCTCCGGCATCTATGCACTTTAAGCCTTGAGGATCAAAGGAGAAGTCTCTGAGCGCACCTTCAAGCTTGAGGCCTCCGCGAGAAACATAACGATTACCGCCACGTACCTCAACAGGCGCACCACACTCAACCAAGGCTCCTGCCTGGACAACTACCTCACCATTGACTCTGACCTGCGCAGCAAGAATCATCCGCTCGGCCTGCTCTACCGTCTCGGCAAGCTTCTTCCGTACCAGCACGTCGCGCAGATATGCTTTATTCTTCATCGAGATTTTGAAGGATACGGTCAGCAATATCCAAAGCGGTAAGACCAAGCTCTGCCAGAAGAAGGTCCTGTCTGCCGTGTTCAATAAACCTGTCAGGCAAACCATAGGTCTGAACCTGGGGTGAAAGCCCCAGCTCCACTAATGCTTCCAAGACCGCCGAACCAAATCCTCCCTCAAGGCTGCCGTTTTCCAGGGTAACGATATGCCCAGTCTGGGCAGCAGCACTTACCGCCTCTGTATCTAGCGGTTTGACCCACAGCATGTCATATACGGTAGCTTCATAACCCTGCTCTGCGAGGAGTGCGGCGCACGTGACGGCAATGGGCACCATATTTCCCACCGCCAGAAGCGCAAGGTCCTTGCCATCACAAAGCTTCTTTGCCTTGCCAACCGGCAAGAGGATGTAATCATCCAGCGATGATTTTTGCGCGCCAGGTGCAGGAGCGGTTGTTCCATTCAATCCGTCCTCCGGTGGTGTATGACCACGGGGATAGCGGATAGCCACAGGCCCGTCTTGCATACTCAGCGCCGTTCGTAATGCCCTCTTAAGATCCTCGGCTGTATAAGGTGCAATAATACGCATATTAGGTATACTGCGCAGGTAGACAAGGTCAAATGCGCCCTGATGCGTTGCGCCGTCCTCCCCTACCAATCCCGCGCGATCCACACAGAAGATCACCGGAAGATCTTGCAGGGCAACATCCATGGCAACCTGATCATAAGCGCGCTGCAAAAAAGTGGAGTAGATGGCTACCACCGGCCGTTTGCCTCCAAGCGCAAGACCGGCTGCCAGAGCAACAGCGTGCTCTTCGGCAATGCCTACATCAATGAAGCGGTCTGGATAGTGCTCCTTAAAACCCAACAGCCCGGTACCCGAGGTCATACCAGCCGTGATAGCTACGATATCCGTGTTAAACGCAGCCTCGCCCACGAGTGTCTCTCCAAATACCTCGGTATACGTGGGTTCGTCGCAGGAGCCTGGCAGAGGCTCACCCGTATTGGGATCATAACAACCAACACCATGGAAAAACTCAGGCAACTTCTCAGCAGGCGCATAACCATGGCCTTTTTGCGTGACTACATGGATAAGCACTGGCCCATCAAACTCGTGAGCAGCACGAAATGCCTCCTCCATGCTGGTTATATTATGTCCATCGATTGGCCCAAAGTACTTGATGCCCATATCTTCGAAGAACATACCCGGTACCACCAGTTTTTTGACCGAACTCTTTGCGGCTTCTCCGGCATTGACCAGGGCGCGACCAACGCGACCTGTTTTTTCCAGGCTACCTTCTACGGCATCACGAGCGGTAATATAGGATTTACTCATACGGGCCTTGCCCAGATACAAGGAGAGCGCTCCAACATTCTTGGAGATACTCATCTCGTTGTCATTGAGGATAATCGTGAGATCTCTGCCATCGTGGCCAATCTGGTTGAGTGCCTCAAAGGCCATGCCACCAGAAAGCGACGCGTCTCCTATGAGCGCCACCACCTCTTCGGAACCACCGTCGAGGTCACGGGCTACTGCCAGGCCACAGGCAATAGAAAGTGAATCGGAGGCGTGCCCGGCATTGTGCACATCATAGGGGGACTCTTCTCGCTTGGGAAAGCCGCTGATGCCGCCTTTCTGGCGCAACGTATCAAAGCGGCTGTTTCGTCCGGTAAGGATCTTGTGAGCATACGACTGATGGCCCACATCAAAAACCAGCCTGTCTGAAGAGAGGTCAAAGACCCGGTGCAAGGCGATAATGATCTCCACCGCACCAAGGGACGACGCAAGATGACCACCGGTCTCCGAGGTTACCTCAACCATCCTGCCGCGGATCTGCGCAGCCAGCACAGCAAGCTCATCCGGCGAAAGCGCCCTGAGATCGTCCGGCCTTTCGATGCTCTGTATAAGGTCGTGACTCATTCTGCGATAGAGCCGCTGATCTCCACTTCTGGATGCTCAGCAACTGACTCCAGTTCTTCTGCGGTAAAGTCTGTTTGCTCAAGCTGCTCAACGCAGCGGGTGCCAATGGCAAGCGCCTCGTCGTACAGGTCAAGGCTCTTTTCAAGAGGCACATCCTTGGAGCGTATCTGCAGGACTATCTCTTCCAAGCGCTCTTTGTGCTGAGTGTAGGAATTTGTATTATTATCAGCCACTTAAGCCTCCTCAACCTGCTTTTCTTGTGCTCTCACTATACTCTCACTTTACTCTCTCTAAAGACGTAATCTGGGTGAGCAGATTGCCCTGGTGATCAGGTTCGTCTCGACAGGAGCGTATATACCATACGTGACTGAGAGTCGTTTTGATCAGAAAGGCAAGGTGCCGCACTGATTAGGCCTCCTCACTGCCTCGTGCAATGTTGCCTAATACTCCATTAACAAAGCCGCCCGAACCATCTTCTCCACCAAACTCGTGGGCAAGCTCGATAGCCTCGTTAATGGATACACTCACTGGTACCGTATCCTCAAACCGCATCTCATAGACCGCCAGTCGCAGGATACAACGATCCACCAACGGCATCCGCTCCAAAGACCAGTTGTCTGAAGAGCCGGACAGACAGGCATCAACCTCTTCCAAATGCTCATCCAGCCCTTGAATGAGCTTGCGACTGTACTCAGGTAATACGCCAATCTCCTCAATAAATGAATCACTCTCAAGGGCTTCCCCAAGTGGTTGGCCGAGGATCTGGACCTGGTACAGCAACTGAACGGCTTTACGGCGAGCAACGGTGCGATCGTAATGGACCCCTTTGCTCTTTGGTGCTTTCTCTTCCACTGTGCAGAGTCCGCTAGACCTTAAAGACGATTCCATCTACCGTAATATCCACTCGAGCAATGTTGATGCAGGCTTGTGTAAGCAAGGCATCGGCCACGGCAGCACGAATATTGGCAGCGACTTCCTGAAGCTTATAGCCGTAATAAAGCTTAAGGTGCACATCTACGGTGATCTTGCCTTCGTCTTCCATGATCAATACGCCGTTGTTGCTGGGCTTTTTGGTGAATGCGCCAAGCAGACCTCCAGTAGCCGGGGTTGCCTTAGGGCCAATCTGTGCCACGCCGTCTACCTGTGCTACAGCCAGGGCAACGATACTTTCTGCCACACCGGGAGCAATGATCACTTCTTGTCTTTCTGTCTCGTTCATAAGTATTTCTCCAGAAAATCCGTGCGGGCTTCGCCGTTTGCAAAAGCCTCAATGTCGAGCAGCTTTTGATGAAAACCTACGGTGGTCTTGATACCTTCGATGCGCACTTCTGCCAAAGCACGGCGCGCGCGGTCGAGGGCCTCACGACGTGTTGTACCACATACTATCAGTTTGGCTATAAGAGAATCGTAATTGGGCGGAACTGTATACCCGGCGTACAAATGGGAATCAACGCGCACACCCGGGCCACCAGGCCATTCCAAGGCGGTAACGGTACCCGGCGAGGGCATAAAATTCTTCTCAAAGTCCTCGGCGTTAATACGAAACTCAATGGCATGACCCATAGGCGAGAACGGTGCGCGATCCACAAAGCTGATAGGCTCTCCCGCAGCAATACGGATCTGTTCTTTAATGAGAT